>CAZTJD010000031.1:0-24925 GCA_964613985.1 uncultured Anaerolineales bacterium
CTGGATCCTGAACTCTTGCAGTTAATGAGGAAAGCGGGGGTTCGTAGCGTAACCTTCGGTATTGAATCTGGGTCACAAAAAATGCTCGATGCAATGAACAAAAAAACCACCGTTGAGCAAAACTACGAGGCCATACGAATGGTTCGCGCTGCTGGCCTCCAGTGCTATGCCGACCTCTTCTTGGGCTTTCCGGGCGAAACTCCTGAGACAATAAAACAGACATCTGATTTTCTCATGGGAGCCAAGCCAACAGGTATTAACATGGCCTGTTTGTATCCTCTCCATGGCACAGAAGTCTACGAGGAAGCAAAACAAAACAACACCCTTTTGGGCGATTGGGGTATTCTCGAGGGATACCCTCGGGTAAAGCTTCCATGGTTTGATGATTTTAGTGAGCTTAATAAGATGTATGCTCAAGTGTCGCGGCGATTTTGGCTCAACCCCACCGTGATCCCACGAGCGATCAAAGCCAATATTTGTGTGAAGGTACTCTTTTCCGTCATCAGGTTTATCTCCCGCAATGTGCTCGATTTCTCGCGCTTTTGTTGTTTCCTTTTTGTCTTCTGTTTTCTTTGCCATTTTAATCACCTCCATCTTCGAGCATTTGCATGGCATCTTCGTAACTGATCTCGCCGTTTTCGAGGGCTTCCAGGACCTTTCTCCGTTCCGGCTCTGACATTCCAGTGGAATCTCCTTCGCCAGGTTCATATCCAAGGGCACGAATGACCTCGTGTAGGCGATTGCGAATGGTGGGGTATGAAAGACCAAGTTCGGCCTCCATGCGGGTGATTTTCCCTTCACAACGAATAAATGTCTCAATAAAAGCCAGCTGTTCCTCGGTCAGTTGTGAAAAAGCACCAGCGGTGAAACGCCCTTCAATGGTAGAGTCACAACTGCGGCAGTAAATCCTGGTTACGGTAAGTTCCCCGTTGCAAAGGGGACAGTTGCTTGGTAAAGGCTGCATTCGAATTTTCCTTTCAAAATGTAAGAGTATTGACGGTATTCTTACTTCTTTTTAGAATAATTATATGGAGAAATTTAATAATGTCAAGATCATATTTGATAATATTTAATAGCGATTCAATAAATTTGAATCTGCGGTTGGATGAGTTGAATGATAAATGGAAAATAATGAAGGGTTGAAGTTTTTTCTTGCCGAATAACCCGTCCTTGATACGTGGGTTCCAAACTTTTTCAAAATCTTTGCCCGTAGGGGCAATTCCGTAATACTCCCTCCGCTTGCGGCGGAGATAGGAATTTCGAAGATTTTACCAGTTTATATATATTTAAAATGCAAGCGGGTGAGATGAAAGATGCGAGAAATGGACTCAAATACTAAAATATTGAAAGTTCTGTACCGTTGGCCCGATACAGCGAAGAGGTTTACTTCCTATTCTTCTTTTTGGAAGAGATGGGTGAGGACGGTGGCGCCACTACCCCCGATGTTTTGAGTCATACCGGTTTTTGCCCCTTCAATCTGGGTCTTACCGGCCAATCCTCTAAGTTGTTCCACTACTTCAACGATTTGATAGATCCCCGTAGCACCTACAGGATGACCACGAGCTTTCAAGCCGCCGCGAGTGGTGATTGGGATTACCCCATCTGGGCGTATTGCCCCTTCCAGACCCAGGCGAATCCCCTGACCACGGTCCGCAAAACCACAAGCCTCCAAACTGAGGACTGCCATGATTGTAAAGGCATCATGGAGCTCGAAGAGGTCGATTTCCTCTGGACCAATACCAGCCTGTGCATAAGCTTTGCGAGCAGAGCTTTCAGCCGCGTCTAGCCAAAGCATATCTTGGCGGTCGTGGACAGCGAGGGTGTCTGTAGCTGAACTTGAGCCAATTACCGTTACCAGGTTGTCCAGCGATGAAGATAGCGGGTCTTTTGCCGCAATATAGACGGCAGCAGCACCATCGCCAATGGCTGAAGCGTCCATCAGGTTGATTGGACTGGAAACCATCGGAGCGGAAAGGTAGTTATTCCGATCTACATGGATGTGCAGCCTGGCGTTGGGATTATGGAGGGCGTTCGTGTGGGCATTGATTGAAAAGGGGGCGAAATCAGCATGTTTCCAACCATACACATGCATATATCGTTGCATGATCAAAGCGTTAATGCCGACAAAAGAAAGACCATGGATAATTTCCCAGTCAGCATCACCAGCCATAGCTAAAGCAGCAGTTGTTTCGTCAGGGAGAGAATCGGTCATCTTTTCAGCCCCGATGACCAGAGCACTGTCGATCTCGCCGGACGCCACAGCCATCAAGCCCATCCGAAATGCCGCAGCTCCAGAGCCACAGGCAGCTTCAAACTTCATTGCTTCTATGCCACGAAAGCCGAGCCAATCAGCAACCATCGCGCCGATCTGTTCCTGCTTATCCAGGCTACCGGATAACATATTGCCGATATATAGCGCTTGAGCAGAATCGCGCCTGGCATCTTCTAGGGCAGCAAAGGCAGCTTCTCCGGCTAAAACCAACAGGGACTTATCCCAGTGTTCGCTGACAGGTGTCTGTCCAATTCCTTTAATAGCAACTTTACGCATAATTTTTCATCAACACAATTAATGCGACTAATTAGGATTCCCGAGAATTTTTTTGATAAACCCATATCATCAGGATAAATGAAATATTTGTTTTCGTGAATAAATCCAATGGTTTCTTGATCGATATCGGCAGGATTATTGCTTGACATGAGATCCTGACAGGGCATTATTATCTGGGATTGTACTCTCAGAAACTATCAAGATCTGTTTTTGCGTTAAAGAGGGTTTCTTATTAAGATTGACGCAATATCTGACAGGTAAATGATTGCCTGTTAAGATTGAAAGCATGTTGAAGAAGAATCTTCACCGATAGGTCTTCAAGCGGAAATCTAGTGCGGTGTAGCGATGGGCGACCTTGTTGTTGCGGACTGCGATGGCGATGGCCTTTTTACTGCCGACTAGCACGCAGAGCTCCTCTGCCCGGGTGATGGCGGTGTATAGTAGGTTTCTCTGTAGCAATAGGTAATGGGCGGTGACCAGAGGGATGACCACGGCGGGAAATTCGCTCCCCTGTGCTTTGTGGATGGTGACTGCGTATGCAAGTACGAGCTGGTCGGATTCGGCGAAGTCATAGTTCACAGTACGTTGGTCATAAAGTACCGTAATGATATGGTCTACTAGATCGATGGCTTTGATAAAGCCAATATCTCCATTGAAGACCTCCTTTTCATAGTTGTTCTCGATCTGCATGACTTTGTCGCCCGGTCTGAAATTGGTGCCAAATAGACGAACCTCCGGTTTTTTCGATGTCATTGGGTTCAGCTCGTTTTGGAGATGTTCATTAAGAGCTTGAACACCAGCTGCACCACGGTACATGGGTGACAGTACCTGGATATCGCGCTGTGGTTCGAAACCAAACTGGTTCGGGATGCGATTAACAACGACATCAATGACCCATCGTGCCGCCTGCTCAGCATCTCTGCCCGGGAAGAGGTAGAAATCGCCCCTGGTGCCTGCCTTTGTAGATTGGGAGAATAATGGCATCTTGCCCTGGTTGATGCGGTGGGCATTCGTGATGATCTGTGAGTCAGCTGCCTGGCGGAATATAGTGTTCAAACGGGTGATGGGGACCGTGCCACTGGCAGTGATATCACGCAGGACATCCCCTGCACCGACGGAGGGGAGCTGGTCAACATCACCAACAAGGAGTAGGTGTGTACCCGGCTGTAATGCCTTAAGCAGGTTGTTCGCCAGGATCAAATCGAGCATGGAGGCTTCGTCTAAGACAAGGAAATCAACTGCTAGGGGGTTGTCAGCACCGTGTTTAAATCCTTCGCGCGGGGAGAAACCCAGCAAGCGATGGATGGTGCTGGCGGGTCGCCCAGTGGCTTCGGAAAGCCGCTTGGCTGCCCTACCCGTAGGAGAAGCCAGCGCATAGCGTTTGCTGGCACCATCGAGGATCTGGATCAGGGCTTTCAGACAGGTCGTCTTGCCGGTGCCGGGTCCACCGGTAAGCACGCTGACCGGATGGGTTAGGGCAGTGCGGATGGCTATTGCTTGTTCTGCGGAAAGGGTACTATCCAGAGCGACGAAAGCAGGTGGCAGGTTACTCATGCGTGTGGGCAGAGCATAGGTCAGAACTCCCAGTCGTTCAGAGACGCCGCGTTCCCCGAAGTAGAACGGGGTCAGGTAGACGACACGGCTGGCATAGTCCTCCTGGTTTTCCGCCAGTCGTAATCCGACTTCGGAGATATTCTGCGAGGAGGAAACCTGTTCTCGTAGGGAAGCAAGTGGGAGCTGATCTTGACGAATGCGGTCCTCCACCGCTAGACGCTCCAGGGCAGGGTGAACCAATTCGGCGTTCACCGACAGCAAATCAATGGCTTGTTGGACCAACTCGTCTATTGGGGCATAAACATGACCCTCGGTGCTCATCTGGTTAAGGATGTAGATCACACCAGCTTCGATCCTGGAAGGATGGTCTGAAGGGAGGCCAAGATCCTGGGCGAGTTTGTCAGCAGTCTTGAAACCTACCCCATAAATATCGCGAGCCAGGGCGTAGGGATTTTGTTGCACTATTTCAAGGGCATGGTCGCCATAAGTTTTGTAGATCTTGACAGCAAGGTTGGTTGTCACACCATGGCTGTGAAGAAAGAGCATAATCTCCTTGACCTGACGTTGTTCTTGCCAGGCTTGAACAATTTTTTGGGTCCGCTTGGGACCGATGTCCTGGACTTCACGCAGCTTATCAGGGTGATTCTCGATGATATCCAGGGACTTGCTCCCAAATTTCTTGACAATGCGATCCGCCAGGCGAGGACCAATCCCTTTTATCAGGCCTGAACCCAGGTATCGGCGGATACCGGTGATGGTTGCGGGGAGAGAGCGCTCACAGATCTCTGCTTTGAACTGGTTGCCGTGCCTGGGGTGGTTGACCCATAACCCCTGGAGTCGGACTTGTTCACCAGCAGAGAGGTCAGGAAGGTTACCCACGACCGTGACCAGGCCTTCGCGGCTCAAAGACGTAGGGCGGAGTCCTGTACTCCTATTGCTTCGTATTGGACGCAGGCGTAGGACGGTGTAACCATTCTCGGGGTTGTAATAAGTGACTCGTTCGATGGAGCCTTCGAGCGTGTCCATGGTTTTAGTATACTCTCCTTAATTGAGAATTGGATGGACAGAAAATCTTAAATGGTTTCTAACAGGTTGTAGAAAATGGGTCGTCTCAACACGATATTTTTTGAGAACTCGGCTGTGCTTATCTTGGTGCAAATACCCCCATGATGGCTTTTATTAGGAGAATAAAGCAGGTTGTCAAGGTAAATTATTGTTCTCAGCCCAATCTTCTCCCAGGATGATGGTGATATCTACGGAGCTATCAGGTTCGAAACGTTGATAGATTTTTCCCGGAGAGATGTTCAGCAGGTCGGCGAGGTATTCGACAGTGTAAGGTTTGCCTGTGTAGTCGATGATAATCGTCTGTTCGTAAACCTGATCGGCATTAGCCACATCAACGATGCGGAGTTCCATCGATTGCAGGTATTCGCTGGTGCTGGCTGCCAGGCCTGGAGTGAAAGTGCCATTTCGGATCGTAATGCTGGCATCTTCTTCCCTGATGCGTTCATCAGGATCCATGTTTAATACAATCTCAGGCCTGGATAAGGGCTCAGTTGCGAAGAGTGAATCACGTAGCTGCAGGATTTCTTCTGGTATTGGTTGCAGGATGGACATGCCATTCCAAGAGATTGCGTCAATAACCTGTTCGTGGCTTATTTGTAAATTTTGAATATTACCTTCCGGAATCTGGGCAGCCAGGAAGACCAACTGGACTACCTGCTGTAAGCTTAAGTTAGTCTTGACACCAGAGGCTACCTCTTCGTACAGGATTGGTGCCTTATCCATCAGGACAGGGATCATCTGAAAACTGATGACGCGTTTTCGTATTGCCAGGATGACCTGCTGCTGCCGTTGGATGCGGTCAAAATCACTACCTGCGGTATCACGATTACGAACATAGGCCAGGGTAAGTTCACCGGTAAGAGTCTGGACACCCGCTTGTAGGGTTATTGGGTTTTTTTCACCAATGGGATCTACTTTTATAGCTTCAGGGATGTCGATCTTCACCCCACCTATTTCATCTACCAGACGGACGAAGGCGTTGAAATCCACCAATGCGTAGTATTGGATGGGAATGTCGAATAAATTCTCCAAAGTGTCCATAGCCAAACCAGCGCCTCCTTCAGGCTCCTGGTTGGCTTCGCCTAGCTGATAGGCTTGGTTGATTTTACTATAGCCATAGTTGGGAATCTCGACCCAAAGGTCTCGAGGGATGGATAATAAACCCGCGGCTTGGGTAGCAGGGTCGATCGTTGCCAGGATAATCGTGTCGGTAAGAGGGGGACCATTCTCGGAGAGCCAGTCACGTGAATCAACTCCCATCAGCAGCACAGTGACCCGGCTCTTCCCATCCCAGGGCACCGCTGACGGGGCATTGTTACCTTGAAGAGGGGAAGATACATCTAAGAATTTCTTATAATCATCCGCTGGCTGTGAAACCAGGTCCTGAATTTCTGGGGTTTCAGGGGCAAGACCAAGAGCGATCACTGTGTCTTTGACTAGGGAGAAAGCAAGGTAAGCCGTTAGTCCGACAAAAATGATAAAGGAAAAAAGCAGCAGCCAAAACATTTTATCAAAGCGCTTTTTCTTTTCTTTTTCTTGATATCGGAAATGGTTCATCTAGATCCCTTTTCAAACCATCAGGCGTTTTCTGAGAAAATCAGGGCATTGGGTTTACATTCGCCCAATCATCACCGACGATAATGGTCACATCTGCCTGAGCATCTGGGTCAAACCTGCTAAAAATCCTGAACTTCGATATTTGAAATAGTTCTACCAGGTATTGGACTGTATAGGGGTTCCCGGTGTGGTCGTAAATCATGGTGTAGGGATAGGGTTTATCACTGGCATCATTTGTGCCGATGACATTGGCACCTAGACCCTGTAGGTATTCCATGGTCAGACCAGCTAATCCTGGCGTAAAGGTGCCGTTTAGGATATAGATCGTTGCATTTTCTTGCAACATTAAAGTCAGCGGGTCAGAATCAGGATCCATGACTGGATTAAAGGCACCGGCAGGGATGAAAATTTTATCCCTTAACAATCTGATCTGGTCAGGAAGTGGTTTCAAGACATCCAAACCATCGGGTGATTTTCCGAAGTTAACCTGTTCTTCGCCAATAATTCCGTGGTAAATGTTTTCTGAAGGTATCCCCTTCGCTAACCAGGCCAATTGAATGACCTCTTCTAAGGAAAAGTTTGTGTTAATTCCACTGGAAAATTCATTGTATAATTCTGGAGCCTTGGAGATCAAGTCGGTGATCATCCCTGGTTCTAGCAACCGGTCGCGAATTCCCATAATCACCTGCTGCTGGCGTTGGGCACGATCAAAGTCTGCCCCTTCCGTGTTGCGCGCCCTTGCATAAGCGAGGGCATATTCTCCGGGAAGAACCTGAACGCCGGGTTCTATCCTTTTTAGACCTAACTCGTCGTCGTAAATATCTACAAATATTTCGTATGGGATGTCTATCTTCACTCCATAGATCTCATCGATAAAGCGAACGAACACAGAAAAATCGATTTGTGCATAATACTGAATGGGTACGCCAATCAGGTTTTCGACGGTTTTCATCGCCAGACCAGGTCCACCACCGGGAAATTTGTAAGCCTCCCCTAATTGGTATGCGGTGTTTATCTTGCCATAATCAAATCCAGGGATATTCACCCATAAATCTCTGGGTATGGAGAGCATACCGGCAGTGTTTGAAATTGGATCTAGGGTCAGCAAGATCATAGTATCGGTTCTAGGTGGTCCCTCACCAGCGCGCCAATCGCTGTAATCAAGTCCCATTACCAGTACTGTGACCCGACTTGCCCCATCCCAGGGATCGGGTACAGGACCCGTAGATACAGTAGATGATTCAACAGCAGTTGTACTTTCCTCTTCAGATGTTGTAGTTTCGTTCCCTGGTTGAGGTGTAGGAGTTGGTGCTTTAATTGCCAAACCCGGTAGGGAGGTGATTTCCCAGGAGATGACCAGTTTCTTGACTGTATTGTAAGTGAAGAAAACAAGTAAAACAGCAACCACCAGGATGATGATGATCTGGACAATTTTTTGCCAGCCCCAGGTATTTTTATTGGGTTGTAGATGACTATTCATAAAGATAAGAGACTTCAGACTTGACACATTTTCCTTTCGAGGGCGAAATTATATCATGGGACCCTTCTCAACGGGATTCCAGCAATTTTAATGATATCGCCTTTGCCTGAGAATAAGGTAAAATGGTTCGGCAGTTATTCTGGTGCATACTCGATGCCAACTGAACGCGAGTCTGATACTTCCACCTTTTCTTATTGCGAGGAATATTTAAATTCGATGCGATTCTTATATCCTGTTGCCAGATCAAGACTCGGCGGTTTGTTGATAGGTTGCAACATCTTCTGCTATGTCACTTATTACTACCCATAACCTTGGAAAATCTTTCGATCCAGTTGATATCTTTGCCAGTTTATCATTGAGCATCCCCCACGGGGCGCGCATCGCTGTCGTCGGTCCAAATGGGATTGGCAAAACCACCTTGTTGCGGATCATTGCCGGTAGAGAACCGCCATCTCAAGGAGAAGTCCATTACGCGCGCGGCCTGACCATGGGCTACCTGCCGCAGGAATCGGTTATGAAATCGGAGTGTACACTGTGGCAGGAGTGCCTGATCCCTTTCGCTGGTTTACGAAAGCAAGAGAAGGAGCTAAACCGGCTGGCTGCTGAGATGGTTGATCCAGACCCAAAAGTTACCCAACGTGCGATAGAAATCTACGGTGCGCTGCAGCTGCGGTTTGAATATGCTGGGGGTTATACCTATGAGACAACAATCAAACAGGTGTTGTCTGGCTTGGGATTTGAGGAATACGAATACGCTATGCCTTTGATTCACCTATCAGGGGGACAGCGTACTCGTGCTTTGTTGGCGAAGCTGTTGCTCGAAGCACCCACACTATTGATACTTGACGAGCCCACCAATCACCTCGATATTAAGGCTGTAGAATGGCTGGAGAATTACCTGAAGGATTGGGATGGCGCAGCACTGATTGTTTCTCATGACCGTTATTTCCTGGATAGAGTCTGCAACTTTATCTGGGAGATGGGAGGTGGGGGAATTGAGACCTATCGCGGCAATTACAGTCACTACGTCCAACAACGTCAGGAGCGTTGGGCGTTGCGAGAGAAGACTTTCGAAGCGGAGAAAGAAAGATTGGAGAAAGAGCTTGATTATATTAAGCGCAATATCTCTGGTCAGAATGTGAGTCAGGCTCGCGGCAGGTTGAAACGTCTCAGCCGCCAGCTTCAGGCTATCCAGCAGATAGGCTTGGAGGCGATGGAAGGCAAAACATGGTCGGAAATCAGCGAAGATGTTGCTACAACAAAGAGCATGATGACAGTAGACCAGGCCCACGCAGCAATCAAGGCACTGCGAAGTCCGGCGTTGCAGGCTGCAGATCTAAAATTAAACCTCAGGACGCATAAGCGGAGCGGAAATATCATTTTGCGTACCCATGATTTGATTGTGGGCTACCCTGGAAACACCCTATTCCAGACACCAGAGATTGAGCTCCATCGCCTGGAATGTACAGCCTTAATTGGTCCCAATGGCTCTGGGAAGACGACATTTTTACGAACAATCCTCGGTAAACTCCCCCCGCTTGGCGGACAGGTATCCCTGGGTGCTAGCCTGGATATCGGTTATTTTGCCCAGGCTCATGAAGACCTCAACCCAACAAATTCCCTTATACAGGAAATTGAGACCGTCGCTCCTATCATGCTGGTAGCTGAAATCCGCAACTATCTTGCCCGATATCTATTCACCGGCGATGAAGTTTTTAAACCAGTTTCTGTACTTTCGGGAGGAGAAAGAGGGCGGCTGGCGCTGGCAAAACTTGCCTTGAGTAAGGCAAACCTGCTTCTCCTGGATGAGCCTACCAACCATCTGGATATACCCGCACAAGAGACCTTGCAAAATGTGCTGGCAAATTTCGATGGCACGATCATCCTGGTATCGCATGACCGATATTTAATTGATGCTTTGGGGACTCAGGTTTGGGAAATCGATAAGGACTCTTGTACCCTGGAAATATTCCAGGGCACTTACAGTGAGTACCGCGTCTTCCAAGAGACCCAAAATTCATCCGGTTCTATGGATAAAGCAGTTAGCAGACAGGCTTTGGATGCGAACCGGCGTGAACGGGCAGCGAAAAACCGTGCCCTTACTGAAGAACGCCGTCGAGCAGCGCGCCTGGAGAAAATTGAGGAGCGGGTGGCAGATTTGGAGAATCGGCTTTCAGACATCAGCGCACGGCTGGCACAACCTCCCGCAGATCAGGATGAGGTTATCAGGCTGGGGGATGAATATGTTGAAATTCAGAATGAATTAGAGGCATTGATCAGAGAGTGGGAGGGGTTGCATGAGAATGAAAGGGGATGAGGTTTCCAGCATGGGAAGAAGGTAGGGGTGAAAAAATGTAAACTGGGAGACAAGGTAGGAAAAAAAGTTTGTTCCCTTTCTGTACATAATTACCCAGCCTTAATCCACTTTCAACAAACATTTCAGGTCTTCCAAGGCCTGGCTCCTATTCTTAAAATGCACAGTATGCATCCCTAGCGTTTGGGCGCCGTGGACATTCTCGATGAAATCATCGATGAAAACAGCTTGCTGCGGTAGAACACCGAGACCAGCTAGCGCCATTTGATAGATCCTTGGATCGGGTTTCATGATGCCGACATCACCCGAACCAATTACCAGGTCAAATGCATCCTCAATCCCCCATTCTTTAAGCAGATCATCTAGCTGCCCCCAGGCATTGCTGATTACACCAATTTTGTATTTCAACCCGAGCTGCCGGATAAATTCAACCAGTTCCTCATCAAGAGCATCCCCACCAAAAAACCGCTCAACAAGGTTGGGATATTGTCCCTGCTTGAGATTGAGTTCACGGCGAATATTGACCAGTAGTTCTGGTATGGTCACTTGTCCTAATTGGGCGCGAGTCCCTTCTGGACCGGAAAAGAAAAGGTGATTTAAATAGTCCCTGGTCACCCCTAGCTCCGAGGCCAGTTGATCTCTTGGTGCCGGATCTTCAGTACGGCTGATCACCCCCCCAAGATCCCAGAAGATAGCTTTAACAGGCATCGTGTTCTCCATGTTTATTAAAGATTCGATATACGAGGTATGAATACAAATTACACACCTCGTATATCTTGGTTTACTTTGCTCCCGGTTTCTTAATCTTCCAGGGATTGTACACTAATTTCCACGCCAGGACGGATTTCTTTTTCGTAAAGATCGAATTGGCGGTGGATGTGCATCCCCGCTTTCTTGTAAAGACCCAGGGCACCAGTCAGGTTTTTGGCATCCACCCCCAAGCCAACCTTTCGAAAACCACGCCGGTAGTATTTCCTAAA
This sequence comes from uncultured Anaerolineales bacterium, assembly GCA_964613985.1. Taxonomy (GTDB): domain Bacteria; phylum Chloroflexota; class Anaerolineae; order Anaerolineales; family UBA11858; genus CAZTJD01. The sequence continues at coordinate 11,499 of CAZTJD010000031.1, forward strand.
TGAGTGTAAAAGAAGCGCCAGACCTATGCCGCGTTTTCTCCAGGGTCGTAACACGCCCAGGGTGGAAACCCAACCGACCTCAGGATCTTCATAGCTGTGTTTTCGGTTAAGGCAAATTCCAGCAATCTGCTCACTTCCGGATTGATCACTCGCCATCGCCAGGAACCAAAACCCAGGAGCGTATCCCTCTTCGGCTGTCATGAAATGTTCAAAGCGTTGTAGCCCCTCCTCAAAAGGGTTTTCAACAAAACCAAAGTGGTCTCGAAACGACTCGGTATCAGCACGATAGACCTCAGCCAGGTCATCTTTTTCCAGATCGAAGACTTTCAAACTGATCCCATCAGGCCAAACTGGTTCAGGGGGTGGGGTTTCCATGTTGATCCGCATCTGGAAATTATGGCGGATATTCACCATGCCGTGTTTTTCCATCCTTTCTTTCGCGGGAAGGATTTCCTGGTTGGTGCCTGAACGGAATGCTACTCGTGAATCGCTCGGACAGCGAGGAATAGCTTCCCGAGCGCGGTTTTCTGCCCAGTTTAAGAGATAGGAACCCACCCCGTTCACAATATGATCAGGATGGACGCACCACCAAACCCAGGGGTGAACGGGAGGATTGGCGGTATCCCAAACTTCAACATAACCGACGAGCTTGTTTTCAGGGGAAAATACCAGGCGGATGTCTGTCAATGGATCAAAACCAGGAGAGCCCCATTCATTTTGAATCGTTTCTGGTGGCGCTTCTCTTGTACCCAAATAATGCTGTGAATAAGAATTCATCAGATTGACCGCAATTTCCACATCTTCCATGTTAGCACCGCGGCTTGTGAATTCCTTTGAAATCATTTGTTTTGTCATGGAATTCTCCTCGTTTCTTCGAATGATTACTTCATAGGTTTTCGGTAGATGATTTCTTCCTTTTCAACCATATAACCGAGTTTTTTATACAGATTCAAGGCACCGCTGGTATTTTCAGCATCCACGCCGTGGGCTGTTTCAGTCATGCCCATTTCTTTAAACATCTTCATACTCTCAACGATCAAGGCACTTGCCAGCCCGCGCCGACGCCAGGGGCGGCGAGTGCTGATCCCCTCGGTGTAGCCACGTTGACGGTTGAAATCCTTGTTTTCTTTGGGATTGTAAAAATTTTGCACGCTTCCAGCCACCTGGTCTCCATCCCAGGCTACTTTCCATAGTTCTGGCCGGAAGTTTGGATCATTTCTCCAACCCAGGAATTCTTCATCCGTAATGGGACGATAACCCCAGTGATCTTTGAAAGCCTCATCAGAGGCTTTTACGATCGTCCAGAAGTGTTCTTCTTCTACTACCGGGCGAATTTCTAAACCTTCGGGCAATGGAGTTTCAGGGAAGGATTCGTTGAGATCGCGTACCATTTCAAAGCCATAGCGAATGGGTTCGTAGCCCTGGCTTTTCAATAGGGCATTGGTGCTTTTTTCGGTATCAGATGCCCAGGATTGGTAAAAGCGATCGCCATCTTGGGGATGATCAGCCGCGATTTGTAGCAGGTGCGTTTCGTTATACCCGAGCATCGCTGTGCCAATACCTTTCCTCCGCCAGGCTGGGTGAAGGTTACCAAACAGGTTGTAGATTCGAATTCCTTCGCTTAACTTCTCCCAAAATACCCGGCTGTAACCGATCACCTCTCCGTCCACCTCGGCGAAAAGCATATCCTTGAATGGATCGCAATTGATGAGGTGCTGATATTGATTGGCGATTTCTTCCAGGCTGGTTGAATGTTCATTGCTGTCCTCCTGCATGCAGGCTTCTATGAGTCTGGCCATAATCGGGTAATCGGATTCTCCTCGAAAACCGCGGAATACCAACCCTGGGATCTGTGGTGAGTGTTGGAGTTGAATTTGTTGAGCAATTTTCTCAGTTTTCATGATAATTCCTTATTTAACATTGTTGTAATTGTGTGACCAGCGGTTTGTGCTGGTTGTGGCAGATTCTATTTGATCATTTATTTAATCCACATTGAAGGCTACCTTTTGGTTGTTTTGATCTAAATCTGTTTCATGAAAGTGTGTAATTTAAATTTCTTTTCAAAACCTGTACTTTGATATAATCTTTCAGCAGTATGGTTATCATGTTCCACACAGACCATTGCCTTATCCATGCCATAAGCCTTTAATTTTTCAAGACCAGAAACGACGACAGCTTTTCCTAGGCCTTGACCCTGAAATTCCGTCCGGACACCGACTGGCTCGAACAGACCGACGTGGTTAACCGGGTCCGGCCAGATGTTGCAGAAAGAGGCAAATTGTCCATCTGGAGCCTCAACTACCAGGTCAAAGTTAGGGTAATAGACCGGGGAGCGCATGAATCGTTGGTATCGCGGCCAATATTTATCAAATCCATTTCTGTATTGGAAAGTACTATGAGAAGCCGCTGCTCGTTTCAGCGCATCAGCTTCACCCTGGATACTGCGAAGCACAAAATCCTGTGGTAGCTTTGATGGAGGGATGGCTTCGTTGAGTGGACGTTCTAAATACCACATGTAGGAATCGGCGCAGGTGAATCCGCGTTCCAGGAGATTTTTCGTCAGGTCGTGATCATGTTCGCTGACCCAGAAGGTTCGAACCTGTTCACCCCTGTTCTGTTTGGCGATTTCCATAGCCTGTTGGATAGTCAGGTCAAGGATATTGCAGGCTTTTTTTGTACCGCACATCTCTGGGAGAAGAAATAAATCAAAGGATAACCAGGCCGGATCGACCAGCGACCAGCCACAGAGTTTTCCATCCCGTTCCCAAAGCCGTATCCGCTCTGCCCATTGCGACAGGTCTGCTGCACTATAGAACAGCCACCAACTAATATCTCCAATGTGGACATAATAATTGCGACGAGATGTTTTGCGTCCAAGGGCAAGGATAGAGGTCATAAATAGAAAATCATGGAACCTGGTGTAAGGTCGAAATTTGATATCCATTGTTAACATGGCTTTTTTACCTCCTCGTGCTGTAGCTGTAAGTTATCCTCATTACAGCGTCTTCCAATACTTTCGTTTGATTCCGTCTTCAGGTTCCTCGAAACGAGCCCATTGGAAACCTTGTTTTTCTAGGAAAAGGTGCGCTCTGTTATCGGAATCATTATTCCCCGGACAGAGGATGATCATACCGCCAGGTCTGGTGACCCGTGCCATTTCCGTATATTCTTCCTTGGGATGGTCTCCGAAAACATGTCCACCCATTACGATGTCTAAAAAATCATCAGGGAAAGGCAAGTCGGTGATCAGGCCTGAGACGGGGAATACGTTGTGATGTCCAAGCCTACGGGCTTTCTGCTTTAGAAAGATCCGCAGATTCCCGACCGGTTCCACCGCAAAAATCCCGACGGCGTCTTCTTGGGCTGCGACGAATGCCAGGCGACCGGTGCCGGCGCCGACATCAGCGACGATCTTTCCGCTGAAATCGACCAGGCTGCTGAGTTCTCTCGAGTCCCATGCCAGAAATGGCTGGTTGTCATAGATTTCAGGATCAACGACGTAACAGACCAGGTCATTCATGGAAATCAGGACCGTCTCTTCTGCAGCGCGGACCTCGGCAGGGGATGCGTCTGGTACTCCTTGTTCCATAACAGTGTCTACCCAGGGATCAAGCTTGGGATTCTTGTGCCGTAAGAACCACTCAACCGCCGGGTTTGCTTTTAAAGCTGTACCTAACTCGATCTCGGGCAGCCAACCCGGCAGCCAGGCGATTTGTTCCCGCTCCAAGAGCAGCAGGGTGTTGAACGATAGCGTGCTCACATCAATCCAGTTCAGTGTCATCATAATATCTCCGGTTATCGCCTCAGGCAGCCAGGGCTTCCCATTCTTCCATGAGAGATTCCATTTCTTCCTGGGCTTGGGCGTATTGCAAACTTAATACTCGAATTTTATCGTAGGGTCCATCCTCTCCGGCATGTTGTAAAGCTTTGTTCAGCTGCTGCATGCTGATTTCGTGCTGCTGGATGCGGTCTTCCAGGCGGCTGATTGCTTGCTGTTGTTTGCGGGTCTCCCTGCTGTTATCTCGGGCAATCGGGCGAGGAGATAAAATCACCTTCCGAATCTGGGATGTTGGAAGGGCGCGCTGGAGTACATACTGGCGATAAGTACCCGCGAAGACGTTGAGTTGACCTTCATTGATCTTCCAGATCTGGGTGGCCAATCGATCGACCAGAAAACGGTCATGAGAGACCAGCAGAATCGTACCTGGGAAGCCTTGTAGAAGTTCTTGAAGCACTTCCTGCGCTGGAAGGTCAAGGTGGTTCGTGGGCTCATCAAGCAATAGGAAGTTGGAACCATCCAGTGCCAAGATTGCAAGCGCCAAACGACCTCGTTCTCCACCGCTGAGTGCGCTGATGGGTTTGAAGACATCCTCGCCGCGAAAGAGATATTGAGCCAGGTAGCTTCTTGCCTCCCCAACAGGTATCCACTTGTGGTGGAGCAATTCATCCAGAACAGAATTTTTGGGATCCATTTCGTCCTGTGCCTGGGCAAAGTAGCCGATTCTCAGGCTGGCACCCAGGTTCACACATCCCTGGAGCGGTTCTAGCAGCTGCAGCAGTGTTTTAAGAAAGGTAGTCTTTCCGCAACCGTTAGGACCCATCAGGGCAACACATTCTCCGCGATGGAGTTCGATTTCCTGGGCGGTAAAGAGGGGTTTGTCTGGGTATCCAATAGTTGCCTGATCAATATGCAAGATGATGTTGCCGCTGATATGGCTGGGGGCTAGTCTTGGTCGAATCCTGGGTGGTCGTCCGGGTATTTGCAGGCCGTTTACCTTTCGGATAGCCTCGACAACATCCAGTGGTCGGTCCGAGCGTAGACCCAACTCGGACCATTTCTTACCGTTGCGCAGGACCATGATTCCATATGTTTCTATCGCTTTGATCTCACGGCTGACTCGACGGAGCACACCTAGAGCCCTGGCATGTGTGCTTTCTCGGACCCAGTTGCGTTGGACGAAGTCAACTTGTTTCTGCAGACGGGACTTCTCTTCTTTGAAAACCCGTTCGTAGAATTCCCATTTTTCATCGCGCTGCAGCAGGTAATCCGAGTAATTCCCTGAATATTCCTCGATCCCGGACGGCGTCATGTCCCAGATCGTAGATAAGGCGCTATCCAGGAAAAAACGGTCGTGGCTGGCTACCAGGACTGCACCTTCCCAGCGGCTTAAAGTTTGTTCCAACCATTCAATGGCTTCGGTATCGAGGTGGTTGGTGGGTTCATCCAGCATCAACAGGTCGGGTTTTTCCAACAGTAAACGGGCTAATAACACCCGCGTCTTTTGACCACCACTCAAGTGATTTAAAGGGATTTCCCAGTATTCCTCCCCAAGCCCCAGGCCACTCAAAGTGCGCTGGATGCAAATGTTGTAATCATAGCCTCCAGCCAATTCAAACGCTTGCTGTAACTCGCCGTAATTTTCTAAGAAATTTTCAGAAAATATACCAGCTGCCATCTCGGCTTCCATGTGATGCAGTTGGTGCTGCGTTTCGATCAGATCGGAAAACACGGTCAGCATTTCAGCGAAAACGGTGTTCTCACGTGCAGCAAAGGCTTCTACAGCTTCCTGTCGCAGGTATCCCAGGTGGCGTCCGCGTGCGATATGGACTTTGCCGGAAGTAGGTAGAGTGATCCCAGCCATGATTTTTAACAGGGAGGTTTTTCCAACCCCGTTAGGTCCGATCAAGCCGATCTTACTGTCGTTAGCAATGTTGACGGAGATCCCTTGAAAGAGGTCAAAATCTCCGAAGGAGAGACTCAGGTTATCAGTGGTCAGAATGGACATGATGTTTTTCTCGATTAATTTGGCTGATCCGGTTGGATGAGGGTACCGGATATTCACGTAAATTGTTTTTCATTTTTTAGGTTAGCCATTGCGATGCAATTTTCCTTTTCGCTTGGCATACTTCTCTGCCTGTTCGAACACCCATAAACCGGAAGGGATAAGGGCGAGACCCATCAGCAAGGTGGGCCACATATAGGACCACAGGGCAAGGGTTGAAGTGCCTTCCAGAAGCGAAAGTCGCACCCCATCCAGGACATAGGTCGCCGGGCTGATGACGGCCATTTTTTGGAGAAAGATGGGGAGTACTTCCACTGGGTAGTAAACACCGGAGACGAGCAAGAGCAAGGCGATGACAATATGGGTCATTTGGGCACCACGTTCAGGGAAGAGTAATGGCAATGAGGATGCCATGATGCTGATGCCGACGAAAGACAGGCAGCCGGATAGCAGCATCAAGGTACCACCCCAAAGGTTGGCTTTGCTCAGGTCAAGATCGAAAATAAGTACCGTGACACCAAGGATCACCGCGGTAGTTATAAGGCTATAGATGACTGCGAATATAGTTTGCCCAGCCATATGAGTCAGCCGGTGGATGGGAGCCATGAGGGTATATTCAATCGTTCCTTCCCAACGTTCGATGCTGATCAATTCTGTGATCCAGTAGAATACGGTAGAGAGGTACCTCCAAACCAGGGTGCCAATCACAAGGTAGAGGACCAGGAAGCGACCATCTACATTCGCATCGGCACCGCTAAGGGCTTCCATCCCCAAGCCGATAAAACTGACACTCAGGCTGTTGGCGATGGAATAGATGATCCAGACTAGTTCCCAACTCCAGTAACGTTTGACCAGGTTGGCATTACGCTCCATGAAGGCATAAGAAGCGCGCAGTTGGTGTAAGACGGGTGATACGGTAGACATGGTTTTTCCTCCGGAGGGGGGCCAGGGTTTGGTCTTTCATTGCCTGGTCTCCCTACAGGTGTTATTCGTTTTCTTCTTTGAGTTTGCGACCAGTTAACTCCAGGAATACCTCTTCAAGGGTGGTTTCATGCCCGTTGGAGTTTGGGACCAGTTTCTTCAGGTTTTTCGGGGTATCCAAAGCTACAACATTGCCTTTATCCATGATTGCAACCCGATCACAAAGGATATCTGCTTCATGCATATCGTGAGTCGTGAGCAGCATTGTGGTCCCGTGTTTATCCCGGAGTTCTTCAATCACTGCCTGAACCTCCTGCTTTGAGCGTGGGTCGAGACCGGTTGTCGGCTCATCCAGAAGCAGCACCCTGGGCTTGGAGAGCAAAGCCCGGGCGATGGCAACTTTTTGCTGCATGCCCCGTGACATCTCTTCCATAGGATTAAAGATCGATCGTTCTTCCAAACCAAGCCGGGTGAGGATTTGAACAACCTGTTTCTTGGTCTCCGAGCCAGACATCCCGTAAAGCCGTGCACCATAGAGTAAGTTCTCGATAGGGGAGAGTTTCTTAAAGAAAGACGCCTCCACAGAGACACGGTTGATGATCCGCTGCACCTTGATCGCTTCAGTGACCACATCGTAGCCGAAGATTTTTAATTCACCACCATCAGGCAGCAGCAGAGTAGCCATCAAGCGAATGAGTGTCGATTTGCCAGAACCGTTAGGTCCTAGCACCCCAAAGATTTCACCCCGGTGCACTTCAAACGAGATTTTATTGACGGCGATGATTTCTATTTTGTGCGAGCCATTCTTGTTGTTGTTTTCATTGTTGGCTCCTTTTCCATTATTATTCTCTAATCTTGACTCGCGCTTTGAGCCATTGTTATCGCTTGCACCATTCCTGGCACCTTTGTTGTTCGATCTGAGAACCCTTTTCCACAGTGGATCGCTGGGTTTTCCGAATTTCTTGTAGATATCCTTAACGATAATTGCTTGGTTCGTATCCATTTCTTGCTTCCTCCAGTGAAACGAAAAACCGGCCAGGGTCTTTCGCCTTCCGCTTTTACATCTCGCAAGGGCGGTCCGTAAAAGCGGCTTTGGCATACCCGTGGCCGGTTTGGTGTGGTATTTCTCTTTTTTTAGAGCGATTTCTCTTTGTGTTGCAGCGAAGATGAGAAATAAAAACAGCCACGGGCTTTGGAGTTCACCGTGGCTGACAGTCTTTTAGCTCTTTAACTGTTCAGTTAATAGGCGCACTCCGCGAAGGCACTACGAATCCACCACCGATAGCGGCAGCTTTTCGTACATAAATTTCATTGAAAACTAAGTTGTGCATTCAGGCGCATTCCTTTCGTTAGGTTTGTTTAGCGGTGAAAGCATACCATGAACTACAGGAAAGAGTCAAGCAATTAATCTTAAAATATTTAATTTGAATATAGATACGATATTCACTATTGACACATTTATCCCAATTGGCGTAGTTGGCGGGTAGAAAAAATCCAACCGACAAGGATTGAACCGATTGTGAAGCTTGTGAGGATGATCAATGTGTGATGCCAATCTGCAGGCCATTGCTGGAAAAGGATCATGTCCCGCATTGGGTCTATGGCATATATATTTGGGAATACCCATGAATACCAGGGGATATTCTCCTTGAATGGACGTACCAGTGCCAAACCGCCCCCAATGAAGAATACAGTCAACCCGGCTAGGATCGTTATTATCGCTCCTGCAAAGTAATGAAGCTTTCGCAGACCTCCCCAGAGCACCAGGGGGATCCAAAACAGGCAGACCAATCCTGCCAGCAGCCAGACGGCATAGATGAATTTTCCGGGCCACGCAACCAACCCTATGGAGATAAGGCCTAACAAGACGGTCCCGGTTGCCAGGCCCATAATTAACGCCAGGAGTGTTTTGGGGATAAGTACCCATAACAATGAACGAGGCGCAAGTCCAAACTCCAGGGTCACCCCGGTGAGTTGTTCTTTGTGTGTTAGCATGAAGATGTTCATCATAGCCCCAAGCATGAAACTGAGCAGGACTACCCCCACAGCAATCACTGGCAGCCATTCGACCATTTCTGAACCAGGATAAATTTCCTGCAAAGCCAGGGGAGGGGCAGGATAGTCGATTTCGTGATAGAAATGCCACAGGATTTCTGCGGCATAGATGCGATGGTTTTTAGCCCGGTCATCGTTGTAGTTGCTGAAATACATCTCGAAAGTTGGGTGGTCTCCAGCCTCGATTCGTTCCGAGAAATCCGCTGGGATGACCCAGACCCCATCGATTTGGTAGGTGTTATATGCCATCCAGGTTGAGGCAACATCCCCCTGGAACAGGTCATAATAAGGGGTTCCAAAAGGAGACTCGACCTCGAATGCTGTCTTTCGTAGGGTTGCCCCATATGGCCCGGAATCGTTATTGATGAATCCGATTTTAAAGCTTAATCGTCCACCAAATAGCAGCCCGAAAGCAAGCAGGATGAAGACAGGTGGGATAAATCCACCCAGGGCAGTGATGGGTTCTTGACGCCAGGCTTTGAATTCCGTTCGCAGGAGAATCCAGAAACGGTTCACCCGTTAGCCCCCCTTTGGTCTATTTCATTGATCTTGTCAGGCGTAATAGCCACCAGGACAATTTGAGCAGCATAGCCCGCCAGCTGAGACCGGGTTGGATGTGGGGATACTCCATCCGCTTTGAGCATAGTAGCCATCATGTGCGGGTGGTTTTCTATTCTAAGTTCGAGGAAATCAACGATCCTATCAGGGGAAGTGATCACCTCGGCAGTCCCTTTGAAGCGCTGATTCTTAACCCGCACCTCAACCCTGGGATGAGCCAGGATGTTTCGAACCCAATCCGCTTTCATTCCTCGAGCCGCACCTACATAGAGAACGTCACCGGTTGTTTCGTATTGGAGAGGGGTGATACGCGGCAGCCCCGAAATTCGTCCGTTGGTGGTCAACAGCAGGACGAGCCGGCCGATTAGCGGACCCAGGCCTAATGAGTAGGCAATCTGGGGAGGTCGCTTGATCAGTCGGAAGATGGCTCTTGGGAGTTGGTTGAATTTGGGCATCGCTAACCTTGATCTTTCACTTTGCGTTGGTAGATCACCATGGTCAGCCCGATCATAATGATGCTGGCGATGACCATGTATAGGATTGAAATCCCTGCTTTGCCAATTTTTTCTTGAAAATAATGCGGGAAAAGCAATTCTACGGCATGGGTATTTAGAGTCAGGCGGCTGATGAATTCATAAAGCGGATTGAATCCTGCTGCCAGTCCAAAAGCACTGCCGAGTAGCCAACCCACAAAAGAGGTCACCAGGCCGACCAGGAAGGCAGGGATGCTTTTGCGGAATATCAGGCCTGCGCAAATACCCAGGCACCCGGCAACCAGGCACACAGGCATCAGGATGAAACCAATCTTCCAGATGGACTGAGGCCAGATGCCATTGAAAAGCTGTAGAGCAGCAAGCAAGATCGAGGCTGAAACCAGGCCGGTGAGTAGCAGTCGAACCAGACGCGCCCCCACCACCAGACCTGATGAAACCGGTGAAAGGCGATATTCCAGGATGGTGCCAGATTCAAACTCCTGGGCAGTCGTAATACCCCCGATGAACGAAGCAGCAACTGTCACGGTCAAAGGCAGCATCGCCATTCCGAAGTATAGCGTATAAGGCATATCTCTTGGGAGTCTGGGTTTTTCATCGATCTGTACAGCGCGGCTACCGAGGGAATTATTCCACAATCCCAATGCTGCTGCAGTCAATCGGTTGCGGAAGTTTTTAACCACATTACTATCGATCAAACCAAAATGCTGACTTGCGATAGTCTGCCCGTCTTTTTCTTCAACAATGATCACCTGCCGTAAACTGCCTGTTTGATCGCTGTCAGCAATTATCGGGTTAATATAGGCCGCTCCATTGGGAGAACCGACCACCCTCATGGCAGCGACCAGGGCCTCTGCCTCTGGGATGGCTGGCTGAGTAATGTACATGTCGAAAGTGGGATGGACAAGGATGGTGCTCATTAACAGGTACATCACTGTCGGTTGTAAGATGGCGACCAGGTGGATCGGAATGGCGGTGCGGAAAAAGTTAATTTCAATCTTCGAAGCTAAAAATATGCGTTTCATAACCTTATTCTCTTAACGCCCTGCCGGTGTGATGCAGGAAGACATCATCCAGGGTTGGACGAGCGATTCGTAAGAATTCGATCTGGTGAGTTTTTGTGATTCGGTTGATCATCTCGCCGATGAGGGTTTCAGCCCCTACCATCTCCAGCCGCAGTTCGCTGATGTTAGGTCTGGAAATTGACTGGAGTCTCATCCCGTTGAACAGCGCTTCTGGATCTTCGATAGGTGGTTTGGTTCTCAGGTTGACGATATCCCGTCCCAGGCTTGATTTCAATTGATCTGGGGTGTCCAGGGCGATGGCTCGACCGTTATCGATGATCACCAATCTGTTGCATAGGGCATCCGCTTCCGCCATGTCGTTGGTAGAGATGACGAAAGTCACCCCATTCGCTTGTAATGTTTTGATATATTCCCAGATGACATGGCGCCCCTGGACGTCTACGCCGAGGGTGGGCTCGTCGAACAGGATGATCTGTGGTTTATGCAGTAGGGCTCGTGCCAGCACCAGGCGTCTTTTCATCCCCCCGGAATAAGTCCTCACTGGGTCTCGCCTTCGTTCCCAGAGGTTGACCATCTTTAAAAGTGACTCCATGTCCTTTTTAACTTTGGACAGGTCATCACAATAGAGGGCAGCATGGTGCCAGAGGTTATCTATAGCGCTGAGATCCAGATAAACATTTGTCTCCTGAGGGACCAGGCCGATCTGCCGGTGGATCCATCGTGGTTCCTTTTGTGGATTGTGGCCAAGGACCTGGATTTGACCGCAATGGTGTTTCAACATGCCTGTGATCAGGTTGATGGTGGTGGTCTTCCCTGCGCCATTTGGCCCTAACAGTCCGAAGATTTCCCCTTTTGCAACCATGAATGTGAGGTCATCAACTGCGATGGTGTCCCCAAACCGGCGCGAGACGGATTCGACAGAAATCGCAATGTCCATACCTGCTCCTTATGGTTCCGTGGTGCCATGGATAAAAATATCAACAAATTGCGCGATCAGGGCTTCTTGTGAAACCTGTGGGGCAATCGCAGAGTCCAACATTTCGCGAGCAATGCCATAGGAAAAGAACATCCCCAGGAATCCTTGCGCCATCACTTCGGGGTCCAGATTCTTGAGATACCCTTCTTTGATCTTGTTTTGAAAATAACAGGTGAGTAGTTGTCTAAGCTGGTCAGGGACCTTAACAATCACTTCGCGGATTTCGGGGAGCTCGCCAGCCTCACATAGTATCAACCGCAAGGCTTCTTTCCGGGCGGTGATCGCCTGGAAAAAGACTGTCCCTAAATGAAGCAAATCTTGGTGGTAATCCCCGCCGAGTTGGTTCTCGATCAGAGTGGTCAGGTCCGACAGGGCAGAGTATTCCTGGATCATCTCTGAAAGCAGGTTGTGCTTACTGCCAAAATGGCGGAATAGCGTCACCTCGTTGACTCCGGCTGCTTTTGCGATGGCGCGGGTGGTGGCGCGAGTGTATCCTTGATTAGCGAATATTTCAGCAGCAGCTTTTAGAATACGTTCTCGAGTACCATCATGGGGGTTATTTTCTGACATTGTGATTCCCTTTCAAGTAAGTGCTTGCTTGCATTTTCCCGCATATTTTTTTCCTTGTCAAGCAGAAATTCCTTGTGGTTTAGTATTGGAATTAGTCGGTGTCAGGTTACTGGGGACGAGCCAGTGGGTTACCAGGGATTCTTCATTCATAAAATCCTTGGCTGGTTAAACGGTGCTCCTTCCTAAGAAAGTGCTTCGCCGAGGACGGCGATTTTAGTTGAATGCTGTGATGTTTTTCCAGGATGAAATGCACTTTGCCCCTGCGGATTTGTTCAAGATGGTAAGATCAAGCATCATGTTTGATCATCGACCAGTTCCTCGTCTCCTGATCTACTTCTGCACTGATCTTGATATATTTTTCCCCAAGACTCACCACTCCATCCAGATGGTTACTGGACCGTCGTTGTGAATCTCGACCTGCATGTGGGCACCAAATTCCCCATTCTGGGTGGGAACACCGGCAGCGGCTAGTTTTTTTGCGAATAGATCGACCAAAGGACTGGCGATCTCAGGCGGAGCCGCCTTGGTGAAGCTGGGTCGGCGACCTTTGCTTGTATCTGCGTAGAGTGTAAACTGAGAAACGACGATCGCACTTCCCCCCACATCCAAAATGGAGCGGTTGATTTTCCCCTGCTCGTCCTCAAAAATACGCAGATTGGAAATTTTTTTCACAAGGTATTCGACCTGTTCGTCCCCATCCTTAGGACCGACACCTACCAGGATCACCAGGCCAAGACCTATCTTTGCGATGGTTTTCCCATCGACTTTTACGCAACCCTGATTAACTCTCTGGACAACAACGCGCATGACCCGCTACGGCAACCCAATAGCTGTTTTTACTTCTTTGATCGTTTGCTTTGCGATTTTGCTGGCTCGATCAGCACCATCTTTCAGCACACCCCAGACTCGCTCAGGATTAGCGTCCCATTCTGCCCGTTTTTCCCTGAATGGAGTCAAGGTGGCATTGAGGTTTTGGGCAAAAAATTTTTTACAATCCACGCAGCCAATACCTGCTTTCCGGCATTCGACGTTGATCATCTTGACCTGC
>CAZTJD010000031.1:25025-33900 GCA_964613985.1 uncultured Anaerolineales bacterium
CCATAACGATGATTAAATGACCGGACAACTTCCCGGGTGAATTCGATATGCGGTGCCTGGTCAACACCGACTGGGACAGCTACTGCTTTGTACAGGGTAATATCCGCAGCCATCAAGACCGGGTATCCGACCAGGCCATAGTTGATGTTGTGAGGTTGATGGCGCGCTTTTTCTTTGAAGGTTGGCAGGTCAGTTAGTTTTCCTAAAGGGGTCACCATGCTAAGGAAAGTGTGCAATTCCAGGACTTCGGGGATATGTGATTGCACAAAGATCATGCTGTCATCGGGTCGCAATCCAGCAGCAAGCCAGTCAAGTGCCATCTCATAGGTATTTTGTTTTAGATCCTGGGTGGTTTCTACCGTCGTCAAGGCGTGAATATCGACAATGCAGTAGATCGTTTCCTCGTACTCATCCTGGAGGGCGACATAATTCTTAATTGCACCTAAATAATTTCCTAAATGCTGACGTCCTGTTGGACGTGCTCCAGAGAAGACTCTGCCTTTCTTCTTTACCATACTTAATTCTCCTGTAAATAAAATCTACGAAAACGCTCTGCTCCTTACCAGAAATGAATAGCCAATTTGAAGCAAGCCTATTCTCCGGGACTTATGTCCTTTGCCTCCTGCATGAGAAAAATTTCCCGCAGTACCGTTTGGATCGAGTATATCATAGAAGAGCCGTTCTTAAGACTGGATATGTGCTACAATCTAATTTAGATAGCAAATGGTAAAAATTTCGTCTTATGGAGTTATGAAGATGGAACAAGATCTGGATTTACGACCGTCGCCAATTGCGGGTCAGTGGTACCCAGGGGATTCCAAACGACTGGCTTCAAGCGTTGACGGCTATATTCGTGCTGCAGGTTTGCCCGATGTACAAGGGGAGGTCATCGCAATTGTTACTCCCCATGCTGGGCATATATATTCGGGTGGAGTTGCCGGGTACGCCTTTGCTGCTGTAAAGGGCTTGAAACCAGAGATTGTTGCTGTAATTTCTCCGATGCACCAGCCTTATTATGAGAGCCTGCTCTCCTCTGCTCACGATGCGTATCAAACGCCTCTTGGTACAATTCCCATCGATAAGGGTGCCCTCCAGGCACTGGATAAATACCTTGAACAGGAACTTGGCTTTGGTCTAACCCTGGTACGGAAGGATCGTGAGCATTCGCTTGAGATCGAATTGCCCTTCCTACAGCGCGCCCTGGGTGATGATTTTTCTCTGCTTCCGGTAATGGTCCGGGATCAAAGTGTTCGTGTTACCCAAACATTGGGCTTATCTCTCGCCAAGGTCTTAAGGGATCGAAGAGGTTTACTGGTTGCCTCTACCGATCTCTCACATTTCTATCCCCAGGAGGTCGCCAATAAGCTGGACCAGGAATTTTTACGCAGGATCGAAGCTTTTGATCCAATGGCAGTATTGAAAGCTGAAGAGGAGCAGAAAGCATTCGCCTGCGGGCGTGGTGCTGTAGCCGCCGTTCTCTGGGCAGCTCAGGAACTTGGTGCGAATCATGTCCAGATCTTGAAATATGCCACCTCAGGGGATGTCAGCGGCGATTACCACCAGGTTGTTGGTTATGGAGCAGCAGTGATTACCAGGGTTATAGAAGAATCTTGATATGGAAACAATCGGACAGGATATTCTACGTTTAGTTGCTGTCATTTTACTCGTCCTGGCAAATGGATTCTTTGTGGCGGCAGAATTTGCCCTGGTCAGCGTCAGGCGGACCCGAGTTGCTGAACTGGTTTCCCAAGGCAACCAGACTGCTTTGTGGGTACAAAAAGCGCTGGAAAATCCCGACCGGGTCATTGCTGCCACCCAGCTTGGGATCACCTTGGCAAGTCTGGGACTGGGATGGGTGGGGGAACCCGCCGTTGCACACCTGCTGTTGCCAATCATCGGGATTTTCCCCATCAGCATCCAAAGCGAAGTGTCCCATAGTATCTCTGCCGGTTTAGCCTTTGTGCTCATCACCTTTCTGCACGTGGTGGTTGGAGAACTGGCACCGAAATCTATCGCCTTGCAAAGTCCCGAGAATACCGCTTTGATTGTGGCTCGACCGACAATTTGGACGGAGTGGATTTTCAAACCCGCAATCTGGGCTCTTAATGGTACTGGTAATTTCCTTCTTAAGCTGGTAGGCGTGGAACCTGCTTCCGGACACGAACTGGTCCATTCTGTAGAAGAATTAAAAATGCTTGTCACTGCCAGTACCGAAGAAGGCGTTGTGCAATCGGAAGAGAGTGAGATGCTGCACGCCGTGTTTGATTTTGGTGAACTCTTTGTCCGCCAGCTCATGATTCCCCGTACAGAAATCAAGGCTTTTGAGGCAGACCTGACTCTGCTCGAGAGCATAGAAATTGCCACCAAGTCAACTTTTACCAAGTTCCCCGTTTATGAAGATGTATTGGATAATATCATCGGTGTCGTCCACATCAAAGACCTGCTACGAGCTCAGCTTGATCCGGAAAAAGTGGATTGCCGGGCCAGGACCCTGGTCAGGGAGGCATTGTTCATCCCGGAAAACACACTTGTGCGCAGTGTTTTGCGATTGTTCCGTGCCCGGCGACAGCATATCGCCATTGTGATGGATGAATATGGGGGTGTTGCAGGTCTGGTCACGCTCGAGGACTTAATGGAGGAAATCGTTGGGGAGGTCAGTGATCCATTCGATGCGGTTCAACCCGAAATTCAACCTCAAACCGATGGTTCTGTGGTGATTGATGGTCTGGCATTGATAGAAGAAGTAAATGAAGCCCTTGGACTGGAATTGCATGACCCACATTATGACACCATTGCGGGATATTTCTTAGGGGTTTTAGCTCGGATACCGGAAATAAATGATGAAATCAACCTGGAAAATGGCGTTAATTTGAAAGTAGTTGCCATGGATGGGATGCGTATCAAGCGCCTGGTTCTGACCAGGAACGAGGTACCTCCCGCTGTTGTTAGTGAATGATCATTTTATTACCGGACAAACAATTTGCTATGTTGAGTGAGCCAAAGTGTCTCTTGTTCGGGGTAAGTGTTCCTGCAGTCGCAGAAGTCGTTAATTATACAAGGACTCTAAACCCAAATAAGGCTCTCTATTTGAAATACACATGCCGATCTTTGTTGAAGTAGCGGTAAACGTTTCCCAACTGTCTAAAACCTTTCATTATCACTTGCCACCAGACCTGGATGGGAAAGTGGATCGGGGTCACCTGGTGACTGTCCCTTTTGGTCACCAAGTTGTTCAAGGGGTGGTTTTAGAGGTCATGCAAACCCCTTCGGTTTCCGAAACCAAGGCTGTAATGGATTTATTGGATCCAGACCCCGTCCTCACTGATGATCAGATCAATCTGGCAGCTTATTTATCCCAACACACCTTATCTCCCCTTGCTTCCTGTATCAACTTGATGCTTCCGCCCGGTCTCGGTCAGATGGCGGATACCCTTTACGAATCCGGGATCACCAGGGATCAGTTGGCAGCAGGTACACAAAGTGGCACTTTGAAATTGTCGGATGCACAATGGCGTCTGTTGACTTTATTAATTGACCGGGGTCCTTTACGCGGCAGGCAGATCGACAGGGCACTGCCTCGCAAGAACTGGAAAGCCACCGCCCAGGCGCTGAAGCAGCGCTCACTGGTCAGCACCCAACCAGTCTTAAATCCGCCCACCGTGAAACCTAAGGTTGTGCGTACAGCGCAACTTGCCTGTTCTCCCAAAGCGGCTGAAGCACAAATGGGTTCTCTAGGTCGGAAAGGTTCGGCAGCATTGGATCGCCGGCAGAAAATCCTGCGCTTCTTAATCAGAGAATCGGGGCCTGTAGATGTCCCCTGGGTTTATGCCGAAAGTGGTGGGAACCTGGCAGACCTGAAGAAATTGGCAGAGATGGGTTTAGTTTTTCTGGGTGAGAGTGAACAGATCAGAGACCCACTCGACAGCGTGGAATATATTCCCAGCATTCCGCCCGAATTGACCAGCGAACAGGATATCGTGTGGGGAAAGGTTCATGAAGCGATCCAGGCGACCGTAAGGGGAGCAAAAGCAGCACCTATTTTGCTCTACGGGGTTACCGGGTCCGGGAAAACCGAGATTTATCTGAGAGCCCTGGAGACCGTCATCCAGCGCGGCAGGCAGGCGATTATCCTGGTGCCAGAGATCGCCCTAACGCCCCAAACGGTACGGCGCTTCGTCTCCCGTTTTTCCGGGAAAGTGGGTCTGGTCCATTCTAAGCTTTCGACCGGTGAACGTTACGATACCTGGCGCCGGGCCCGGGCTGGTTTGCTTTCCGCGGTAGTGGGTCCACGCAGTGCTCTCTTCACGCCTTTCCCTGATATCGGCTTGATCGTGGTCGACGAATGTCACGACCAGTCTTATTACCAATCGGAGATGGCGCCTAGTTACAACGCTCGGGATGCTGCTGTTGTTTATGCCCGGCAAGCGAATGCGGTCTGCCTGATGGGTTCGGCGACTCCGGACATCGTCAGTACGTACACCGCCTCTCGCGGTGGCTGGACGGCGCTTAATCTCCCTGAACGGATCCTGGCTCACAAAGAAGCAATCCGCCTGCAGATGGTCCGCATTGGACAGTCTAGACGACCGGGTGTCTCTAGCGACGAATCCGAGGCCGTTCCTCAAAAAGCTATCTACCGACCGCTGGAAAAGGATGCCGAAACCACAGATTTACCACCCGTAGAGGTCGTGGACATGCGCTCCGAATTAAAAGCCGGCAACCGTTCGATATTCAGCCGCGCCTTGTTTGCCAAACTGGGTCAGGTCCTGGAACAGGGTGAGCAGGCGATCTTGTTTATCAATCGCCGAGGGGTGGCTACTTACATCTTTTGCCGGGATTGTGGCTATTCGTTGAAATGTCCTCACTGTGATATTCCCCTGACCCAGCACCTGAAAGGATACCGGGACCAGGGAGAAGGAGTGTCCCCAGGTGCGGATTTGCTCATCTGCCACCGCTGCAATTATCAGCGCAACATGCCGTCAAAATGCCCGCAATGTGGGGGTAGCAGGATCAAGCATTACGGGACGGGAACAGAGCGGGTGGAGCAGGAGGTGAAAGATTCCTTCCCTGGTGCAGCGACCCTGCGCTGGGATTGGGAGACGACCCGCAGAAAAGGTGCCCATGATGTCATCCTGCGCCACTTCGCAAACCACCAGGCGGATGTCCTGATTGGAACCCAGATGCTGGCAAAAGGGCTTGATCTGCCATTGGTCACCCTGGTGGGCGTGGTGCTGGCGGATGTCGGGTTGAACCTGCCCGATTATCGTGCTGCCGAACGGACCTTCCAGGTCCTTACCCAGGTAGCTGGTCGTGCTGGACGTTCCCCACTTGGGGGATGTGCCATCCTGCAGACATTCCAACCAGACCACTATGCCATCCAGTCGGCATCCAGGCATGATTACCCCGGCTTTTACCAGCGCGAATTAACCTTCCGTCGCCAGTTGCGGTACCCGCCATTTTCCCGCCTCATCCGCCTGGAATTTCGCGAGTTGAATGAACACAAAGCTGAATCCTCGGCGATGGGTCTGGCAAATCAAATCAAGCGCTGGCTTGCGCAGGGTGAGCACCGGTCTACCGAGGTCATTGGTCCGGCGCCGTGTTTCTTTTCACGGGTAAGTGGTTATTATCGCTGGCAGATTGTTTTGCGCGGTCCGGACCCTGTGGCTGTTTTGAAGGATAGGAATCTTGGGGAAGCTCGGATTGAAGTAGACCCAATTTCCCTGCTATAATTAGCTGGTGTGTCTGCTGTGATATGCTTTAATTGTCAAATAACCTTTTTTGGCTTGTCATCCTGAATGAAGCGTAGCGGAATGAATGATCACTACTATTCGCATGATATTCTTAGCTTCGCACAAAATGACAGTCAGAGAAATGAAAATTAGAAGTTTACCTTCAGACTGTGTGGCATCCTCCTTTGGCTTGTCATCCTGAATGGAGCGCAGCGGAGTGAAGGATCACTACTATTCGCATGATATTCTTAGCTTCGCATAAAATGACAGTCAGAGAAATGAGAATGAGAAGTTTACCTTCAGACTGTGTGGCACCCTCCTTTGGCTTGTCATCCTGAATGAAGCGCAGCGGAATGAAGGATCTCTACTATTCGCATGATATTCTTAGCTTCGCACAAAATGACAGTCAGAGAAATGAAAATGAGAAGTTTACCTTCAGACTGTGTGGCGCCCTCCTTTGGCTTGTCATCCTGAATGGAGCGTAGCGGAGTCAAGGATCTCTCTGTCAACGAACTAGAGATTCTTCGCTTCGCTCATAATGACAATCTGAAGCATGACAATGGGTAGTCTTACAGGACCGTTTAGATTTGGTACATCCTGGTACCTTTTGATTTATTTGCAGCCTGTTCTTTGATGGGAGCCCCTTATGCAGAAGCGGCGCGAAATCCTCTCTTGGGCGGAGGTCGATAGCCTGGTCGATCACCTGATCCCCCAATTTGACACCGAATTCGATGCCATGTTAATCGTCACTCGCGGCGGCATCATCCCCGGTGGATTGCTGGCTGAATCAATGGAGATTCACGATGTGCTGATCGCTTCCGTTGATTTCCCCGCTGAGATCGACCGGGAAAGGACGAAGCTCTTCGCCTGGCCCAAGTTCTTCCAGTTCCCGGCGGATAACTTGCTGGAGGGCAGGCGGATCTTAATCGTGGATGATGTCTGGGGCTCCGGCAGGACCATGTCGACTGTGAGGAACCGGGTCTCTGCCGCTGGTGGACTGCCCTATACGGCGGTGATGCATTTCAACCCCCACCGCAATTTATTTGGCTCCGCCCGTCCGGACTATTACGCCGCCATCACCGACGCCTATATTGTCTACCCCTGGGAGACCGACCGCGGCCTGGATAAGGTAGAACAGTTACCCGCAGGGGAGGGGTAACTGGCAATTCTCAGTATGGTTAATTAGAGACATGGAAAACAAAATAGAAAACTGGGGCTGAATGGATTATCGAATCAGGGATCGGGTAGAATGAAGCAGGGGAATATATTAACAAGCCAGTTTGACTAAAAAGCGATCCTGACCGGAGCTTCGATAATAAAATCTACCACACCAGTCAGGATCATTTTTCTTTGGTCAGACAGCGAATAAACAGCCTGACCGGGAAAAAGTCTGGACTCTTCTCTCTGGGCGACAGCGCCGGTTCTTGAAGCGGACGCACCTGGCCTTCGAGGAATACTCCTGGAGAAGCTGCACACCGAAATCCGATATTGTTGTTGCTGTTGTTCGGATTGTTGTTGTTGCGGTTGGCGACGCGCAAATTGTTATCGTTGTTGTTCCACGAGCCGCCGCGCAGCCTGTTTATAAACCTTTCCCCACGCACTGCATATGACATTATCTCTCTCATGCAGGAAACGCCTTACTATTTATGGCTTTTCTTTTTTCTGATCCAACCTCCCATCAAACGCCCAATCTCGTCCATCAGTTTGGCTGCATGTTCCATTTGTCCCAGGCTCAGGCATTTTAGGTCATGACTCAGTCGTACGTACAACCGGATTTTTGCCAATATCCGGTCAGCTTCGACTAATTTCTCCTCTTGATATTCAGGCTGCATCACTGCATCCAAAATAAGGTCGTAGAAATCTAGGGCCATTCCGCTTAACCTCTCAGCTAGGAGAAATCGCTGCGATTTGGGGAATTTCAACGTCATAGGAATCAGCCATAATAAAAAATCATAAGTTTTGACGAATAACGGCGATTGTGGACGATGTTCTTTCATTGGGAAACGGGCAATGGATAGTCAGCGAACAGCCGCCTACGCAGTCTCCAGGTGTCTCCATGACTGGCATGGGCGATCCAGCACTGCACCGAGGTATTGATCTGTTCGAGTGATATATCTCCCTTCTGGTAGGCTTGACGCTGTCTTCTAAAGCGCCGCACAAAACGGCGGACACTGCTGCGACGCAGCCGACGATGGGTGGGGTAGATGCGGAAGCCACAAAAATCGATCCCAACCTCAACTGGGAAGATAACACTTTTCTTGGGATGTAAGACCAGCCTCAGTTTTCCAGCCAGATACTCCTGCACAGCTTCTTTCCAGGCATTCAGCTGGTGCTTATCATTAGAGAAAAGGATGAAGTCATCCATATATCTTAAGTACGCAGTGCAGCGTAATTCCTGCTTTACGAACATATCCAGCTCGTGCAGATAAACATTTGCCCAAAACTGGCTGGTGAGATTTCCAATAGGCAAGCCGCGTTGTCGTAAAGCTGAAAACAAGTCATCCCCTGGAAAATACAAAGTAGGGCATTCCTGGCGTTGAATATCTGTGCCGCTGTTCAGCAGCCGGTCGATCAGCCATAGAGTATCCGGGTCTGATATTTTCATTAATAACAGATTTCGCAAGATTTGTAGGTCAATAGAAGCGAAATATTTGACGATATCGCCGTGGAAGGTGTAGCGATACCTTTGAGACCAGGCCTGGCATTGGTCAAGAGCCTGGTGAGTGCCTTTCTTAATCCTACAGGCATAGCTGTGATGGATAAAGCGCGCTTCCCAGATCGGTTCGATCACCTGGCACAGGGCATGATGGACGACCCGGTCTCGAAAAGGTGCCGCGCTGACAAGGCGCTGCTTAGGTTCATAAATATAGAAATTGTGATAAGGTCCGGGTTGATATGTTTTCGAGTGCAAATCCTCAGACAGGGTAAGCAGGTTTCGTTCAAGGTCAAATTCAAATGAAGCGACGGTTTCTTGGTTGCGTTTGGCGCGTCTGGCTGCCCGGTACGCCCAATATAAATTACTGAAAGAATAAATATGTGGATAAAGGTTTTTGAATGTCCGCATGTTTTGATTTTTCACCACCACGATTCTTCCAAAGGGGGCTTTGCCCCCTTTGGAAACCCCCAATACCAGAAGTTCAGAAAACAGA
>CAZTJD010000032.1:0-33731 GCA_964613985.1 uncultured Anaerolineales bacterium
GTAAGGGTGTATTCTTTATCTCTTCAAAACGCCGGTCCAGTGTGGTAGTACTGCGTGGTCCGAAGGTGGCTCGTAAATGATCCATAAGATCAGGCACTACCTCAAACACAAACATATGTCCCTGGTCTGCACGATAGTTTGCAATCGCAGCTGCCAGGTGGGTTTTACCGCAGCCATAGGTGCCGGTAAGCACCAACCAACCATCCGGGTCTTCGGCAAACTGACGAGCTTGTTCAAAAGCGTTCTCAAGGCTCTTTACATGTTCTGGGAGCAGATTCTCCTTCTTGCGAAATTCGAAATTAGCAAAGGTCTTGTTGTACATAAAATCCATTGAGGTGGAAAGGCCAGCATGCCCTAGGGAGTCAAAAGCTGGACGGCGGTAATCAGGTGCAATAATGTTTACACGAGTTACAATTTCGGGATCCTCAAGTCTAGACCGGATGCGTGGTTCCATTTCTCCGAGCATCAGGTTGGTCGTGACGACCAGGGGCAGTTTATTTATGTAGCGATAGTTTAAGATCTGGAAGAGCTTCTCCTGTGCCCATTCTGTAGCGTTTTGGGTTCCAAAGTCATCCATAATTAACAGAGGTGCATTGCGAATTTCATCAAAACGAGATTCGAAGGTCGATTCAGGGTTATCATAGGAAAAGCGAAGATTGTCTAATAGGTCAGGTACAGTCAAAAACAAGGTAGGAACGCCGATGTCGACCGCGAAATTGGCGATCGCTGCAGCTAAGTGTGTTTTCCCACTGCCATACTTACCGGAAAGAACCAACCAACCCTTTCTCGTCTCAGCAAAATAATAGGCTTGATTGTAAGCCTGTTCCAGAGACTCTGCCTGGGCAGCTCTTAAACCTACCTGGCCTCGTGGAGAAAAGTTTTCAAAGGTCAGGTGCTTGAGTTCTTGTAGATGACTCAAGGCAAAGAGGTGGTTGTGAAGGCGGCGATTTATCTTCCCTGCACGACAACTGCAAACCTGCAGTTTGCCAAAATCTGGATGTCCGACTGGTACATCCAAACGCAAATATCCTGTACCGCCACAGATCTCGCAAGTTGGGTTACCGGGCAACTCGTGCCTCTGGTCTGGTGATTTGTGATCAGTCTTCCCAGTTGGTGTATTTTTGGCGAGTTTTTTCAGTGTCTCGTCTATCTTCTCTGACATCATATCCTCTTTCCTGCCAGCGGCGCAAGATTGCTTCAATATAACGCCAATTGCGGACATTCTTTTCCACGGCGATTCGAAAGGCTTCTTCAATCCAATTCGCTGGATAATCCCTTTCGGCATCCGCCAGGGCTTCAGCGAGCAAGGGCGTTATGGGACTAATATTCTCTTCGTACAATTGATAGATATTCAATCGCTCCGGAATTAATTCAATCGGCACCCGAAGGGCTTCATCTGAAGGTCGCCACATCCCTTTTTCAATGGCTTTGATGGTTTCTCGTCCCTTAGGCGAATTGAAGAAATAAAGAGCTACCTGTTGGTCGCATACCAGGACATTGGCTTTCAGCAAAGTACCTCGTTGCAGGCAGCGGGATAATGCCTCTGATAAGTTTTTTTTCGCTTCCTGCATAGATGAGGCAAGACCTGACATAAAATGGTTGTCAGCGATAAGGTCATCTTCCAGTAAGTAGCGGAGATCCCCCTCCATACGATCCAACCGCCAGAGGAAATATAAGGTTACCTTGAGTTCACCTAAATGATCGATCTGGGGCATTAACTCAGTGAAAAAAGCGGTGGGTACGCGGTCGAAATGGGATTTTCCTTCTGGGAGACCGTCGAATTTCATCAGT
The DNA here is from genome assembly GCA_964613985.1 of uncultured Anaerolineales bacterium. Taxonomy (GTDB): domain Bacteria; phylum Chloroflexota; class Anaerolineae; order Anaerolineales; family UBA11858; genus CAZTJD01. The sequence goes on from CAZTJD010000032.1 coordinate 1,792, forward strand.
GCACCTGAGTAGGATCAAAGTGACGGGTGGCAGCATTCTCGAATTTGGCAAGGTTCTTGCGAAAGATGAGCTGCACGTTACCGACGGGACCATTGCGATGCTTAGCAACCATGATCTCGGCGAGGTTCTCTTTAGTGGGGTCGTCTTCATAAACCTCGGGTCGGTAAATAAACATGACGATATCGGCATCTTGTTCGAGGCTACCACTCTCTCGCAAGTCTGAGAGGACCGGGCGTTTATCGGATCGCTGTTCAACAGCCCGAGATAATTGAGCCGCGGCAAGGACCGGTACATTCAGCTCTCGAGCCAGGACTTTGAGATTACGGGAGATAAAAGAAACTTCCTGAACACGGTTGTCAATGCGACGGTCGCCTCCCATGAGTTGCAGATAATCGACGATGATTAAATCAAGACGAAACTCTAGGTGCAGCCGGCGGCATTTGGTACGAAGTTGGAGGGGAGTGATGGCAGGGGTATCGTCCAGGAAAATACGGGTATCACTCAGCACTTCGATCGCATGAGTAAATAGCGGCCATTCTGGTTCATCGAGTTTACCGGTCCGGAGTCTTTGCGAATCAATGCCAGTTTCTTGGGAGATCAGTCGTTGCACCAGCTGTTCATTAGACATTTCTAAGGAAAAAATGGCAACATGTTTCTTGTGGGTCTGAGCTGCGTTCTTGGCAATGGAAAGGGCTAAGCCTGTCTTCCCCATACCCGGTCTTCCTGCGACAATGATCAAGTCGGAGGGTTGTAACCCGGAGAGTAGTTTATCCAGGTCAATAAAACCAGTCGGGACGCCATGGATCTCGTCTGGACGAGCAGCGAGGTCGCTAATACGGTCATAATAGTCACTGAGCGTTTCCTGGATGGGTTGGAGGTCGCGCGTCATCCTTCGTTCGCTGACTCCAAAAACGGCTTTCTCCGCTTCATCCATTACACTGTCTAGGCTGACCTCCTGTTCGTACGCGAGCCTGGCGATTTTGTTAGCAGCATCTAGCATGTTGCGGCGAACAGCGGATTGTTCAATCAGACGAGCATAAGCTTCAGCATGCAAGGAAGATGGGACACTATTGATCAGCGTAGTTAGAAAGGCAGGCCCACCAATTTCAGCAAGCTGCCCTCGTTGGTCCAATTCCTCTGTGACGGTAAGGATATCGATTGGTGTACGGCTCTCATGCAGTCGGACAAAGACCTCCCAAATCCAGCGGTGGCGATGGATGTAAAAATCAGTCGCCTGTAAAAATTCCGCAACATCATAGTAGGCTTCAGGGTTAATCAAGATTGCGCCTAGGACTGCTTCTTCTGCCTCCCTGCTTTGTGGAACGACCTGAATACCAGTTGTTGGTGCTGGCTCAAAATCTGTAAATTCATTCATTGGGTTTATTATTACCCCATTTCTAATAATCCATCTGGGAGTGATGAACTTGGAAAAAGAACCGCTGATCCCTTTTTGCTCTCAGGACCGGCGGTTGGGATGGATTGAGACCTGAGGCTGGGGTTTAATCTTCAGCTTCCTCTTCGTCATCTTCTTCTTCATCTTTTTCGTCAAGGTCAAGGTTATCCAGGAAATCTTCAAATACCGACAGGCGGTCTTCAGCAGCACCTTCCAACCCTCCCCCCTCCGGAGCTTCTTCATCGTGGACTTCATCTTCTTCTGGGATGATTCCAGCGCTATCCATAACTTCTCGGGAGACTAGAATAGGGGCATTGGTACGGATAGCCAGGTTGAGGGCATCCGAAGGCCGTGAATCTATGTTGAACTCCTGTCCCCCTGCTTCCATGACAATATTCCCGTAAAATGTCTCGTTACGAAGGGATACCACCTCTACCCGGACTAAATGTGCTTCTAGGGATTTGATTACGTTCTTGAATAGATCGTATGTCAACGGGCGGGAAACTTCGACTTCCTGTAATGCCATAGTGAGATGTTCTGCCTCATATACTCCCACCCATATTGCCAGATATCTCTCAGCGTCGACCTCGCGTAAAATGATAATGCGCTGTTGGTTCATCAGGCTTACCCTGATGCTGTCGATTGTTACTTCTACCATTTCCATGAGAGATCCTCTTTGAATATCCAGTAAATATCTCAGATATTCTAACATGGGGGGTGTAGGGATGCAAATTAGAAGTATCTAATAGTGCAAGTGGTCTGAAGATCGTGTCTTGATCTAAATGGTCATTGAGATAAACTGATACCCCCTTTTGTCTGATGCTTTATTTGTTACTAGCTGGTTGGACCCCGAGATGTTCCGGCAATACCGTAATTTCAGTAAAATTGGTAAAGGTAAGGTTGGCAATGGAATTTTTGAAATGTGTCCGGACTTTTGTATCTACGTGTAGCCGCAAGATTTGCGATTTTTGGGTTAAGTCCCCTGTAGCATTATCGAACAGCAAATTATATTCGTGGGTACGCGGTTGGATGAGTCTTACCCCGATGCCATAACCCTATTCTCAATAATCACCAACCTGGCAACATAGAACTTAACAACAAGTTCTTCCGGTTGATTGTTGAATTTTCCAGACACACTCATTTCTAATCGAGCCCGGTCTAAATCACACTAAGCAGGGTTTGTTTCCGTTCTACGCTATCCCCCTCATTCACACGCAGCCGTGAGATTTGACCATCTCGAGGCGATTTGAGTTCATTTTGCATTTTCATCGACTCGAGGATGACTAGAACGTCACCCTTGGTAATTCTCTGTCCTTCCTCGACCATGACGGAGATGACCAACCCAGGCATGGGGGCTTTAAGGAAGAATTCGCTGCTGTCTTGCAGACTTCCCCCAAATGTAGATCGCAGCCTTTTCTCCCTTTCGTCCTCAACCGTGATGTGGTATAAAATCCCCTGGTAGAGTACCTCCCAATCAGTGTCATCTGGATTGATATAGGCTTCATGGGAATAACCGTCGATTAATAGTGAGTAGACTGGCTGTTCTCCAATAGACTCAAAATCCACTTGGTAAATTGTTCCATCAACGGTGATTGTTTCATCATCGATGATCTCTATGACAAATTCATGATCACCAGAAGTCGTTATGTATTTCATTTTTGCATTCGCTCCCAGCGTCCAACCCATTTCCAGTTGCTTGTATCGCGCTTTGCCCGTTGAATAACATGAGCAGACCGTTGTGTTTGTTGGTGTGCAACCAGCGTAGCGAGGATGGCGGCGATTTTAGGATTATACGATTTCCTTTTTTCCCTTTCGTCTAGAGAGAAACGTTCTTCTACAAAACGAGTGTCGAAATTCCCCGCCATAAAACGGTGAGAGTCCATCAGGTTTTGGTGGAAGGGGATGTTGGTGCGCACACCGAGAATCTTGTATTCTTCCAGGGCACGACGCATGCGCAGGATGGCCTCTGCCCGGGTGGCGCCATGTACGATGAGTTTAGAAATCAGAGAGTCATAATAGGTAGAGATTTCAAAGCCAGGATAAACTCCGGTATCGATCCGCACGCCTGGGCCGGTTGGAAGCAGGATATGGGAGATACGTCCGGTAGAGGGCATGAAATCACAATATGGATCCTCAGCATTTATACGGCATTCAATAGCCCAGCCATTTATTTGTACATCTTCTTGGGTGATGCTTAGAGACCGTCCTCGGGAAATACGGATTTGTTCTTTGACAATATCTACGGAAGTTACCGCCTCTGTAACTGGATGCTCAACCTGTAAGCGGGTGTTCATTTCCAGAAAATAGAAGTTTTTATCCTTGTCCACCAGGAACTCAATTGTCCCTGTGTTAGTGTAGCCGACTGATTGGGCAGCGCGAACCGCGACATCACCCATCTGCTGTCTGAGATCGTCATCAATGTGCAAGGAAGGGGATTCCTCAAGTAATTTTTGATGCCTGCGTTGGATTGAACATTCACGTTCCCCCAGGTGGATCACATTGCCGTTAAAATCAGCCAAGATCTGGAATTCGATATGGCGTGCCGCCTCAACCAGCTTTTCTAGATAGACATTGCCATCACCAAATGCAGCCTCCGCTTCGCGACGAGCACCTATCAGCAAAGAAGGCATTTCGTGAATATAGTGAACCTCCCTCATCCCTTTACCGCCACCCCCAGCGGTTGCTTTAATCAGTAAAGGAAAACCAATATGAGGAGCGACTTTCAGTAAATCTTCGTCACTCAGTGCTCCTTCCCCTTCGGTACCAGGTACAACGGGAACACCAGCGGCTTTTACAGTTTCCCTAGCGATCATTTTATCACCCATAGCAGCGATAGAAGAAGGGTTTGGGCCGATAAATGCCAATCCAGAATCCACAACATTCTGGGCGAAATCGGCGCGTTCAGCCAGGAAACCATAACCAGGATGGATGGCCTCGGCGCCATACTTCCTGGCGATATCAATGATCTTGTCACCACGTAGATAAGAATCGCGAGAAGGAGCTGGACCTAAGCGATAGGCTTCATCAGCAAAGCGCACATGTAAAGCCTGGCGATCCGCGTCAGAATAGACCCCTATGGTACTCAAGCCTAGTTCTCGGCAAGCCCGAATCACCCTGACGGCGATTTCACCTCTGTTGGCGATGAGGACCTTATTAAACATATATTTTTCCTTTGTTGATCATAAAAATAGAATGATCTGATCTCATTTGGAGTATGAACCAGTTCTGTTTATCCTTTGAAGGAGTAGGGAGAAAAATTATCACTGATTGTTTCATGGACCGGGCGATAAGTACTCGGAAGCATTTTGCAAGATCTGCAATTCATGTTGATGAATGAATCAGCTATTCTCCGATGGTTTTTAAAAATTTTAACACTTTCTGGTTGAATTCTACAGGGATCTCTTGGGGTAGCATATGCCCGGCGTCAGACGCCAGCCATAATTCTGATGACGGAATGTTTTCAGCGATATCCATGGCGTGTCTGGGAGTAGCATACTCATCTGCTTCGCCCTGGACGACAAGGACAGGGCAGCGGATCTTTTTAAGCACTGGACGCATATCCCATTCCAGGGCTTGCGGTGTACGCCAACCGTCGAACCAGTTGTAAAAGGTGGATTCGAATTGCCCACCGTGAGCGCTTTCTAAACCTTTTCGGAAGCGAATATCGTTCTGAAACGCTGTGCGGATTGTTTGGATGCGAGGCTGCATCTTAGTTTCAAGATAGATGTGAGCCGCGACCACGATAAGGGCGCTTACGCTGTCAGGGTTTTGCACGGCTTGGTAAAGAGCGATGGTTCCACCATCGCTGTGACCGATAAGGGTGAATGAGGATGTGTTGAACGTATTAATAATCGCCTGGAGATCAGCCAGATCATCCTCGAAGCCAGGTACCGCCAAATGGGAACGGGATTCGGAACCTCCGTACCCCCAGCGATCATAGAGAATCAGGTTATACCCTGCGGCTACCAATTCCTTTATCTGCCCCCGCCAAGACCGTGTAGTTCCCAGACCGTGATGGAGCAGGATAATTCCTGGGGCTTTAGGGTCACCATACTGTTCGATATTTAGGTTCCGATTATTGATCTGCATTTTTGGGGGCTATCAATCATCCATAGACGAAAGACTTCCAGTGGATCTGGTTATCCGTCAAGGGTGAATGATAAATTTAGCATTATATTAAAAGGGAAATCTTGAATTTTAGCTATGAGATGGTTCACTACACTAGCAGTTGAGCATCTAAGTTGATGGTTGATTTAATTTTATTTTTTGATTGTTACAGTGGGATGTTGCCATGTTTCTTAGGTGGATTGCCATCCCGTTTATTGGAAAGCATCTCTAATGCATTAATCAACCGAGGTCGGGTTTCGCGTGGTTCGATGACATCGTCGATATAACCACGAGAAGCTGCAACGTAGGGATTTGCGAATTTTTCCCGGTACTCCGAGACCAAAGCAGTTTTGCGTTCTTCCGGGTTTTCAAGGTTAGCAAGTTCTTTGCGAAAGATAATTTCCACTGCTCCTTCTGGTCCCATGACAGCTAATTCAGCGCAAGGCCAGGCGAGGTTGATGTCTCCGCGAATGTGTTTGCTGCTCATGACATCATATGCGCCTCCGTAAGCTTTACGAGTGATGACGGTTAGTTTAGGGACGGTAGCTTCACAATATGCAAACAACAATTTAGAACCTGAACGAATGATGCCCCCATGTTCCTGGTCAGTACCTGGTAGAAAACCAGGTACATCTACAAAGGTGAGAATTGGAATGTTGAAGGCGTCACAGAACCGAACAAACCGCCCTGCTTTTTCAGATGAGTTTATATCTAACACCCCAGCGAGGACCGCTGGTTGGTTGGCGATGATGCCAATGCTGTGTCCCCCGAGACGAGAAAAACCCGTGACAATGTTCTGGGCGTAAGCTTCATGGATCTCGAAAAACTCGCCATTATCAACGATCATCTTGATGACATCTTTTATGTCATATGGTTTACTGGGATCTTCAGGTACTATATTATCTAGCTTTTCTTCCATGCGCAAGGGGTCATCATTCGTTGGTAAAAAGGGTGGGTCTTCCATGTTGTTTTGGGGAAGATAAGAGAGCAACTTTTGGACGAGGTAAAGGGCATCCGGCTCACTGTCGGCGGCAACATGGCAGACACCGGAGGTCTCGGCATGAACATCCGCGCCACCTAATTCTTCGAAGGTTACTTCTTCATGGGTTACAGCTTTAACCACATTGGGTCCAGTGATAAACATGTAGGAGGAACCTCGGACCATGAGGATAAAATCCGTCATCGCTGGTGAGTAAACAGCCCCACCGGCACAAGGTCCCATGATTACACTAATCTGGGGTATTACTCCAGATGCCAGGGTGTTGCGCAAAAAAATATCTGCATAGCCTCCCAACGATACCACCCCTTCCTGGATCCGTGCTCCCCCCGAATCATTTAAACCAATTATAGGAGCACCATTCTTCATCGCTAAATCCATAATTTTAACAACTTTTTCGGCGTGAACTTCGCCTAAACTTCCCCCAAAAACGGTGAAATCCTGGGAAAAAATAAATACCAGCCTTCCATGGATGGTGCCCCAACCAGTGATCACACTGTCAGCCAGGAACTTCTTTTTATCCAGATCAAAGTCACTTGTACGATGGGTGACAAAAGCATCAATTTCTCGAAAGGATCCTTTATCGAGTAGTAAATCAACCCTTTCTCTTGCAGTAAGGCGCCCTTTCTTATGTTGAGCGTCGATTCTGGCTTCACCGCCGCCTAGACGAGATTGCGTTTTTAACGCTCGGAGGTGTTGAATTTTAGGGTCCTCAGTCATGGTTTGCTCCGTTGTTTTATTTGTTAAGAAAACTCTTCGTTTTTTGACGTGTCAAAATCCAAATCATAATGATTATACTTAAAATAGTCAATCCAACAGCAAATTGCCAGTGGCTATCATTTACAGCCCTACTGGCAATGAATAGACGATCAAACCAATAAAATGCTGAATAACCAAGGCAGAGGATCATTGTTAGTGGCAAGGTCCACATCTTTCTGAGAATCAAGCCAAAAACCAGGATTGTTCCCAAAAGACTCCATATTGTACCGGAAATGATGAAATAAATCGCTGGAATTTGCAGAGGTAGGGAACTCAAGAAAGACCAGGACTTGGTAGCAGAAATTACTCGAACGATATTCAGAGACGTGAAAATTAACACAACGGCGATCAAGGTGTTTACGCCGAGGGGGCGTTTGGAATGATCATGATCCATTTAATTGCCAATCTTCAAATTTATTTTCCCTAATTGTTGACCACTCTTTTAAACCCTTACCGACATCGTCAACTAAATCCGCACCGTCTACACCAGGAATATAGAGATGTGACAGTTTGACTCCAATCCCATCCTTTCTAACCCAAAATCCAGCTCTATTCAATACCGTGGCTTTCAGATGGACTCGGACATCACCGGGTTTTGGTTCAGTCGTAGGGGAATCACCGTATTGAAGGACCTCGGTACTGTCACGTTGATGGAAAAGGATTGCTTTCATGAGTGTAGCCTATATTTATTCGATTTGAGAATCTGTCGAAATTTTACGATTTGGATTATAGAACCACATATAAATGGAGACTATGACACCGATTAGTGAAAGTATGAGACCGAGCGGGACATCCCAAGGAAGATAACGGAAATGGTAAGTATGCATTCCAGTTGGGGCATCGACTGTCAACCATTGCTCTCCCAGGAGTGGTATTCGTTTCCCATCTAGCCATGCTTTCCAACCAGTCCAGGTGTTTTCTTGTACGACCAATGTCCCTGGGGTTGTTGGATTACAAACAACTGTGATATATCCTCCTGAGCCTGTAGCAGTACATGGGTCAATATTATCACCTTCAATAACTGCTGCATAATGTTTATTTATATTTTGGTAAATTGGAACACCATCAACCTCTGCGAGTTGCACATAATCTTCCGATGGCGGGCCAGCGCGGTTTGCTTCTAATACTGGAATAGGATCGTCACGTCCCTTCCATTTCCAGGTCTTGATACCTGGGCTGAGTTTCAAGTCTTTTCGGACGGCATATTCGATGTATTGGTGTTCCCCGAATGGCGTATTGACCCATTGAAGTGAGGGGGAATCTAAATAATCGCTGAGCTCAAATAAACCATTATCAAGTCTAATTGTATTAACCCACATCACGCTGAATTGATAACCTTCCTTAAGACTAAAAAATAATGGAAAGAGTAATAGCCAGCGAAGGGAGAATGTCCACCGAAGTTTATTGGGTGCTTCTGAAGATTCTAAATGTAAATTTGGCCAGGGAAGATTAATGAGATATTCCAGTCCACAAGCAGACAAAACGAGAATCATAGGAATAGCTAGACCTGTGATTTGAGGTGGATGTCGCACTCCTGCAATTCCAGGATAGAACTTCGCGATCCACTGCAGTAATACTGAACTGCCGATTAGAAATTCAAACACAATTACGGTGGAAAAAAATAAAAAGCAGTTTTTTTCGTCCTTATTTGCTCTGCATAAACCAATTATTGCCAGGATTACCGGTACCCAACCTATAAAGAGGGTATATAAGTGTGGATATGGAAATTTTCCAAGGATCTCGCTATGATAAAAATTCCAATCATCAATAACCAGGTTTAATGGCATATAAGACAGCGGTTGAGCGGATTTGAATTCAGGATCGGTGCTTTTAGTAAAATTTGGACTGAAATGAAGAAAGGGAACGATAAAGGCAGCAGCTAGTAAGCATGCCAATAATACCGCAATGACAAAATTTTTCCAAATTGGGCGTATCTTTCTCTTGTTATCAAGAATAAGGAAGACCATTGCTGGTAAGATTCCTACTAATCCAACTTGAATATAGCCTTGACCTGAGATCAGAGCAGACGCCAATAACAAACTGAGTGTAACTGTGGCGCGTTTACCTCCATCTCTTGAAACAGATAAAATCCCACCAAATACAAGGCTACACATCGCAGTCGAGAGGACTACGCCAAAAGCGCCTAGTTCCATTCTTCCAACGATATGCCCACCCACAACTGCTATACCCGCACTCCAAAGCCTTGGTATCCAACTTAGCCGCATCTCCCTTGCCAGCCACCACTGTGCAATACCTGCGCACCAAAAGGAAATTACCAATGCAATTTTGGATCCGTTTATGACACCCCAGATTAATGTAGTGAGAATGACAATTGGATGTAGCATACTACCATGCACATCTGCAAACATTGGATATCCCCCTCGTACGTTGCCGTTCCACAGAAAACACCAGCCACAATCTTGGAAGCGCGTCCACATATGATGCGTTTGGATGGCAGAGAGGAATTCTCGCCCCGTGGGAACAACCTGGGGATCTAAATTTAAATATTCACGACCCACAAAAATTGCCCAAAAACCGATTAGCAGAATTTCGAGAATACTTATGAGTCGTTTTCGTAAAAGCGATTTTTTCTTAGGTTGATACCAATATTTTTTCAAAGATAATCCAGTAAATTCCTCCATGATTGCTTCTTTTAACAATGAACAGCGGTTGACTTCCCCCTTTTTTTCTATGTGTAATTTTTTAATCTTAAGATAACCTCGCCAAACCCTTAAAAAGATCAAGTCTATTATGGTTGCGAGACAGATAATTAATAACCACCAGATAACGCGAACTGTTATCGACATCGCACTAGCCTAGCTATCGTAATCCTGTTTCAAGCCGGGAGATAACCAGCCGTTGGATCTCACTCGTACCTTCATAGATCTCAGTGATTTTTGCGTCTCTGAAATAACGTTCTATAGGCATTTCTTTGGAATACCCCATGCCACCATGGATTTGAACAGCTGCATGCGCACAAAACATCGCTGTTTCGGAAGCGAATAGTTTCGCCATGGCGGATTCGAGGGTAAAACGGTTCCCGCTAACTTTTGATTTTTCCTTGGCAAGCGCTGCCTGATAGATTAACAGCCTAGAAGCCTCGATTCGGGTTTTCATATCGGCGAGTTGGAAAGATATACCTTGAAATTGGCCAATTTTCTTGCCGAATGCTTCGCGCTCTCTAACATATTCCAGGCTGGCTTCGTAAGAAGCCTCCGCAATTCCCAAAGCTTGCGAGGCGATACCGATGCGGCCATCATCCAGGACAGTCATGGCAATCTTAAATCCTGCCCCTTCCTCACCAAGTCGGTGTTCAATTGGGCAGCGGTAGTCTTCAAACAGCAATTCACAGGTAGCAGAGGCCCTGATTCCTAATTTAGGCTCTTTTTTAGACCGGATAAAACCTTCTTTGTTGGTATCGATCAAAAATGCAGTGACACCTCGATGACCAGCCTCTGGTTCGGTCATACTGAATACCACCACGCTGTCAGCAACTGGACCGCTGGTAACCCAAGATTTCCTCCCATTGATAACATAGTCGTCGCCATCCCGGACTGCACGACTCCGCATGGTCCCAGCATCAGATCCTGACATAGGTTCAGTCAAGGAGTAAGCACCAATCGCCTGGCCAGACGCAACCGGGGTGATGAAGTCTTTTTTCTGAGTTTCCGTACCAAAACGAAGGATGCCGTAGTTGAAGAGGGAATTGTTAACTGACATGATCACACCGTGGGAGGCATCCACTTTGGATATTTCTTCCAAGGCCAGGACATAAGCCAGGGTATCCATGCCTGCACCGCCATATTCTTCGGGGACCTCAATCCCCATAAACCCCATTTCCCCCATTTTCTTTATGGTTTCATATGGAAAATCGCCCGTCTCGTCAAACTCCGCAGCGATTGGGGCGATTTCTTTTTGTGCAAAATCTCGGGCTGTCTGGCGAATCATTTCGTGTTCTTCGCTTAATGAAAAACTGGGACCACCAAAACTAGTCATGGGTAATTCCTCCTTGAATTACGTATGGGTATGGATCGCTAGGATCATTATAGCATGACCCATTATGAGAGAATAGAAGGCTGTTTTTACAGGGGTTTGATTGTGAAGTAGAATTAACCCTGATGGAATCAAAGATTATTATTCGAAAAGCCAGAAAAGAAGAACGGCATTCAATCCGGCGATTGGTATGGAATGCTTGTTTGAATCCAAACGGTTTGAAGTGGCAAAGGTTTTTGGTGGGAGTAGACCCTTCCGAGCGAGTGATTGCTTGTATTCAAATTAAACATCACTGGGATGGGTCAAAGGAACTTGCCTCCCTGGTGGTTTCGCCCGAATACCGCGGTCGGGGAATAGCCCGAATGCTTGTAGAGCACTTAATTCAGAACCATGATGGAGATTTAAATTTGATGTGTCGCGCATCCTTAGGGGGATTTTACCGTAGGTTTGGTTTTGAAATCGCGCCGAATGAAGAACTATCGCCATATTTCTTGATGATTTACAAGATGGCATCAATTATTATGCCCAGTCGAGACCAGGAAAAAGGATTGTTGATTATGAAGAGGTGGCGCCGGAAGCCTTCGTAGGGATTTGGTCCATGGCATATTCTGCCAGTGCGGTAATGGTCAGGCTTGGATTCACCCCTGGGTTTGCCGGTACGATGGACCCATCGACCACGAACAAGCCGGGATAATGATGAACCTGGCAATCTAAACCGATTACTCCTTCTTCTGCATCTCGTCCAAAAGGACAACCACCCAGGATATGAGCCGTAGTTGGTAAGTTCAGGAGATTCTCTCCCAAAGACCCTTGGGGAATCCCCCCAGTCTTTTTGGCGAAATCAGCCGTAACCTTATGACCTGTCTCCACCCGGGAAGGGATGGTGTGATCAGGATCAGGTTCAGCGACCAGACCACGTCGAAAAAGGGTATACCCACTCCTTCCAAACTTCAATCGCATGTGGTTATCCAGTGTTTGCATAATGAGCAAGATGGTTCCTCGTCTTGCCCATCCAGGCAAAACATGAGTGTGCAAAGTCTGGCGGGGATTTCGTAAGAATGAGGCGATGGTTAAGACTAAGCGTTTGAAAACGCCACCATCGGTCTGGATCAACGGGACGCCAAGGAATCGCATCAAAGAAGAACCATCTGGGTAGCGAACCGGTTCGATACGGGTTACCTCATCTGCATTTACGATTGATGTGATTGCAACCCCTTCAGAGTAGTTTACTCTATCATCCCAACTGATCACACCCATCAAAGCTTCACTGTTTGTTCGGACTAGCTGGCCTAATCTGGGTGAGATTTGAGGTAAGGATTGGGTCACTTCACGACATTTAAAGAGGAGTTTTAATGTCCCCAAAACGCCAGCTGCAAAAATCACATTTCGTGCTTTTACTTCATGCTTCTTCTTAAAGAGCCAGTCAGTGGTCTGTTGGAAAATCACACGGTATCTTGTGCCGTTTTCCTCCTGAGTGTGATTATATGTATCATGGAAGGGCTGGACATCGATGACTTCACTCTCAGGTTGTAATCGTGCGCCGTATTTTTCAGCAAAATAAAGGTAATTTTTGGGAAGGGTGTTCTTGGCGTTTTCACGGCAACCCAACATACACCCTCCACAAAACGTACATGCTCGCCGTGGCGGTCCAGCACCATTAAAATAAGGATCAGGTTTCTCCAAGATCTCAGGACCAAAATAAATACCCACTTCGGTAGATCGAAATGTATCGACGGTTCCATATTCTTCAGCAATTGACCGAAGAATTTCATCTGCAATGCCGAGTTTTGGGTTGCGGGTTGCTCCTAACATCTGTCGCGCAGTTTGATAATATGGCATTAAGGTTTCCTTCCAATCGGTCATATGCTGCCAGGCTGGGTTGGCAAACATATCATCCGGTGGAATTTCAAGCACGTTGGCATATCCGAGGGAACCTCCACCCAGGCCTCGACCGTGTAGGACCATCACGCCTTTTAAGATACTTATCTGCAAGATGCCATAAAAGCGCAAAGCGGGGATCCACAGGTATTTCCAAACATTCCAGTTGGTTTTAGGATAATCTTCATCCCGATATTTTTTCCCTTGCTCGAGAACAAGGACAGAATACCCCTTTTTTGCCAGCCGCATGGCGGATACGCTACCGCCGAATCCAGAACCAATTATTATAAAATCGTAGGTTTTATCGAGACTTTTCATAATATTCCATTTAAGAAATCAAACTATCGCTTTGGACTTTCAAAATTGGTTTAAAGGGAACTAATGGCATTCCCAGGTGACCTAAACCTCAGGATCAGGATTAAATAGCTCACAAGATGATTCAACCTGTTCATAGCACCCGTAGCGCTTGGCATCAACAGAACCTTTGATTACCCTAGTTTTGATGAAGGATCATCTTAACCATTGTTTAGGAATTGAGACATCATATTCAGCTCAACTCGCTGTGTCCAGCCCAATTTTTTCCAAAACTCGATCGCTCCTTGATTATCATCAAATACTGAGAGATGGCATTTGGCAATTCCAATCCGCATTAATGCAAAAACACATCGGTTGACCAGGGATTTGCCAATTCCTCGCTTGCGGTTTGTTTCTTTGACTGCCAGATGGTGGATATAGCCTCGTCTGCCATCATGCCCGCACAACGCTGCTCCGATAACCTCTTCGCCGTCCAAGGCAATGAAGCTTAATCCAGGGTTTCGCTCCAGGAAACGTGTGATCCCTTCTTTTGAATCGGCATCACTTAAACCGATTCCTTCACAGTTTTTCCAAAGGTCATACACATCTTTGTAGTCCTCGATGGTCATCTCACGCAATTCAATTTCCATTACTAATCTCCATTTAATGTCTCATCTTTGATGATCGTGTTTATGACTGAGACTCATGATTCAATCTCGATTGCCAATGCAACCGCCTCGGCACCCCCCAAGCAAAGAGAAGCAATTCCTCGCCTCAGGCATCGATCTTTAAGGGCGTAAATCAAGGTGGTTAAGACCCGGGCACCACTGGCACCTATCGGGTGACCCAAAGCAATAGCGCCACCATTGACATTAGTTTTCTCCCAATCCCAGCCCAGGTTTGCAAGGGCTTTCCCGTCAGCGAGAACCTGTGCGGCAAAGGCTTCGTTCAGTTCAATTAAATCGACCTGGTCCAACGTCCAACCAACTTTTTCTAGAAGCAGAGGTATTGCTACGACGGGGGCATAAAAGAGAAATTTTGGTTCTACAGCTGCTTGGGCATAGCCTGAAATCCTTGCTAATGGTTTTGTACCCATGGATTCCGCTTTCGCCAGGCTAGAAACAACCAGAGCCGAAGCACCATCATTCAATCCGGGGGCATTCCCGGCTGTGACTCTTCCATCCTTTTCGAAAGCTGGTTGCAGCTTGGAGAGGCTTTCCAGGCTGGTATCGCGGCGAGGTGTCTCGTCGGTATCAAAGATGGTCTCGTTTCCTTTGCGGTCTTTAATCATTATGGGCAAGATTTCATCTTTAAATTTACCTGAGTCAATCGCTTTAATTGTCTTCTTATGACTGTTATATGCGAATTCATCCATGGCTTCTCGAGAGATATCGTATTCATCGGCGATGAACTCAGCAGCATTCCCCATACTCCAATCAGCCAAGGCGCACCACAGCCCATCATTTAATAGAGCATCTACTAACTGGTTGTGACCAAACCGCAATTCCCCGGAACGACCTTGGATCAGGAAAGGGGCTCTACTCATGGATTCAAAACCACCACACACAAAAAGGTCTCCATCACCTGCTATAATCGCCTGGGAAGCGAGCATAACTGCTTTTAAACCAGATCCACAGACTTTGTTAAGCGTCGTCGCACCGACAGTTGCTGGTAAACCTCCAAATACGGCTGACTGCCTGGCAGGATTTTGACCTAATCCTGCAGACACCACATTGCCCATATAAACTTCAACAATTTCTTTAGGTTCTGGTATCTTTGCGCGTTTGACTGCTTCTGAAAGCACCAAAGCCCCCATTTGGGGTGCTGTTAATCCTTTCAAGCTGCCTTGAAAACTGCCAGATGGAGTACGCACAGCACTGAGAATGACGGGTTGATTAGATGGGTCGGTCACTCATCTTTCCTTTCAGAAGCAAGTTGGTCCCAGGCTTTTTTTACCCTGTGGTAAGTATCCTCCAGGGCTTCGGGTAATAGCCTGGTATCTCCAATAGAAGATAAAAAATTGGTATCCCCTTCCCAACGCGGTACGATATGAAAGTGGAAATGCTGTGGAATCCCCGCTCCAGCAGCACTGCCGATGTTTGCCCCTATATTAAATCCTTGGGTATTGTATTCATTTCTTAGTAATTTTGTGCAAAAAGTTATGTGGGACAACATTTCCGTAACAGTATCCATAGGTAGCTTATCAAACTCTGATATATGCTCGAATGGGACCACCATTAAATGCCCACTGGTGTATGGGAAGCGGTTAAGGATGACATAGGTATATTGACCTCGATGAACGATGAGGTTCTCTAGTCCATCTTCAGTTTCTTGAGCTCTGCAGAAGATGCATTCTTTCTCTTTATCTGAATTTTGTATGTATGTCATGCGCCAGGGTGACCATAAGTGATTCATGATGTAGAATTGATCATTCTTTGAAGGATAATAAAATCATTTACAAGTTTATTTTAACAGAGACTCTCTACAAGTGGTATTGATGTTTGTCCTTAGTTGAAAAGGTAGAAGCTATGCATGTTGTGGGACGAAAAGGCATTTTAGGTGTTTAAAATTGCTATTTTATGAACATTGCTGTAAGATTGGCGAGAACAAATACAGCGAGTAAGGGCCAAACCAGACCGGTTGCACCGTTTTCCACTGCGAAGTAGAGACCAATGGATGCCAGGATCATTATACAGAAGGTAATCAGGTGGGCTTCGAATTTATAGTCATGCAACCATTTAACCATTGTTTTTCCTTTTAGATGATACCATTCATTGTCATGGTTTGATCTTTTTATTAGTTTGGCTAGTCATAGGATGATCATGATTTTCGGATACTTCATCTCATGCTGCGAATTGCTTCAACCAAACCAGTGAAAAGTGCTAACTTCTCAATGTCAAACAATTAAGAAAAGATGCCTATCTAAACAGTAGATCATCTCAAGGTGATTTTATCATTCGTGTTTTTTCTGATTGCCCCTGTTTTCTCAATCGGGATGGATTAAACCTCCATTAAATCATTCGTTTGTCAACAAGTCTTTTGAAATTGTTTTTATTCATTTTCTAGGATGCGGGTCAGATCCTCATAGAAAAACGCACCTGGGTAATCTTCTTCAACCTTTTTTTCTTTCCCACTCCAACTTTCGATATCAATACGCATTACAGCGGTGATCCTTAGTGCTTCAGGGGTAACCGGTTTGTAGTCTTCCCCGGGATATAATTGGGGAAAATATTTCTCTACCAACATTTGCAACCCATGAATTGCTTCGGTTTCTTTCTCAACGATTTTTATTCGGCCAAATACGACCACACCGGCGTATTCAACACCAACCTCCATTGCGTCGTCTGCTGGCAGCAGCCGGCCCATTTCACTGGTACTGAAACATATTTTGTTGTTTACCCGAATATTTTCATAAGTGCGTCCTTTTTTTGCTCCATGCAGGTAAATCACACCATTTTCCGAGTCGTAGACATAATTCCGGGTTACGAGGAAGGGTTGATCGTTATTACAGGTCGCCAGCGTGCCCATAGCGCCCCGGATTAGAAAAGCCTGAATCCAGGCATCATCTTTGGCAAGTTTGCTACGGCGAATTTTATTTAGAGGTTTTTTTATTTTATCCATTGCCCTTCCTGTTTTGGTTAGGAATTGAATTAAGGATCTCATGGAATTTTATCGTGATTGAGGGAAAAAATAAGCACTAAAAACAGCAAGAATGCTAATTAGTAATATCAGGATCACTGTATAGACCAGTAACTTTCGCATGACTTCTCCTTCTCGCCCCTCCATGCCACCTGTACTTGAACCAACGACAACCTTTGTCGGTGCGATTACTGAACCTAATGCGGCACCTGAAGTCTGGGCTGCCAGGATGGTAGGGACGGCATAACCCAACAATTGTGCCGTCCTAAGCTGAAGGGTAGAGAAGACGACATTGGAGTTGGTATTACTGCCGGTCATAAAGGCACCTAGAGCACCAATCCAAGGGGAGAAGAAAGGAAATAGTGTCCCTGCACCTTCCGCAAGGCCGCGTGCCAGGATTTCCGTCATTCCAGCATGCTGCATAACCATTGCCATTGTTACCATGGAGGCAATACCGACGCTTGGTGACATCACCCGTCGGATTGTCCCAGATACTATTCTAGTTGCAGCACCTGGTTGATACCAACCTGCCTTACGATAGATGAGAAATGCGATGATTGATGCGTATAACAAGATTGCGCCGGCATGACGGAATACGGGGATTGTTCTCCCTGAACCAGGAGCTGTAGCATAGCCCTTTGCCGTACTCACTGATGGGAAATCTAGAGTGAACATGACTTTCCCGAGGATGGAGTTTACTGTGGGGATTAATTGAACCGCCAGGGTGATCGCGACTAGAACAGCATATCCCGATAATGCAACCAGTAATCGCCGAGAGTCGAGCACACCATCGTTGTTTGGTTCACCGCGAAACCGTCGTGCTAATGGAAATCCAACGAGTAAACCTGCCAGACCACCCAAAAATGCCCCGATGTTCCATAGCCCGACCGCAACGCCAAGATATTGGGCAATCCCCATCGCCAGGCCAATTGTTAGGGTCGGAAATATCAAACGACGAACAGCGGACCACCCGCCAGCAGCATGGCTAACCATGAAGCCAACCCCAAGTCCTGCGATCCCCAGGAAGATAGCTGATGGTCTACTTAGTAATTCTTGTGGTAGACCGGTAGCTGCCATCATTGCATTGAAAGATGATCCCAGCGAGCCAAAGGTAACCGCCCAACCATGGCCAATAGAAGGGATCACCACAGCTGAAAGAGGTGGAAAGCCGAGACCGACCATAATCGGAGCGATAACGGCGACAGGCACACCAAATCCACCGACTCCCTGGAGGAAAGAGGCAAAAGCCCAACCAATGATCAAGGCTTGCATCCCTTTATCCGCAGTCAGGTGAGGTAGAGATTCCCCGATGGTTCTAATTGCCCCAGCTTCGTCTGCGACACGAAACAGCAGGAAAGCCATCCAGATGATGAAAAGCACATCGATTGTCAGCAATAGGGCTTTTCCGTGAGCAACTGCGATTAACTGCGGCCCAGAGCCAAAGGTCGTAAGGGCAAAAATCAGTGCGGTTAAATATCCAGCTGCCCCGGCGCGGGCTGCTCCCCAACGAAAACCAACCATGAGTACAAGGATAATGAGGATAGGTAGTGAAGCAAAAAAGATGTTCATGATGAGCAGTATGAAGGTCTGGTCAATCGTTAATCTCAAATATCATTATGATACAAACTGGAGTAGATTATTGGCGTGTTCAAATCCAACGCTCTGCTAGATTTGCTTTACGATTGGAAGAGCTTGTGGTCCATAATCCCTTTTGTTAGGGATTTGTTTCACTGTTTTCTAGTTTCAATTCGCCAGGTCCATGACGTTGGTGTTGACAGATATGGGTGTATACACAAATTAATAAGATACCTAATATCATGGCTGGGATGAGTACCAAACCGGCTTCAGGTCCAAAAGGTCCTCCTGTCCATAGTTCAGGCCCATTAACCGATATTCGGATCAGGCTGTAGAATTTCATACCACTGACAGGAAACCCAAACACAACACCTTCAAAGAAATTCCAGCTGATGTGTAAGCCAATGGGTAACCAGAGCTGTTTAGTTTGCAGGTAGCTGAATGAAAAAAATAACCCAGCAAAAATTATACCCACAACGCCAGCCCAGGTAGCGTTGAAATTTGCCAGGTGAAGGATACCGAAGATGGCTGAGGATAAGGCAACACCCCAGGTGAGATTCAAACCAGAAGCAATATTCTGCAGGTGATAACCGCGACTGAGTAGTTCTTCACTCCAACCGACGAAGATGAATGTCAACGAAGCGACTAAAGTCTGGATGAAGACGATTCTCGGCGAGTCAAGCTCCCAGGAATAGTCACTGAATGTAACCCATCCAAAGGAAAGGTGTAAGGTATAAACCAATCCCATCATAAAAAAAGCGATGACAATGCCCGCAAGCAGGTCTATTACTGCGCCCCGGTTGAAACTCAAGCCTAGACTGCTTAAACTTCGTTTATCCAGAAAGCGACGAGCCAGGAAAACCGAAATGGTCACCCCAATAAATTGTATTACCTGGGTTAAAAGGAGGCCGCTACCAGTCGTAAGTATCTCGAGGAAAATGGGAAAAGGTGCCATGATGCAGCCTATCAGGATCAGCATCATGCTTGATTGGATCAATATCCTCCAACCGGCACGTAAGCGAAATTCCGAAGAGGAAATAAAAATCCTCTTTATTAAAGTCACTTCAGGTATATCCTGTTTGGATCCAATTCTTCACGAAGGATTGTGAGTTCTACATCGGTGGGAGGATCGGTTTCCTGTAATTTGGTAGCAACTTTTAGATCCCAACCTGTGTTTTCTTTGACTCTTTGGACGGTTACCTCTGGATGTAGTGCAACAAGGATCAATTCCCCATTCTCGTTAGGTTCTAAGATCCCCAGATCAGTGACCACAGCTTGAGGTCCGTTCCCTCGTAGGTGAGCGGCTTCTCGTTCAGCCCTGGCACCCAGGAAACCGGCTGAGGTTCTGAAGTGAACCTTTTCTGGGAAGCGGCGGGGTTGGTGGGGTGTGATGATGTAACAACGATTCGCCCAGGCCGCGATTTCCATCGAGCCACCAGAACCAGGTAGGCGAACCTTAGGGCGATCATAATTCCCAATCACTGTCGCATTGATGTTGCCAAAGCGATCAATCTGTGCACCACCTAGGAAGCCGACATCTACATTACCACGCTGCAGGTAGAGAGTAAATATTTCAAACATACTACAAACAGAAATCGCACCGGTAACAAGAGTCGGATCCCCGATCGAAAGTGGAAGCCTGGAAGGCTGCGCACCAATCACACCGGCCTCATAAATCATCACCAGATTAGGAGCATGGGTGCTACGGGCAAGATTGCAGGCGAGGTTGGGCAATCCGACCCCTACGAAGACCACATCCCCATCCCGCAAAAGCCGGGCGGCATTGATTGTCAATAATTCTGCTGATGAGTATTTTGTCATTTGATCTACCTTTTTTCGCTAATTTACGATAATTAACTTGCATAATCGATGAAAATGAACCTTTATCCGGTTTTTACCATCCTTTTCCATTCAAGGTTTCCCTTGGAAGCAAAATTGATATGCAATCCTAGCCAAAGGTTGGTGGCTTTTAATAATTTAGCAGTTGCACTTCCTCTTTCGATGTGAGTTGTCTAATCGCTTTATTATTGATATTATTTTTTTTCATAGATGAGGAAATCTGCGATAAAAGTTGCATTTAAGTATTGTTTACTATAGAACACAGAAATTTCCTTCTGATGAATGAAGGGGAAACTTCGTTTTTCTCATTCAAATCCATGTGTTACCTGGTAAACGGATTCGAGGAATCCATAACTCTATGTGTTGTATTCTTGCATTGTAGCGCCAATAACGGCATAGACTTCACCTTAATAAATCAATCCAGTCATTGCCATTTTTCAATCCACTTGCTATCTAGAAAAACAACGGTAAATAAATAATTCGTTGGATTAGCGAAAATTCGTGGAAAATGGTTAATATCTCCCATAGTCGACGGGGGTACTTAATTGTGGCTGTATAGACAGGCGTCGGTGGACTTCTGGACCAAGTTTTGCCCAATATTCGTCGCGATCTTTCACTTCGAACACCCATTCGTCAAGATAAGCCTGGATATCTTCCTGTTTCTTGCTGATCTCATCCCATTCGATATAGAAATCGTTATCACGGTCATAATAACCTTGGGTGTAAGAAGGATGTGCGCAATATGGCACGTGACAAACCGCATCGACGATGAAACCAGGGATCAGGGTACGATTCGGATCGGATCGGATGATGCTTTCATCAACGATCTCTTCTGCGGTCAGGATCACTCGTTCAGCTGCAAAGGCGGCCTCTTTTTGTTCACCGATAATGCCCCAGATATGGGCATTACCATTTTTATCCGCACGTTGGACATGAACAATAGCCACGTCGGGATTTAGGGCGGGTACAACTACAACTTCATTCCCTGAATAGGGATCCCTTACCTTCCGGTAAGATGGATTTGCGATTTCCAAGTCCCCAGCTGCGGTCGGATTCATGGGCATGAAAGGGATCCCTGTAGCCCCCGCTTGCAATCTTGAGATCATGCTGAAGTGAGAATATTCTTCCCATTCCAATGACCCATTTTCAACCGCAGTGCGTGCTGCTCGAAGCGATCCGACCCCTGGATTTCCCATGTAAGAAAAGATCACCTTTTTGGCCAACCCGGCTGCAATGATTTGGTCATAGATCAAGTCCGGTGTGGCTCGAGCCAGGGTCAGATCCTTAATTCCCTGCCGGATGATCTCATGACCAGCTGCGAAGGGAATCATGTGAGTGAATCCAGCTGCATAAATGCAGTCCCCATCACGAACAAAGCTACTGATGGCTGCGGAGAGTGTATTAAGTTTTGTCATGGATTTTTTCCATTTTAGAGGCTTTCTAGTAATTTTTTTTGATTAGTTTTTTCTAGAGGAAAGATACATTATCAGGACAGGGTATCAGATATGGGTGAGGTTTTATCTTTAGAAATTTTTGGTAAACAATTAAAAAACAAACGATTTTCAACCTACTTGTTTACTCTTTCTTCTTCTTTCTCCTCATCCTTTTTTGATGTTATTTTTCTGAGTAAACGGAATCTAGTTGAAGGTGTTCTATCACGTTTCCGAAACCAAAGTATAAATCCCAAAGTGAGCAGTGGGATTCCGATGCAAAATAAGGTCATGCTTTGAGTATTGGAATTGCGGATCGGGAAAAAAATAATGGTTGTGATTAACCCCACCAGTATAAAGAACATACCAAATCTTCTGAACATGGCGTTATCATAAACGAAATAGAAGAAACAAGCAATGCCTCTTTCTTCTATTGGATATCGAAGAATACATTACGACTTTGTTCGACTAATGTCTGAATCTGTTCATGCATATAAAGCTGCAGAAAATAATATCCCCCCGCATTCTTCCCGTTAGACCCCGATCCCTTCCATCCGCCGAAAGGTTGTAAACCAGGCTATGCTCCTGTCATTGCCCCTTGTGGACAGTTTGCATAATTGAAACAAGCCTAAATAGTTGTTTCGCGCCCTGCATTTACGAGTGGATAACCAGCGCCCTGTATTCCTGACCCAACTCCAGGGACATCCGATAGAGATCGCCTGTTAGCTAATGATATAATTTAATTCCCGTTACTTGGTTCAGCAAACTAAGCTGATGACACAGTTTTCTCGATCTTTCTGTTAAATAATTCAGCGCTATTTGTTGAAAACCTGATGTACTTTGCCACCAGCATTCGTCGTAATTCTAAGAAGACCAAGTATCTTTTGTCTGCTTGTCAAAGGAAAGTAATTTGAAGGAGAAACGATGATTCATGAAGATCAAAAAACACCACCTCGTTGGGATGTTAGCAATGTTTACCACGGTTTGAATTCCCCCGAATTCCAGGAAGACATTCACTTTTTGACCTCAGGGCTGGATTCCCTGGAGATTTATCTTAATGAAAACAAAATTCAGCAGATTCCTGGAAAAATACTGCAAAAATCCGCCCGGGAAGTGGCTGCTCTTTTGGATGACTTGGTTAACCAGACCAATGACTTGTTAAGTCGAGCATATACTTTACGGGCTTATATCAATGCCTTTGTTTCTACGGATTCTTATAATGCAGATGCGAAAAAAGCGTTATCGAGTTGGGAGAAGCACTATGTCCGGCTTCAAAAAGCGAATAATCGGATTCGTGCCTGGATTGGATCTTTGGGAAATTTACTTGCTGAGGCTCTGGAACTAGCAGGAGAGGCAAAAGAACACACTTTTGCCTTGCAAGAGATCGCTGAACAGAGTAATTTTATGATGAGCCAGGAGGAAGAAGCGTTAGCTGCGGAATTGGGTTTGAGTGGGGCAGGGGCTTGGGGTAAGCTGCAGGGTACGATCACATCACAGTTAAGCGTTGATTTTGAAATGGATGGGGAGACCAAAAAGTTACCTATGCCAGCGTTGATAAACCTACGGAACCATCCGGATGAAAGCACACGCCGCCGGGCTTATGAAGTAGAACTGGCAGCCTGGGAAACGATCAAAGAATCAATTGCAGCAGCTATGAATGGCGTTAAAGGATATGTAGTCACACTCAACCAGCGACGCGGTCGAGAAGATGCCTTGCACAGTGCAATTGATCAAGCTCGAATTGACCGGGAAACGCTGGAAACGATGCTGGAGGCAATGAAAGAATCTTTCCCTAAATTCAGAGGTTATTTTAAATCAAAAGCTAGGCGGATGGGTAAGGAGAAGCTTGCCTGGTGGGACATCTATGCGCCAATGGGAGCGATGGAAAGTCATTACAGCTTCCAGGATGCCGTAGATTTCATTATCACCCAATTTGGCACTTTCTCTTCAGAATTGGCAGATTTTGCCCGGAATGCGTTTAACCTGCACTGGGTGGATGCAGAGATGCGGGATGGCAAGCGAGCTGGTGCTTTCTGTATGTCTTTACCACGAGTAAATGAATCACGAATCCTGTGTAATTTTGATGGCTCTCTCGATTCAGTCTTCACCTTAGCTCATGAACTCGGTCATGGCTTTCACAATGAGTGTAAGAAAGACAAAACCATGTTGCAGCAGTCTACACCCATGACCCTGGCAGAAACCGCCTCGATTATGTGCGAAACGATTGTCTTTGAAGCTGCGATTAACCAGACGACAAAACCGGAAGAGCAGCTTGCCATCCTGGAAACATCGCTGATCAGTGATGCGCAGGTAATTGTCGATATTTATTCTCGCTACCTCTTCGAGAAAGAGGTATTTGAACGCCGGGAGGATAATGAACTGACCGTTGATGAACTTTGCGAGTGCATGGAAAAAGCTCAAATCGCTACTTATGGTGAAGGATTGGATGACCGATATCTCCACAAGTATATGTGGGTATGGAAACCGCATTATTACAGTCCTGGTCTCTCTTTTTATAACTTTCCCTATGCCTTTGGTTTGCTGTACGGTATTGGTCTGTACGCTGTCTACCAGGAGAGGGGAGATACCTTCATCCCAGAATACAAGCAACTTCTTGCCTCAACTGGGGAGGGTACCGCGGCTGACCTGGCATCCCGTTTTGGTATTGATATCCGTCAACCATCGTTCTGGCAGAACAGCCTTCGGGTTATTGCCGATCGAATTGACCGCTATCTAACCTTATAACTCTATTTCCTACCAAAAAAAAGAATCTAAAGGTACAATCTGTCTGAATAAAAAGACATTTTTCGAAAGGAATAGCCAATGAGTATTAAACATAAGCGTCTTGGAAAACATGGCGTCTTGGTCAGCAACTTGTGTTTGGGGACAATGAACTTTGGTTGGCATACTTCGGAAGCAGTCAGCTTCAAGATTATGGACCGCGCTCTAGAATTAGGGATCAATTTCTTCGATACAGCAGATGTGTATGGTTGGTCAGTAGAACATGGTCTAACGGAAGAGATCATCGGGCACTGGTTCGCACAGGGAGGAGGTCGTCGAGATGCAGTAGTATTAGCGACCAAGGTTTATAACCCGGTCAATCGAAAGGTTAACCTTCCAGAAGTCAACAGTGATGGTCGTAGTCTGAGTGCTTACAAGATTCGCAAACATTGTGAAGGCAGCTTAACTCGGTTGCAGACAGACTGGATTGATTTGTATCAAATGCACCACGTCGACCATGACTGCCCCTGGGAGGAGACCTGGCAAGCTTTTGATGCTCTAGTCAAGCAAGGGAAGGTGGTTTATATTGGCTCCTCGAATTTTGCTGGTTGGGATATTGCTACAGCCTGCCAGGAAGCTTCCAAACGCGGGCTGATGGGCCTGGTCAGCGAACAAAGTCTCTACAACCTCGATAACCGCATGATAGAACTGGAGGTGATACCCGCCTGTCGTCACTACGGCATGGGACTGATCCCATGGAGCCCGTTGGGTGGGGGATTACTTGGGGGGGCTCTGGAAAAATCTACTAAGGGTCGGCGTAAAGGGGATGAATTCGAGAAAGAGGTTGAAGAGAAACGTGGCCAGTTGGAGAAGTACGAGTCCCTGTGCAAGGGTTTGGGATACCCGTCAGCGCAGGTTGCCCTGGCATGGTTGCTACATAATCCTGTTGTCACAGCGCCCATTATCGGGCCCCGCACCATAGAACAATTGGAGAGTGCCGTCAGTGCTGCCTCGATTGAGCTTGATAATGAGACCCTATTGAAATTGGATGAAATCTTCCCGGGACCTGGAGGAGAAGCACCAATGGCTTACGCCTGGTAAAGGCATATACCGACAAGATTGATTAAAAGCCCGTCCTCGGGTTGCTGGGGACGGACTTTTTCTATCTGTCGTCGATTTGATGATGTTGCTGTGCGCAGTTTTTGATGAACCGGTAAAAAATATTTCACCCCGTGAACCATCACCCATTTATTAGGTGAGATTATGGGTTATGCAACTTCATCACTGGTAGATGTCGCGGAAGAGCCAGACTATTTATCAAGAGTAGTTCACGATTCATCAAGATCGATATCCATGCTGTATAGCAAAGACATGGCTTCAGGTAATGAAAACCGGGCTTTATGGACCTTGTTCTGGCTGGGATCAATTTGGTAGTTCCGAGCAAAGCGAAGGTCTGCCATACTCAGGTCAGTTCCCTGGAAGAGACTGTCCCTGAGATTGGTAAAAGCGAAATCAGCTCTAGAGAGGTCTGATTGCCGGAAATCAACATTGACCGCTTCACATCGTCGAAACGTTGCTGCCTTCAACTGGATCCCCAGAAAGGTAGAATGATTGAGGAAACATTGATTGAATGCAAGCGGTTCCCCAATCCAATGATCAGGCCAATTTGCCTGGGACCAATTCACCCCGACGAGTTTGGTGTCTTCGAAGCGCGAGCCTGAAAAAGTGCTGTTTGGAACCTGTAACAACCCGCAATCGCAGTTTTTAAACAGGCACTCAATGAACCGGCAGTTTTCAACGATAGACTCTACCAAAAAGCAACGTTCGAAAATGCAACCCAAGAAAGTACTCGACCTGATCTGGAGTCCCGTCAAGACCAGGTCTTTAAAGGTATGATCACTATAATCCTTATTCGATTGAATCATGTTTATTTATTTAATTGACCGCTGCCACAGGGATTTAATCAGCAGAATCTCCCCTAGGTGACGAACATTGTCCATCAACGCCATCACGATTACTTGGTAGCGGGTAAAGGTTCCATTGAAGCCTGCGGCGGGTTCAGTCAAACTGCGCATGGTAGTCAAATTCAGATATTTTTCCAAGCCAGCATAGACATCGTCGATAAAATTGAACAGTTCTTCTTTGTTTAATGTTGGTATCTCGGCAATTTCCTTTGGGGTGTATTCGTTCAGTGTACCCCAGCCATCTCGTCCTCGCCCCCTTGGATCGTAACTGGTTCTGTTAGCCCATCCACACTTAAACCAAGATGTTTCCTCGGCTGTCTTACCCAGTGCGAGTTGATTGAAGAACACATCCGTCAACCTCCCCATGTGCCATAAAATTAGGCTGATGCTATTAGCCTCGGGGTCTACTTTCCAATTCAAGCAGGTCTCATCCACGTCTTCCAGGTAGCGTTTCAAACGCCGCTGTTGGTCGTGGAGGAGATCGATCAGCATTGCAATACCGTCGAGTTCACCGTGTGGAAATAATAGTGATTCTGTCATTAAATTATCCAATATTGTATTCTTTTTTCTTGATATTTCTCCAGGTGTAAATCCCTGCGCTGAATTTTTTCTCCTCTTCACAATTTGTTAGGTTTCCAGGGGATGGAAAAGTAGAAGAAATGCAAGGTAATGATTGAAGAAACGGTAAGGGTCAGAATTTCACCACGAGGTGTGTATCCAATCTTTATGGAGAAGCCGGGCAGTCAGATGAAGAGTCTTTCCTTGACAGCGTTGATTTTGATCACCAGCCATTATAGTGGATTCGTTCTACCTGGAAGCGGTCTTGATTTAAGGGTTTTTCATCTGGATAGCCCAGGACTACCAGGGAATGAGGAAGAATATACTCAGGCAGGTCAAAGAGTTCCGTGTAGCAGTCCATGCGTTCTTCATTGGGGTAGGTGCCGGTCCATACTGCGCCTAAGCCTAGTGCATGAGCTGCAAGCAGCAGGTTCTGGGTGGCTGCAGCACAGTCGATGACCCAATATCCTGGACAGGTTTCGATCTCCAGGTTGCCGCAGACAAGGATTGCCAGCGAAGCTTCAGCTGCCATCCCTGCATTAGAGTTGATAGCAGGGATTTTTTCCAGCAATTCTTTCTCGGTTATTACAATAAATTCCCAGGGTTGTTGGTTGCAAGCGCTTGGCGCAGCCATTGCTGCTGCCAGCAACTTCCTTACCAGTTCTTCCTCTATAGGTTGGTCCTGATATTGGCGTATACTTCTTCGAGTGTGGATGGCTTTTAAGGTGTCCATGTTCTCTCCCAAGGGGATGTCGTCGTAGGAAATTGTGCCCAAGGCCTAATTCTCCTACCTTTGATAAATTTATTTGAAGTTGCCGGGACTTGTATTAGTGATCTTCTCCAGGATTGCAAACAGGTTTTCTACAATTACAGGTCTTTCGGATCAGAATACGTTCTGTCTTCGGAATGATTATGGGTGAAAAATCTTTAGGAATTTTAAGTACCTTGCCAGCTGGTCGATATTGGATGTATCAATTTTCCTGGCACCTTTTCTCATCTGCCTCGTTTTACGACTAAGATAATTATATCGATTTTTTTAGTTGATTTCCAGATAAAGTTAACAAGATAGTCAGAGATTCTATTACCAGGAAATTTCTACGATATATTTTAATGGACAGGTAATACCTGATTATGAATATTTCTGTGAAGCCATATTTTTAACTACCTGGAGTTTTATCGACAATCGATTTGATCCTTTGAACAATGATTTCAGCCTCTGCCATGGTTAGGGTTTGGACATTGAGGCATAGTTCTCCCTTGATGACTTCTACAGCAATTGGTGGATTGCCTTCCCAAAGAGAGAGCTTCAGGCTGGATGGAGTCAGGTCCAGACTTGCTTTGAAAGCAATCCCCACGCGAGGGATACAGGCCGGCTGGATATAAGGTTGGGTTGGGGTGAAAAGACGCAGCCCAAAACCTTCGATATCGTTTAATTGGCCGATGCAGTAAGCAGCTATTTTCCGCCATTCAGTAAAACGAGCTGCTTCATCCTCCACGAGGTAGTGTTCTACAGCAGCAACTAAACCAGCGACTACTTCCTTCCCCGCTTTCATCGGTCTACCAACGACATGTTCATGGGGTGCGGTTTGTGCCATTACCTGGGTGATCAGATCTGATCGACCGACCATCAAACCGGAGGTCTGTGGGCCGCGCAGGTCTTTACTACCGCTGAAGATCACCAGGTCCGCCCCAGCCTGGGCTAAAGCCCAAAGGTTTTCCTTGGGTGGTAATTCAGCAGCGGCATCGACGATAACAGGAATAGTATGAGCGTGGGCGATTTCCAGGGTTTCAGACAGCCGCAGGGAAGCATCTAGCATTTCGCCTTGCAAGAAGAAAGCTACCGCGGCGACTTCCTGATCAAGGGCGGATTCAAGGTCTACCGGGCGAGTGCGGATAGCATCCCCAACCTGGACCAGTCTTGCCCCTGCCAATTGGATTGCCCGTTCAAATGGGTTACGGTGGCAGCATTGGATGATTACCTTATGTTTGGGGGGCGAGGTTGGCAGTTGGGAGGCGAGGACGGGATCATCGCCGACCATGCAGGCAGCGGTCGCCAGGGTCAGCCCTGCTGCCGCACCAGATGTGACCATCGTTGCCTCGACGCCCAGGATTTGAGCCAGGTGCTGCCCGGCTTCCTGATGGAGTTCTATTAAAGAGGTGAACTCCCCAGCGATTTCTGCCATTGCGGCGATTACTTCCGGGCTTGTGCGGCATCCTCCATAAGAAGTTAAAGTTCCAGCAGCGTTGATCAGGTTTTTTCTAGGGATGTCCATCAGGTAATTACTTTCAGCCAACCACCATCGACATAATAGGTGGACCCGACTGAGTAGCTGGCTTTTTCGGAGCATAGGAAAACGAAGAAATCGGCGATCTCCTCCGGGGAGGCGAAGCGGCCTATGGGAGCGTTGTCTTTGGCGATCTTCTCCAGGTATTCTTCGGGAGTGATCTTTTGGTCAGCGGTTAGGATCTTGGCGGTCTTGACCCAGTCAGGTGTAAGAACCAGCCCGGGGTTGACGGTGTTTACACGAATATTAAAGGGGATCAACTCATTTGCCAGGCATTTTGAGAACATCACCAAGGCTGCTTTGGTGATGTTGTAGATTGGCTCATAGTATAGAGGTTGAGAGGCACAAATGGAGGCGTTATTGAGGATCACCCCGCCGCCCCGGTCTTTCATCATGGGAGCTATTAGCCGTGACAGACGCACGGCAGCCATCACATGCAGGTCCCAATAATAGTACCAACGATCATCTTCTGCCTCCAGGATGCTCTCTTCACTGCCAGTCCCGGCGTTATTAATGAGAATGTCAACTCCGCCGAGTGATTTCTCGACCGTTCTTACCAGGTCATCAATATCTCCCGGCTGGGTGACATCAACACGGATCCCAACTGTCCGAACTCCATACTGATTTGATAGGGCTTCTGCTTTTGCTTTAACACGATCTCCGCCACGAGCGCAGATAGCAATGTCAACACCTTCTGCAGCCAAGCTGTGCGCGACTGCCAACCCGATCCCTACGCTGCCGCCAGTGATCACTGCAATCTTGTTTTTTAAACCCAAATCCATATTGAGAACTCCTTTCGCTTCACTCTTTCAAACGAGATTTTCGCTTTATTGTATCTTGTTTCCAAGGTATTATTGGGAGAATCAGGCAATTTTCAAAGATACCGTATCTAAATCAGGAACTTACCGTCTTAGTAGATAAAGAAACAAATGGCAACCGAAAAACAATTGCTGAAAGGTGCACGGAAATTCGACCAAGAAGCATTGGCAGAAATATACGATTATTATAGTCCTGCGCTTTATCGATATGCAGTGCGTTTGTTAAGTGACAGCGATCATGCGGAAGAATGTGTTGCCGAAACCTTTAGCCGTTTTTTACAAGCTATAAAAAATGGTCGTGGTCCTAAAGAACATTTACAGGCTTATCTTTTCCGTATTGCCCATAACTGGATTACGGACCAGTACCGAAACCAGTCATCCTTGCTTTTGGAATTAGATGAAATGGTCGAGGTAGAACTCACCCCCAATCTACCATTGAGTAACGAGGATTTTCACCTGAAAGAACAGATCCGAAAAGCATTGATGCGGTTAACACCGGAACAGCGTGAGGTGATTGTCCTGAAATATCTTGAAGGATGGAGTAATCTCAAGGTAGCAAAGACGATGAAAAAGTCGGTAGGAGCCGTCAAATCCCTACAGCATAGGGCACTGGTGACCTTAAATCAATTATTAACTGGTCTATATGAGTAAAAGTGATGAGATCTAGCGAAGAACCAATCAAGAAAGAGACTTTGGCTCTCTTGGAAACCTTAAGGGAAACTTCTTCAAGAGACCCAAGATTCGCAGCACATGGCAAGGCTAGATTCCTAGCTGAGTCTCGATACGTAAAGAAGAACATATCCATCAGTCTCATTCAACATCTAAATGGGTGGATAGCAGAAAAATTTAGAACAACTCGAGAAAGATCAAATTCCTATCGAAAGGATCATTATCTTATGTTCAATGCGATTTCCTCAATTATCGTTGTTTTTGTCTTAGCACTTGGTGGCAGCGGCATTACTGCTTATGCTGCCCAGGATAGCCTGCCCAACGATTTGCTTTATCCAGTGAAATTATTTTTTGAGGATGCCAGGTATTCCTTAACATATAACTCTGAGGCGAAAGTTGATTTACTCATTTCTTTTACCAACAAGCGAGTGGATGAAATTGTTACCCTGACCCAAGAAGGAAAAGAAGTCCCTGAAGGAGTGATGGAAAATCTTCAAACTCAACTTCAAACGATGCTTCAACTGGCCGCATCCATGGATGGAGAGGGAACAGAAAGAGCACTTCTCCATATTCAATGGAACCTCAGAACGCGCGATCAACTAATGACCATTCTGGGACAACCCGAGGAAATAGATCCTGCATTGGAACAACTCCAGGCAATGCTAGAGAACCAACACCGAATGGCAGAAGCAGGCCTGGAAAAACCGCTGATGTTCCAGCAGATGTTCTATGACAACCAGGGGAAGGTTACTGGCAGTCCTTCTGAGAATGCTGATCCCAAGAAGAACCAGAATAATGATTGCCCAGGACTAGAAGGTTGTGAACCTGAGGAAGTCGAAGTGTTGGACGGGGAGAATCCCGGCAACACTGACCCTAGTAACATCGATCCTGGTAACACGGCCCCAGGCGATACGGGTCCTGGGAACACCGATCCCGGTAGCACCGATCCTGGTGATCCCGATCCTGGCAATACGGATCCTGGCAATCCTGATCCTGGGAGTGGTGAACCTGGTGACCCCGA
>CAZTJD010000033.1:0-15658 GCA_964613985.1 uncultured Anaerolineales bacterium
GATCACCACCAGGTAGATCAAGATGGGCTACCATACCCGAACGGTAGATCCAGGGTATAGCAATAATCTGTAACTGGACGCCAGATAGTTCATCTGGTCCGAGAAAACTAGGTTTGTCAATGACCAAAACATTGGGTACTTCTAATGTTGAGAACTCGTTTAAAGCATTGGCTCGACCCAAGGCGGGAGAAAGATCATGGTTGCCAACCAGGAGAATGGTGGGGATATCAGCACGAGAAAGCCGCATGATCCGCTTCCCCCATTCCCTCTGGTAGGTTGGTGCAGGATTACGATCTTTATATGCGTCTCCGGCAAAGATAACCAGGTCGACCTGATGATCGATAGCTGCATCAATAATCTCGTCCAGTGACTTTAAGAAATCCATCACCCGCATAGGGAGACCAGTTTCCAAGTCATGGCGTCCGTAGTTTGCCATATCAATATGTGCATCAGCAAAGTGCAGTATTTTAATCATCGATCACGGTCCTACGCCTAGCTGCTCCAGAGCTGCCCACCCAGGACTAAAATTTGGATTAAGTCGCACGGTTTCACGAAAATCAGCTATCGCCTCATCAGTCCTGCCAATAGCCAGGTATGCCTGCCCTCGCCAGTATATGCTCTCTTCTAAGGTGGGTTCTGAAATAGTGTCATAAAGCACGTAATTCGCCAGGTCGATCACATCCTGGTATCGTTGGGCGTAATAATAAGCCCAAAATGGACTGGTTTGGTACCACATGATGCGGTACGGACGCTGGTTATCATTATCTCCAAGCTGTTCATAAACCCTAAAAGCCTGATCATAGGCATATGAGGCATCCACATATTGCAATAACTTTACAAGGCTGGTGCCTTTGTTGAACCAGGCAAAGAACTCATCATTACCTGTCATCATACCGGTCTCAAGTTCGGCTGTATCCAAGGCTTTTTGATACGACCAGGTAGGATCAGCATAAGACCCCAATAGCTCATAGACCTCACTCTCTCGGATTGGTGGATAAATGATCATAAACAGGTAGTTGAATGAACGCCAACCGTTCAGGTAGGTGGTGTAATCTACCCTCATATTCTTGCCAGGTTCAAGGTACGCATCCTGGACGATAAATTCACCACGAGCGTCATCATATCCGGTTGTAAAAAGGTAATGACCCAACCAGGCTACTTTCCCGGTGTAATCCGCTTCGTAATACCCTTTTTCAATCAGAACAGGGAATCCACCAGCGATCATCCGCTTGATTACTTCCAGGTCTCCTCCTTGTCGCTGCAGGGCACTGAATTCTGTCTCATCGTTCACGAAATCCACCATTTCGTAAGGCATCACATTCTTATCCCATTTCCCCTGCTGGATAAAATCAAGGTTTGGGTCTTGAATCCCCGGTTTGACCACTCGGGCCACATCGTCCCGGTTCCCAGGCCAACCCCAAAAATTTAAAGCCATGGTTAGATTCGCCGGACCGCAGTAATTCCAACGACCATGCTGGTCCACGTAAACCACCCCTTCCAGGATGACGCTTTCCGGAAGGGATGTAGGACTCGGGGTAGAGGTCAAGGTGGGTTCTGGTGTTGAAGTAGTAACATCCTCCAGCAAAGTTTCGGTTGATGTTACCGCCACGGGTAAGGATGTTGGGTTTAGGAGTTGGAGGGTTGATTGGTTTTCAGTATTTCCTCCACCGGAAGGGATAAACAACGCTTCGTCTGGTGGATTAATCGCGTATTGTATTCGACTGCGCAGGTCATCCAATTTTGGAGCTACCCTTGCCTTAACCGGTGGCAATTGGTAAATAAGAAAGATAACCAGCAGGCATCCCGGGATTGCCAGTAGGGAAAAGATCCAGGCATTTCTTCTCATGATAGCCGAGATTATATCATCTCTACCATCTCTCGGTTTCAAGACCATCATCGAGGATTTCCATTTTTTGTCACAATATATAAACAAGATTAATTCTTGTTAGTAAACGTAAAAAACAAACTGAGTTGAGAATTTAAATGTTCAGTGATTCTTCTTGGAATCCAAGGAACACATTAAATCATGTGATTCATTTAGATACCAAGTAGACTGTCCATCGTCATTCTTAATAATGTCCTTCTGAAGTAGCGCCTTTTATGAAGTCAAGGCTTTTGCTACTGAAGAATCTCTAGTACGCTGTGAAAGATGCTTCGTTTCACTCATTTTGACGAATAGAAGATTCATGATGGACAGACTACGCGTACTCTGTCAAAAATTATTCTTTAAATTGTCATGCTGAATGGAGCAAAGCGGAATGAAGCATCTCTACCTTGGAATTACTATACATATTTCTCATCATATATCGAACCAAATGTAATCATCATTGACGGTCTACTATGTTCCCCTGATTGAATCTACACCTCGGTATAGAGAGGTCGTGAAACAGATCAATGGAGGAAATATTAATTTCTAAAACAATCTACTTGATTGGAAAAGTTGATTAAGCGTAAATGAGTTTAGGAGGAGAATACATTGACCTGAAGTCCTTTATATGCTAAAGTCTCCGTTTATCTAGATTCAAAAGATTTCTAAAATACATCCTCCGCCGAGAAATTAAAGGTTTTTTCAATTCGGTTGAGAAGGAGAGAGTGATGAACCTCGTTACAGACAGTGGAACCGACATCGGCTTAAGCCCTGAGGATTTAGCCGAATACAATATTCATGTAGTCCCCCTCAAGGTTACCCTTGATGGAAAGACTTACCGAGAAGGAGAAGATATCGATCCGGAAAGCTTTTATGACCTGTTAGAGGCCAGTAATACAATGCCAACCACTTCCCAGCCCTCTGCAGGCGACTTTGCAGAGGTGTATAGGAAATTAGCTGTTAGCGATCCAAACATCTTATCCGTGCATATGACTTCAGGCTTGAGTGGGACCTACCAATCGGCATTAGCGGGGTCAGCGTTGGTACCCGAAGCCAATGTCATCCATATCGACACCAAGACTCTATCCGCTGCAGCTGGGTGGCAGGTAATGGCTGCTGCCCGGGCATTGAAGTCTGGGTGGATGGTTGAGAAAATCCTGGATACTTTGACCCGTATCAGCGAGGCTAGCGAAAGCATCTACACATTAAAAGATCTCAAGTATCTTATAAATGGTGGGCGAATTAGCCATATGAAAGGCTTAATTGCATCCCTCCTCGATATCAAGCCCATGATTGGGGTGGAGAAAATTAACGGCACTTATATCCAACTCGGTCAGGCACGAACCTTTAAAAAAGCCCTTCAAGGCCTGGTGGAGAAAATCAAATCATTCCAACCCGAAGGTTCATCGATTCACGTCCAGGTGCTCCACGGATTCAACCCGGATGGAGGCGCGATATTACGGGATATGATCGATAAGGTCTTTGACTGCACCTGGCTACCAATGAGGCCGATGTCCCTGGTTCTAGGAGCGCATACTGGCAGGAGTATGGTCGGTGTCGCCTTTGCTCCAATTGAAGCAATGGTGGAAATCCCCTGAGTTCCTCACACGCTTCCTTATCTATACCTTCAGAAATGTTTTCCAAAACATCTATTGATACTTAATTTTCTTCGCAGCAAGTTTCACCAACACGAAATAACCGCTGCACCAACGAGTTCTCATTATGTGATGGTTTTGCTTCCAAAAATGAAGACTCCGGAAATCCGGAGTCTTCATTATAACCGTTTTTCTGGACTGGTTAAAAATCACTTTGACAAGACCTGCCAGGTCTTGATATTCAATTCGAAACCATCCCATACTTTTGAGAAACCTGGCAAATCGAAATTCTATAGAGCAGTTCTCAAGCCATGTGTAATGGATTAACTTGTCCTTACTGTTATTCGCTTACCTTTCTCTTTTGCCTTTTGAGTCTTTGGAAGTATTACCTTTAAAACACCTCGCTGGAAACTCGCATCGATTTTTTCCGCTTCTATTTCACTTGGTAATGGGATCGAGCGGTAAAAAGAACCATAAGATCGTTCGACTCGATAATATCGGGCACCTTTATCTTCCTTTTCAGCGCGTTTTTCGCCACTAATGGTCAAAACATCGCGGTCCAAGGAGATATCTATATCTTCTGGTTCCAATCCGGGCAGTTCAGCTGAAATGGTAACTTCCTTGTCTGTCTCGGTGACATCAAGTTGTGGAGCAAACGTTCCACCAAAATCCCGCTCACCTAAGAAAGATCCCAGTCCAAACGGCCTCTGAAAGAATTCATCAAACATGCGGTTCATTTGGCTCCTGAGATCAAGAAGTGTGTTTTCTTCATTTCCTCGACGAATAGGAACATTGGTTTCATCTCTTTTCCAGGGAATCAGGTCTGTAATAGCCATTTTTCTACCTCCTTTCGTAGGTTCTTATTCTGCTGGTCAACCTGTTTTTATGCTGATTTTTCTGGCTTTCAGTTCCTCAGCTTTGGGTAGGGTTAACCGTAAAATACCTTCTTTATATACAGCTTCGATACTCTCTTGATTAATCTGATCAGTAACTAGAAAACTTCGTTTATAGTCACCGGGCAAATATTCCGCAAATGCCAGCGTATGTTCCTTTGGGCTTTCAATCACACTTCGAGCGGTGATTGTCAGGATATTTTTCTCCAGGGTGACATCGATGGAGTTTTCATTGACCCCAGGCATATCCAACACGAGGATCATGTTCTCATCAGTTTCATAGATATCCGTTCTCGGGATAAAAGTCGCCCGTTCGCGGATCCGCTCTGTACCTTGATCTGGAACAATTTCTTGTTCCTGAACTTGCATGGTTTTCGTCTCTTCAGCCATTTCTTCTTACCTCCATATTATCGGGGTTTCTCATTTAATCGTTCTCAGGTTAACTTTTAATCGTGATCTTCTTCGGTTTGTCAGCTTCGGCACGAGGCAGCTTGATGGATAACACGCCATCCTTACAGCTAGCTTCGACCTTATCTGGGTCAACTGCAAAGGGCATCTGTATCGTTCGCGAAAACTGTCCGGAACCACGCTCCTTACGGTGAGAATGAGCGCCTTCTAGCAATTCGTCAGCGCTTAACTCTCCGCTGATGGTTAGGTTTTCCCCCTGCACATTGATATCCAGGTCTTCTGCTTTCACACCTGGTATCTCAGCGCTTACCACAAGGCTTTCATCGTTGAACCAGACGTTAACCGCCGGGTAACTCGGTGCAATTCGCTGGCTGGGATAGTTATATTGGTTAAACAGGCGATTCATATCATTTTGCAAACGGTCCATTTCTCTCCAAAGAGATGGTTTTCTATAAGTTCTATACATGGTGTGCTGTCTCCTTCAATTAACATACAGGTAGTAAAAAACCCTCAGGGATCCCGAGGGCTTTGAATTTAATGAGCCCCAGGTGCTTCCTGAAATTCATTAATAATCTTCTTTGTTCCAATATTAAGATAACAGTCTTTTGTAAGAATGAAATAAAAGAAAAGTATAAAATTCGTTAATTTTGCCGCCCTTCCTCACCATCTGGTTTCAGAATCCACCCCTCTCTTTTCTTACCATTGACAATAACTTGCAGAGGTTCAGGAGCCTGAACATGTTTACAAAACTTTGTTTCGGTAACAGTGGTCAACTTTTCCAACCACCCCCAATCAATAAAGTCTCCTGCAGAGTTCCCTTTCACACAAAAATATGGGATTCCTGCTGAGGTGATATTATGAAAGAAATGACTTCCTTGTGAATGATCTACTTTGAAATCCGGCAGGTCTACCTCCATGATCACTCTTGCCCCATTGATCGCAGTCCAATCTACAGGTATCCCCAGGTGACGATCATTTGTACCCCAACGACCTGGACCAATTAAAATATATGGTCGTTCCTGGCTTGTTAATGTCTTGTTGATCCGCTTGATTTCTTCAACCATTGCTAAAGTTCTGGTATTGTCAAAACCTTCCGGCTTGACATATACGATATCGCGAATATTCTTCATTACCCGATTTCCAGAGATCTGCTTCGAGTAAACAAAAACCTCTTCTTGATCTACATCGACCCCATTATTAATCTTCTCATCGTGTTCCATAAAGGGGCGGATCTGCAGCAGGTAAAAGGTCGGTTTCTCATCCGGTTTCTCTGTCAAGCATCCGGCAAATTCAATCTCAACCGGACATCCCATCGCTTCCTCCCCAAGTTGGAGAACTCTGTTAATAATTTGCGCCATGGGAAAAGTGCTGATCTTCAATTGCCTGTTGAAGGTAATAACAGGATATCCGGAATCCCGATTTATAAATCCACTGGAAAATGTGTTATCTCGAGGATTATATGTATCAGCAATTTCGGATAGGGTTTTATCTTCAATCGCATGGCGCAAGTTGTAACATTCCAAGAAAGAGTTTTCACCTTGCACTAAATCAATTGACTCATTACAGTCTCGCTGGATCGCATAAAAATTTCTTTGGCTCTCCTTAAGGATCTGCTTTGTATCCGAATACAAGTTGACCTGAGGTCGCTTTGGACTGAACCGCCTTGTCAACCCACCTTCAACGACTGTTTTCCCTAGACCGAGAACAAGATGTGCTATCCGGTCTTCGGGCTGGAGACGATCGCCAAGAGGATAATAATTATAGGAAGCAGCGGTACCCGAATACGTAGGATAAAATCGATCTCCGTACTGTTTACCAACAACTTCTTGGATAATCACCGCCATACGCGATCCAGCCAGTGATACTCCTAGTGTTTCTGCGTAGGATCTCGATAAACTTAAATAAATGGAGGCATAAACCAGTTTGATCGCCATCACAAGTTGGTTGATCCGCTCATCAAAACTAGGATGGCAATTTGGGATCATGTAGGTAGCAAAAACACCTGCAAATGGTTGAAAAAGTGAGTCCTCAAAATTGCTGGAAGAGCGCACAGCTAATGGTTGTGAGCTGTCCTTAAAAATGAAAGCCAGGTCTGAATGCAAATTAGGGCTGACCTTTGCCTTGACAAACTGTTCCTTGATTCGCTCATCACTTGCATCTGTAGTCACAAAATCATAGAGGTTGTTAAATCGCATGAATTGGTCAAACTCATCAGTACCAATCACATAGGTCTTTGGAACCTGGATGATAATATTTGGAAATTCCTGGTTAAAACCCGCGCTGAATAGACTCCTTAAATACAAAAGGAAGGCAATACTGCGACCCTTGCCTCCAAGCGACCCTGGTCGCAGGCGAACAAACCTTGAGTTTGGATGATACCCACTTCGATCGAAATCGACAATCGTCCCCAACCGTTCTTCCAGGATCACATTAAAGGTATTGATCAACAATTTTCGCAAACCCTCTTTATCCTCGAATTCAGATGCCTTGCGCGGTTTCAGCTTGCGAGCCATTTCGAATTCGCCTCGCGCCGATAACCAACCTGAAAAGTGATCGCTTTGGGCATGATATATCAGTGACTCAATCGGTACCTCCTCAAGGATTTCCCGGAATTCGAAGAGATTATTTGCCACGGCAACGACCTGCTCACTTGGGAGTCTGAAAGTAAAAGAACCGAATCCCATGTAATTCAATAAAAAGTTGCGCAAATCATGAACTAATGATCTGTCATTTTTATTTACAAAATATCCCTGGAGCTGATCCGCCTCGACCCAATTCGCCTCATCGCTTGATTGGATCATAATTGGAAGCGTTGGCGCATCCTTTCGAATGACTTGAACCAGGGCGAAACCTGCGGACGGATCAAGCACTCCATTTCGAGGGAACTTGATATCTGTAATCAGGCCAAGCAAGTGATCTTTATACTTCTCGTAATATATTATGGCTTCTTCAAAGGTACTGGCGAGCAATACTTTTGGGCGTGAGCTCATCTGCAATAGAGAGTGATAGTCATTCCTGCCCTCGTGAATCAAGCGATGGGTTTGCCGCATAATTTCCGAATATAAAACCGGCAGATAAAGCGAGTAGAAGCGGATTGAATCTTCGACAACGATAATCACCCGCACGTCACCGACCGATGTATCCTCATCGACATTCATCCGGTCTTCGAGCATTTTTATTATCGCCACAAATACGCTGGTCGTCCCATTCCATACAAAGACCTTATCAATTAGCTTGTCCGAGGTAGTCTCTCTTCGATAATAGTTGAGTTCACTGGTGTTATTCAAGAGCAGGATAACGGGGATTTCTTGGATTTTTTTAACACGTTCAGCAAAAGCCCACGGGTCCACTTCCCCCAACCGGCGCATGGTGATCACCAGGTCAAATTTCTGTTCACGCAACAAATCTTCCGCCTGGGTGACCGAGGATGCCCTGGAAATATGCGGCAAGGTACGCAGGTTTAGGTTGTGGAATTCTTCATAGATCTGGTCAGAAAGACGCACATCTTCTTCCATGATGAAAGAATCATAGATGCTCGAAACCAGCAGAATTTCTACAATCCGCTTCCGCATTAAATAACGATATTTCCTGTATTTTGGGTGATATTCCAGGAGCGAACGATCTCTTTCTTCGATACTCATTTTATTTCTTTAGTGCCTTAACAATCTCCCGAATATGCTCTGGCGTACTGCCGCAACAACCACCGAAGATTTTTACTCCTGCTTCAACAAAAAGCAGAGCATAACTGGCCATAATTTCCGGTGAAACATCGTAAACCAAATCTGTGCCATCTGTTCTCGGCAGACCGGCGTTTGGCTTTGCTAAAAGCACAGCTTCGGGGACAGCTTGGCGCATTTGTTTTATGGCTGTCAAGGTTTCATCAAGCGTTCGGCCACAGTTTGCACCTACAGCTGTCACATCCATTTGCCAGATCTCCTGAATAGCCTGGTCTGGTTTGAGTCCCATCATGGTGCGTCCCCGTGTATCGAAACTAAAACTTACGATCACTGGAAGCTCACTGACACGCTTTACACCATTAAGGGCCGCTTTGGCTTCGGTAAGGTCGCTCATAGTCTCTATCAAAAAGGCATCCACACCACCAGCAGCCAATGCACTGGCCTGTTCAGCAAAAGCATGGGTAACTTCTTGCTCTTTCAGCATACCTATTGGTTCGATCAGTTGTCCCACAGGTCCCATATCTCCGAAAACGATGATCTCACTGCCAGCAACATCACGTGCAATCGTAGCTGCATTCTGATTGATCTTTACGCACTCCTCTTGCAATCCATCTCGTTCCAGGCGAATACAGGTACCTCCGAATGTGTTGGTTAAAATAATATCAGACCCAGCATCGATATACGATTGGTAGTGTGCTTTGACAGCATCTTGATTTTCGAGATTCCAACGTTCAGGAGCTGAACCCACTGGCAATCCAGCCTTTTGTAGCTGAGTTCCGGTCGCTCCATCAGCAATTAAGACTTTTGATTTAGAAAGACGGGATAAAAAATCGGGCATTGTTTTCTCCTGGGGTAAATTCTTGCTGATATTGTACTCTTGCTATAAAAGTTTGTCAGTAAATGTATTTGTTCAATTCTGATAATCCAATAATTAATCCCTAAAGCACAACTGAAATCAAGGAAGCTAAAAGGAGTACTTTTTAGAAACAGCGAGGCAAGTTATTTTCTAAGAAATACCAATGTG
The DNA here is from genome assembly GCA_964613985.1 of uncultured Anaerolineales bacterium. Taxonomy (GTDB): domain Bacteria; phylum Chloroflexota; class Anaerolineae; order Anaerolineales; family UBA11858; genus CAZTJD01. Next base: position 9,465 of record CAZTJD010000033.1, read on the forward strand.
GAGCTAGAAAATTGGATGATGGTTGATAACTGGTTTTTGAATTTCCTTGAGCGTTTCTTATATTTACCAGATGATAGCTCAAACCCCTATGGAAGAAGCCAATCTGATCACATGCTTGGAGATGTTTATCTTGAATGTAAGAAATACACTTGACAATTTTTATAAATACTATGAAGGTGATCCGGAATCATCCACTGGTATTTGGAAATAGAATGCCCAGACCAGACACAAAATGCAATATCGTAGGATAAGGCCGGATTGGTAGTCTAATTCAAATGAAAAAAATTTCCTATTTCCCCCCTTACTGCTCTTTCACCAACGACTCCTGGTAGGCTTTCCAGCCAGGGCACCATTTTGTGTGCCATCGCCACAACCTGGCTAACAATGACTTGGGTTTTTCTTCAGCTTTTTTACGGATAGGGCAGTTCTCACAATTTTGTTCAGTCATCTCAATATCCTTTGGTATTTGATCAATAACTGGCTCTCTTCTATACTGAATAGCAAACTGGTGACCGTATTTCTAACTGGTCCAAAGAGTACCTTCACAAGGTTTCAAATATTGGAAGTTTCAAACAGGACGAACTTGAAACAATTTTACCAGCAATCAAGTTTAAGGTATTCCTTTGAGCGATCGTTTGTTTCAAATTGGACTGAGTTGCTAGATCTATCTTTAATCGAGTTCAACCCTCTCGCCGAAATTGCTCATTAATAAACTTTACTTTCCACCAACAAAACCTGGCCGGGTTTCATCTCTCCGGCTGGCTCCTCGCTTTTACATAGACCGCATTCGATTCAGTCCAGTGAATAACAATAATGGATAATCCTGAAAGGACAGCTATTCCGATAATCAATGGAAGGACCGTGCCGTTGTAGTTTTGACCAATGATTGTTCCGAGAGGCATCGAGATAAACGTTGAGAGTGAGCCTACAACTGCAGCCCCGATTCCAGCCAGGTGACCCAGGGGCTCCATAGCCAGGGAATTCTGGTTGCCAAATAATATGCCGATTCCAAAAAAGGTCATCATGATATAAGCCATCAGCAACCACAGCGGGGGTTGACCAGCATAAGTAAACGCAATGCCAAGGGCAGCGATCGCCAATCCAAGGATGATAACCAGTGACCAACGCACCAGGAAACGCATCCCGAAACGCATAACCAGGCTTGCGTTCAATAAGGAAGCTAAACCAAGTGAAATTGAAATGATCGAAAAAATGATCGGAAAAAGCTTTCCAAGTCCATATTGTTCTTGAAAAATTTGCTGAGCTGAATTTAAATAACCAAGAAATGCTCCACTGATCAGTCCAGCAGATACGGTATACCCTAATGCGGTTCGATTTTTTACAATTTCGAGCGTTGCATCCATAATTCGTCTTAGCGAAAACGGTGCTCGATTTTCTGGAGCTAATGTCTCCGGCATCCGTCGCGAGAACCAGACCACAGTGATGAGAGCCATTACCATAAATATGAAAAAGATACTTCGCCAACTAGAGAACAGCAGAATAGTTTGCCCCAGGGTTGGTGCAATCATAGGGACCAGAATGAAGACCGTAGTGACAAAAGACATCACCCGCGCCATCCTGCGACCACTGTATTGATCACGCACCAGGGCTAATGTAATCGCTCGTGGTGCTGATATACCAAGCCCTTGCAGCAGCCTCCCAATGAGCATCATTTGAAAATTGATCGCAAAAGCAGACAGCAAGTCACCAACAATATACAGGACAAAACCAGTATAAACAGCCGGTTTTCGTCCCGTTTTATCAGAGAGAGGTCCAAAGAATAACTGTCCTGCCGCTAAACCTAAGAATAGAATACTAACGACCAGCTGCCGCTCATTGGCATCCACCACCCCCAGGTCAGCGCCGATTTGGGGCAGGGCGGGTAGCATGGTATCCGTTGACATGGCAGTAAGGGACATCATCAAGGAGATGATGATCACAAATTCGAAAAAAGAGGGTCCGGCATTTTTTATTTCATGATGCATAACTTGGCACCTGTTTGCAAGAAATCATTACTTGAAGATAAATTCTACCTTATTATTTACAGACTTCCGAAGTTTTAAAAAACTTCGGAAGTCTTAGCCCGGATTTGAAAGTATATATTTTGAAATTTCCCCCACAGGCAAAGGATTATGTCCCTTTCACGATGATCATCAGTGCCAATCTCGGTTCCTCCGTAATTATTCAAACAATACCTGGGATGGTGATTACCGCGCCTTTCAAGTCCTCTTCGCTGAGCCTGCCAGCTCATACAATCTCTCGTACAGGTCGCTGAATTCGTCATCCTTGAAGGTATATTGCAGATCACTAAATTGATTGCGGAGTGCCTTAATCGGTTCGATGACATTTTTTTTGTGCAATATCACATCGCCAATCAATCCAGCCAGGATAATAAAATCCTCCTCATTCATACCAAACCGGGTCATTTCCGATACACCCATACGCAGCGCTCCGGAAGCAGTGAAACTCTCTTCATCAGGAGCAGCCTGAAAATTGCAGATAATATTGTTGGCTTCTAACCGGTCAGCAATCTCCGGTCCTAACGCATATCCCACCCGAAGGATCACCTGGTGAGTTTCTGTGAAACCAATTTTCGGGTCTCCTGCCACATCAAGCCCGGCATCCTTCAAACTGCGCCCGAATGCTTTTGCGTTCGCAATAACCCTTGGCTGGTACTCATCTTTGAAATGGTTCATCTCATAAGCAGCCATCAGGAGTCCTAGCATTGTGCCAAGGTGGTGGTTTGAAACAGAACCGGGAAATGCACGGCGTTCCAGGGCTTCCCACAGTGCATATCGTTCTTCATGCTCCTGCCAGGAACTCCCTACAACACCCCTTTGGGTTCCGAAGAACGTTTTGTGAGTCGAACCCGTTACAAGATCTGCACCTTCATGAAATGGCTGTTGGAAATGCGGACCAATGAGTCCCAACACGTGCGCCATATCATACATCACCACCGCATCGAGGTCCTGGTCGTCTAGAAATTGTCTCACCTCGGAAATCGGCTCTTTGTGTAACACCATGCTCTTGCCGAAGATAATCAATTCAGGTTTGTATTTCGCGATCAGTTCCAATGTGGTGGGAACATCGATTTTATATGGATTTTCAACCATCACGGGGAAATTCACAATAGCTGGTCGTTCTCTTCTGGGATCGTGGGCGACAAAATCTTTTAAAGCGCCCATGGGTTGGGCGCTGAGATGCCCGCCTTTTCCAATATGGTTATTCATGACCATGCGGATACGCCTCGGCTCGCGTTTGCGATCCACCCTGTTGATATAATCGACCATCGCGCTGAAAACAGCCATATTTGCCATTTGACCGCTGAGTAATCGCGTTTCTACCAGGGAGCATCCCAGGAACTTACCCATTTCCTCTACTAATAATTGCTCCACTTCTTCGATAAAGGCTGTGCCCTGATAATAGAAGACATCGCTGTTATACAGTGCTTTCAATGCCCTGTGTTCAGCGTATCGGAAAGCAGGGTCCATGATCGATAAGAGCCGCGTCATCACCGAACAGGTCATCTCGGATGGTATCAGGTTGATGCATTCGTATTGCCGCCAATAGGTATTATCAATGGCCTTATTTAAAAGCCGTCTGGCATGCTCTTTTACATTTCCAACCGGGGATTCTGGGATTGGGATTTCGTGATCGATCAAAATCGGTCTGGCATGAGGCGGGGCATCGCTGCGCAAATGGTACTCAACAACGAGTCCCGGGACTTGTTGCCCCCGGATTTCTAATGTAACTTCTTCATCCTTTTGGATATCGCTGTCCATGTAAGCCAGGCATAGTGGGCGCAGTTGTCGTTCTTCTGTTTGGCTGGAATCCAGCCCTTCTCCTTCCACGGTCCAAAGAGGGACCATCGTACCGCTGGTGACATAACCAATATGCTTGTCTCCTTTATAAATTTTCACTCCAGCGCGCGCGATTCTCTTACCGGTAACCGCAACTGGTTTTATCATCCTGGGCAGTTGCGATAGATGGGTATAATCCTGCTTTAAAATCCCGCATAAACCTTCGAATTGTTTCTTTAAAGCTGGCTTCCCGATGTAATCCCCTTTGAGTGGCGAAAAACTCACTGCGAATTTCGCAAGAGGACACGCCATTATGGGTATTTCCTTCCCTTCGGGGTCTAATCCCAATTCGTGTCCGTAAAGAGGCAAACCTGCTTCCAGGCGCAGCGAATCCCGTGCCCCTAACCCAACGGGCACTGCCCCTTTAGATACCAGGACGTCCCATATTTGCGGACCGGCATCCTTATTGACGAAAAGCTCAAAACATAAGGGTTCTCCCGAATAACCCGTCCTGGCTACATCAACATTTGTCCCCAAAATAGTGACCCGACTGGCTGCATTCCTCATTGGCTCGGGGAGCTGCCCAGATTCAATAACGCTTTCCATGATCCAGCGAGACTTAGGACCCTGGAGTGACAGCATCAGGATTTCTTCTGTCTGATCCTGTAGATCCACATCATTGAAGTCCGCTAAAATAGCTTGGAAGTGCTCCCAATCTTTTATCCGGTTTGCGGCATTTACAACCAGAAGATATTCTTCCTCCACAAAACGATATAAATATGCATCATCCACAGCACCACCATTTTCATTGGGGATGAATGTGTACTGTGCGCCCCGGTCTATGCTGCTCAGGGCTTCAGCGTTGTTGCTCAAGACATGTTGAAGGAACCTGAGCCGTTCCCTACCGCGAATCTTAAAACGACCCATATGGGATACATCAAACACCCCCGCCGTCTTTCTCGTCGCCAGGTGCTCATCAATAATCCCGGTCGGATATTGGATTGGCATCTCCCAACCGGCAAACCCTACCATCTTTGCTCCCAATGATACATGCTGGTCATACAAGGCTGTTCGTTGCAGATTATTCATTTCACAAGTACCTTTCTCCCCGGAGAACTTTTCAAGTGCCGATTGAATGATTACCCATTTCGCTGCAAAACCGAGTTTTTTAGGATTTGATGATAAAAGTTTTCCATTTTAAGCTCGAAAATCGGTAATTTGAGCGTTAACGCCCTCGAAAACCTCGGTTTTTTGGTTTTTTTTCCATCTATAACTCATCCCCGGTATTTTACTCTAGAAAATCGGCAATCGGAATTAATTTCCACCTTGTTAGAATGAACTTGAACCAACGCCCTCTTCTTTGTAAGGAATGGGCAAAGCTGAACATTTTTGTTCAGTCGGTGTCTATTGTGTCTATCCCCTTATATCTAGGTTATTATGTCCACATGATCACCAGATATGGGGGTCCTTTTGTCCACTAAGTCCATAATTTCCATGCCATGGTACCGGGGTTGCACCACGTTGCACCAGGCATGAAGAAGGAAGGACGAATCAACCCCCTTCAATTTGATTATAACTATACATCCCATCAATATTTATTCAGGGATTGAATATATTACCTGGTAAGGTCATAACCCTACAACCTAACGATTAAGAGTCGGTTGGTTCCGTGTCTATACAGAGACTTACAGTAGTACAGAGTCTTTAGTGTCCAATACATGGGGGTTCAAATGTCCATTGAGTCTATAGATTCTATATTTTTGGACACAATCTGCACCAGATCTGCACCGAAAATATCAACCTGGAAAGGCGATCTGCTTGCTTATTGCTTATTGATATAAGTTTCTGTGAAAACAGTATTTTTGGACAGGGCGGTTTCAATAGTTCAACGTAGGTGTATCATTCTTTCTAGGATAAATTACAAATACAATTTGTGTAATCCCCCCGGCAGTTTGCTTTGAGTGTGTTCGGTTTATGAAGTAAAAGTTACAATTCCATGGTATATTACAGTAATAATATCGATTTCCATTACCATCGATCCCTCACCGAACATGACAGGCAGTAAATTCTTACGAATTGCTGCCGTTTTGCTTTCTTAGAAAAAATGATTGAAGGAGAAGGATGTTTTTAGAGAGGCTCAGATCGAGTTTTCAGCAATGAATTCGTAAGCAAGCCTGAGATTCAGAATTTTGATGGCTATAATGGATTACAAATGATTGATGGACAAGGTGCCACCGAACCCACCCTGCACTCGACTGCGTAATGCACGGGGAAATCGATCGCTCTGTGGTCAGCGACGGTGTAAACACACAAAGGCTCTCATGTTAGAACCAGGCCGCGGGTGAGCTTAATCTTTAGCCAGTGCTATCCCATCTGTGTCGAAGACGGAAGGAT
>CAZTJD010000033.1:15668-17869 GCA_964613985.1 uncultured Anaerolineales bacterium
GAACACAATTGAATTACTCGTCGTTACCGTTTTCTCTCCTTGTGGTTCGCATTCGTAACCAGCCAAATGACATGTCGAACCCTCTAAAGAGAGGATTGGGGTCGGGAGATATTAAAGCCTTCGATTCGAGCGTTTACAGCTTGAATTGGTGGCATTCATGAAAGAAGGAGGAACGCAACTATGAATCACAGTAAAATTGTAGGCAAACTCGCCAGGGGAATCCGTCTGTCTGTCGTTGCTGCCGTTGCCATCCTACTGGCCAGTCTACTGGTGGTCACGCAGCCGGTCCGTGCTGGATCCATCAAAGTAGAGAACACCAATAACAGTGGGCCTGGGTCCCTGCGCCAGGCCATCACCGACGCCAATACAAACCCTGGACCCGACACCATCACCTTTGTCTCTGGTTTGTCGCCCATTGTCCTGGCTGGGGCAGCTAGCGAAGACGCCAATGCCAGCGGAGATCTGGATATCCTGGACGGCGGTGATCTGACTATCCAGGGCAATGGTGTTGGGAATACCATCATTGACGGTGGCGGGATTGACCGGGTGTTTCACGTTTGTCCCGGTGGCGGATGCGCCAACACAGTCACCTTTAAAGATATGACCATTCAGAATGGCATCACCGGCGGGACCGGCGGTGGCATCTACAACAAGGCCGGTACGACGACGTTGAATGGTTGCACCGTCAGCGCCAACCAGGCCCACGATGGCGGTGGTATCACCAACGAGGCAACACTGAACGTTAAGAGCAGCGCCATCGGTGGGTTTGGGGTGGGCAACACGGCGACCTACGGTGGCGGCATCTACAACAAGGCTGGCACGACGACGATGGATGACAGCACCGTGAGCTACAACACGGTCATGACGATGGGAGGCGGCATCTACAACATGGTCACGCTGTATGTCCAGACCAGCTCCATCGTCGCGAGCAACACAGCCTCCAACAACGGCGGCGGCATCTACAACGCGTTCGGCGCGACGACGGTGGATGGCAGCACCGTCAGATACAACGATGCCACCAACGGCGGCGGCATCTACAATCTGGCCACGCTGACAATCCAGAACGGCAGCACCATCGGCGGGTCAGGCGTGGGCAACACGGTCACCAACGACGGCGGCGGCATCTACAACTCGACCGGCACGACGACGGTGGATGGCAGCACCGTCAGCGCCAACACGGCGAACAACAACAACGGCGGCGGTATCTACAACAATGACACGCTGATAGTCCAGAACGGCAGCACTATCGGCGGGGCCGGCGCGGGCAATGATAGCCTATATCACGGCGGCGGCATATACAATGCGTCCGGCGGCACGACGACGGTGGATGGCAGCACGGTCAGCGCCAACATGGGTGCCCACGGCGCCGGCATCTACAACAATGACACGCTGATAGTCCAGAACGGCAGCACCATCGGCGGTGCCGGTGCAGGCAACTCGAACTGTTTCGAGGGCGGCGGCATTAACAATCAGCCCGGCGCCACCACGACGGTGGATAGCAGCACGGTCAGCGCCAACATTGCTGGCTGGGGCGGAGGTATCTTAAACTGGGGTACACTGAACGTCCAAAATGGCAGCACCATTGGCGGAGCGGGTGCGGGCAACACGGCTAAATACGGCGGCGGTATTAGAAACTATACCGGCACTACGACGGTGGATGGCAGCACCGTCAGCGCCAACACGGCTATCGAAAGCGAGGGTAGCGGCGGGTATGGCGGTGGAATCTCCAATGGCGGCGACATATACTTACCTTCCACGCTGACAGTCCAGAACGGCAGCACCATCGGCGGGGCAGGCGAGGGGAACACGGCCGCTAACGACGGCGGCGGCATCTACAACGACGAGCTTGGCGTCACGACAGTAACGAGCAGCACAGTCAGTGCCAACACGGCCACCAACGACGGCGGCGGCGTTTTCGCCGATCAAGGAGGAGTGAACATCCAGGCCGGCAGCACCATTGGTGGTGCCGGTGCAGGCAACGCGGCTACCAGAGGTGGCGGTATCTACCAGGAGTCTGGACTTACGACGGTAGATGGCAGCACCGTCAGCGCCAACACGGCGGTCACCCACGGCGGCGGTATCTACAACAAGGGCACGCTGACAGTCCAGAATGGCAGCATCGTCAGCGCCAACACGGCGGTCACATACGGCGGCGGTATCTACAACAAGGGCACGCTGACAGTCCAGAACGGCAGCACCAT
>CAZTJD010000033.1:17969-33118 GCA_964613985.1 uncultured Anaerolineales bacterium
ACGGCGGCGGTATCTACAACAAGGGCACGCTGACAGTCCAGAACGGCAGCACCATCGGTGGGGCCGGTGCGGGCAACACAGCGAACCGAGGCGGCGGCATCAACAACGGTGGCGGTGGCACAACAACACTGGATGGCAGCACCGTCAGCGCCAACACGGCCACCGGCAACGGCGGCGGCATCGCCAATAGTGGCACGCTGAACGTCCAAAATGGCAGCACCATCGGAGGGGCCGGCGCGGGCAACAGTGCAACCACCGACGGCGGCGGTATCTACAACGATAGTGGCACGATAATGATGGATGGCAGCGCCGTCAGCGCCAACACGGCGACCAACGGAGGCGGCATCTACAACTGGGGAATGCTGACCGTCCAGAACGGCAGCACCATCGGTGGGCCTGCCGCGGGTAACACGGCCACCACCAACGGAGGCGGTATCTACAACTATAGTGGCACGATAATGATGGATGGCAGCCGCATCCAGAATAACACGGCCGCCAATGGCGGCGGCGTGTTCAACTCCGGGGTGACCAGCGTAACGGGCAGCTGCATCGTAGGCAATAGCGCCACGTCCTTCTTAAACAACCAACCCGCGCAGCAAATAGCCACCGGTAACTGGTGGGGCGCGGCGACCGGCCCCAACACCCTTGGCGCGGATACAGTCGCTGGAAACGTGGATACGAGCGGTTACCTGACAGAATCCATCCTCGATTGCACCTTCTTTATATACCTGCCGCTGATACTGAAGTAAAAGAGACAAACGGTCTTTCTGTTGACGGGGGGGCTAACATCGGATTTCAGCCGACTGGGCTATAGCGAACCCAAGTTGAAGAATTTCTAGTTGTTGCACCCGTTTTATCAGCGAGGGTAACGCTGCAAAGCTGCCCTGCGGTTGAACCCTGATCGTTAGTATGTAATCGAGAGCCACCATACAAGTGATCTTCGTCGAATCAATCCGTGATCGGAAAAAGATTGCTCAAATCAAAAACTTCCTTCGTGGACAACAACGTTACCGCGATTTGTTGCTTTTCGTGGTCGGGATCAACTCCGCACTACGTATATCGGATCTGTTGACCCTACGAATCGGGCATTTCATTGACGAAGAAGGTCATATTAAACAACGATTTCAAATCCAGGAGCAGAAGCGGGGTAAACGGCACAAAGTGGTTATTAATAAAAGTATAAAAGAAGCACTTGAAGATTACATAGAGGCTTATCAAGGTGTTGCTGATAACCCTGACCACTTTGTTTTCTTCAACACAAAATCTAATAACTTCTCTATTCCGATTAAGCGTGGTCAAGCCTGGAAATTTACCACATCGATTTGTCAGGAAGTCGGATTGCATGGAAATTATGGTGCTCATAGTTTGCGAAAAACCTGGGGATACCATGCCCGATTACAGGGAGTAGACCTGGCACTCATCATGAACAAACTCAACCACTCCAGTATCGCTACCACCAAAAGATATCTAGGCATCACTGACGATGAACTTCGGGAAGTTGTACAACGGTGGAATTTGTAGATATTTCTATTGGATCGTCGCCAGGTGCTCATCAATAATCCCGGTCGGATATTGGATTGGCATCTCCAAACCGGCGAACGCTACCATCATTGCTCCCAATGATACATGCTGGTCATACAAGGCTGTTCGTTGCAGATTATTCATTTCACAAGTACCTTTCTCCCCGGAGAACTTTTCAAGAGTCAATTGAATGATTACCCATTTCGCTGCTAAAAACGAGATTTTTAGGTTTACTGGTAATAGTTTTCCACTTTTAGCTCTAAAATCGGCAATCGGAATTAGTTTCCACCTTTTTAGAATGAACTCGAACCAACGCCCTCTTCCTTGTAAGGAATGGCCTCCCTGAATCAAGCTATACGTAGTCTAGCCGCTGTGCGAAGCACAGCCATTCAGCCACTCCCCTCCATTTCTCATACATGTTTTTGTCAATGAAAAAGTCGACCACTTGGGCATTTTGAATGTTAAAAATTCACATCAAAAAACCGACCATTTTAACAACAAAAAATCGACTAATAGGATCAAAAGTTGCTATGATAGAATTGCGGCACCCAAGCGGAGGATAGGGCAACAAGTAGCGACCCGAGCGCCGTTCGTGTGCCGTTGTCAGGGCAAAGGGCTAAGGTCACCTGCCCTTTTTTTAGTCCTGACAATAGCCCAAAAAGATGATAAACCTTCTTCTGGGAAAACCGCAGTATCGGAATTTGCTACTATCTACTGTTGGAATTAACGCAGCTTTACGGATCTCGGGCCTGCTCCAGCAGCAGCTTGGTCACTCCATCAATCAATAAGGTCAAATCCAAAAACGATTCATGATCAATGAGCAGAAACGATCCAATTCACCCTTCACTCGCTCAGTTTTCGGTAATCTCAATCATCTCCTTTAGCAGTTTTGCGAATGTAAAACTGTCAATCCGAATCGTGGTTTCCCTTTAAAATTAAACTCCACGCAGTTTTTGCGTAGCAATAATCTGCCAAGCTGAACGCTTTCGCGTTCAACCGTTTGCGACACCTTTGCAGTTTGGTGTTTTCCCGACTTCCTATTTCAAGTAACCTGCAAAATGGCGTTCTTCCATTCTGCCAAGCTGAACGGTGTTCTTCCGTTCAGCCATCCGCCGTAAGTAAAAAAAATGGATTGCTTTCACAATCCATTTTTTTCGGCATGGGCGGTATTGGACTCGAACCAACGGCCTTTGCGATGTCAACGCAACGCTCTAACCAACTGAGCTAACCGCCCGAGAGGATCGAATTATACACAGGTGGATCAGAAATGACAAGATGTTGCAGCAGAGTTCCCTCCTACCCCAATTTCTGGAGGCTAACAAAATCTATACACTCAATCTAAAGTACGAAATTGCATCTAACCTCACCTCCCGATCGTTAATCCCTGCTCTGTTGAAAAACCTTTTAGATTTTTCCCCCATTTTATAGGTTAGAATACATATCAATTCGCAAATTTTCAACTCCTGACCATAAGAAAGCCATTTCGAAAATTTTACCCCTCGGAGGACACCGATGATCGACAACCCCATTATCCAGACCATGCTCAACCGCAAATCCATCCGTGAATACAAACCTGACATGCCCCCAGATGAGACGCTTGAAACGGTCGTCCGCGCAGGCCAACAAGCACCTTTTGCCTCCCAGCTCTGCAGCCTTCTTCTCAAGCGTGATCCGCAGGAAAATCCCTACAACGCCCCTCTTTTTTTCATTGTCTGCGTTGACTCACACCGCTGGGAGCTCATTATGGCGGAAAGGGATTGGAAGATGGCCTGTGACGATATGCTGTTACTGCTCCTAGGCATGCAGGATGCTGCCCTCATGGCGGAGAACATGGTCATCGCCGCTGAATCTCTCGGCATGGGTAGCTGCTTCCTTGGAGGTATCCCCTTCCACTCCAAGGAATTGATCGCTGAATTCAAGCTACCCTCACGTGTCTTCCCCATGGTCGGCCTGACCATGGGCTATCCCGCCGAAAATCCCCCACCCCGGCCTCGTTACCCCATGGAATTCGTCCTCTTTGAAAATGAATACCCAGAACTCGAGTCCGACCTTATTCATAAATCCATGGACATCATGGATGAAGGCTACCGTGACCAGGACTATTACCGTAAACTGAAAGCTATGATTCCTCTTCAAGGAGACCGCCAGGAGACCTTCGACTACGAAACCTATGGTTGGACGGAGCATATCTGCCGAAAATGGGGTCAGAAGCTCTTCCCGAGCACTTTGCAGAAGCACCTCAAACGCTATGGTTTTAACATCTGCAAAGACAAGAAGGATTGAAATCAATACTGATATTCCCGAGACCAACAGAACATCCACCGTTCCTCAATCACTAAAATGCCTGATCAACTAGTTGCTCGACTTCCTGATCAGCTAGTAACCTGATTCCCTGGTTAATTTTCTCCTGATATCTTCCTCCTCACCTTTTTGCCAATTTTTAGATAAATTTTCAAACCTTCACACTGTTTCCTATACCTCTTCATAATATCTTCACAATCCTGAACCATACTCGGATCAATAAGAGATATCAGGCAGAAACCTCTGCCCCATAAATTACACCTGGAGGTATGAAAATGTTTTGGAAATGGTTTTGGAAATCTTTGGCTTTTCTACTAATCCTGTCCATCTTCGTCGTCGGCGGGATCGCAATATACAGAGCAGGCTACACCCATGGGGCGACCGAAGGACTCTGGACTGCAGAGCCCGGCACCAATGTTCCGGTTCCATACCAGAGACCTTATCACCACCCCTTATTCCTGCTCCCTTTCACTGGCATATTCCTTTTCTTCATCATCCTGCTGATCCTGACCAGTGGATTCCGACACCTCGCCCACTACCATATGTGGAATCCGCCTGGAATGCCAATCTCTGAAGAAAATAAACGACCTTGGCACAGTTATCACCACAGCCGCTATCGACCAGGTACTTGCTGGGGGACCAAAGAACCTGACCAGGAAAAACCAGGTAGGGATGAAAATTCAGATGACCAGGAAGGAGATACCAACCCAAAATAATGATAAGTTTGGCAAAGGGTGGAGGTTGCAAAATTCCTCCACCTCTTTTCCTGTCAAGATTTAGAAGGAAAGATCAAGGTTATGAATTCATTGAAAGTGAAAACACCAATAGATACGAACAACGATGAGCTGGTCAAACTGCTCGATGACTACCATATCCAGGTCCTCGCCTTGGATATGTCGGAAGACCAATGCCTGGTTCAGTTGTTTCGGAGTCAACCCGCTTGGTCGGTCGATTTTGAGGATGATCAAATCATCCTTTTCACCCGCGCTAATCCATCGTTATCAATCCATATTCCAACATGACACATGGACACAATAAACATCCACTAGTAAGGAGATAAATGTTAAACACACAAGTGAAATCAAACAAAACTCGTAAAGATGTTATGCCACCCACATATCTACTGGTAGCTATCTTCTTGATGATCCCATTCTATCTCTTCCTACCGGGACCTCAGTTATTGTCAATCCCCTGGAGCCTGCTGGGTATAATACCACTGGTAATTGGCGTGGGAGTGAGTAGCCTGGCTGAAAAGCAGTTTCACAAAGCAAAAACCACCGTCAAGCCTTTCATACAAGCGACAAACCTGGTCACCGACGGCTGTTATCGGTATAGTCGAAATCCAATGTACCTTGGATTTGTCCTTGTTCTCATCGGCATTGGCATAATCCTGGGATCACTGACACCATTCCTTATCATCCCATTATTCATTGCCAGCATCCAAATAAAATTCATCAATATAGAAGAGCAAATGATGGCAGCTACCTTTGGAAGTGCCTGGATTGCATACACGAAGAGAACCCGGCGTTGGATTTGACCTTTTTTTGCTAAAGAAAAGATATAATTCAACCATGAATGAGACGATATTGGTCGTAGACGATGAACCAAAAATATCCAAGTTAGCCAGGGACTACCTCGAACAAGCAGGTTACAAGGTCCTCATTGCAAGCGATGGTCTGATTGCTCTCAACACCGCTCGAAGTGAGCGTCCCGACTTGATTGTGCTCGACCTGATGCTCCCAAAAATGGATGGGCTCGATGTCTGCCGTGACTTGCGCCGCGAGTCCGCCGTACCCATCATCATGCTCACCGCCAGGAGCGATGAAGCAGACCGTTTAATTGGCTTAGAATTGGGAGCCGATGACTATATCACAAAGCCCTTTTCCCCGCGAGAACTGGTAGCCAGGGTTCGTGCCACGCTCCGGAGGGTCCAGGGAAAGGTATATACTCCCGGGGCAATCCATGTTGGTAATCTTGAAATTGATTTGGAGCGCCATCGCATCTTTTTGGATGATCAACAGGTTCACCTCACCCGTTCTGAATTCACCCTGCTATCTGCCCTGGCCCAAAATCCTGGACAAGTTATCTCGCGTTCCCAACTGCTTGATAAACTACATGGCGTCGAGATCACTGGCTACGATCGTAGCGTCGATGCACACATTAAAAACCTTCGTCGAAAGATTGAGTCAGATCCTTCCCAACCGACCTATATCCTTACGGTTTACGGCATCGGTTACCGGTTCAATGATGAGGTCTGAAAGCAATGCAAGAAGAAAACCGAGAGGATAGGAACACGGATCATAAAGACTCCTGGGTAGGCTGGAAAAGGGTGGATTCCCAAAACCGATTTAATTCGAAATGGGAGAAAAGATACAAGCGAAAACAGAATCATTTCCACGAAAAACTGAACTGGCAAAATTGGGATCATGATCATACTCACTGGCCCCAGTTCGCAAATAGACAACGAGGTTTGTTCTTTTTCCGGTTCTTTGCTTCCTTTGCCTTGATCACAATCCTCGTTCTTGGAGGGATGGGAGCCTTTGCTTACCTTCTATCCCGACTCTTTGATACAGCTGGGAATATCACTATCCTTGTTTGGATTTTAGGATGTTCCTTATCTCTGGCTCTGCCACTGCTGGCTGTTGCAATTGCAAGGTCTGTTTTTCGCGGTGTGGCAACCCCGATTGCTGATGTTATGACGGCTGCAGAAGCTGTCGGACAGGGAGATCTTAGCGTTCAAGTCCCTTTGCCCATTCATGGTCCTGAGGATTTTCGTAAGTTGGTTGATTCTTTCAATAATATGATCGCTGAACTCGCTCGATTGGATGAGCAACGTCGTAATCTAACTGCTGATGTTGCCCATGAATTACGTACTCCTCTACACATCATCCAGGGTAACCTGGAGGGTATTCTCGATGGGGTTTACCAACCAACACCCGAACAGATCACTGTATTATTGGATGAAATAAGACTACTCACTCGTCTTGTGCAGGATCTGCAAACCCTATCGTTGGCTGATGCCGGTCAACTGACTCTGAACTTCGAACCTGTAGAAATACCTGAATTGCTGAACGATATAACCACCAGTTTCAGCGGGCAAATAGATGTGGAAAAAATTGACATGCAGGTGCAGATTTTAGAAGAGACATCAGCGGCAGGGAAATACACAAATTCTAATGATCGTTCCTTGATTATCAATGCAGACCCATCTCGCTTGGATCAGATCATCACCAACTTAGTTGCAAACGCCCTTCGATACACAAATGAAGGGGGGTCAATTATTTTGCGCGCCTGCCAAAGCTCTAATGGAGTAATTATTCAAGTAGCTGATAGCGGCGTAGGGATCTCTGATCAGGATCTGCCATTTATCTTTGATCGTTTTTGGAAGGGAGATCAATCCAGGATTCGATCGAAAGGCGCTGGAAGTGGTCTGGGTTTGGCCATCAGCCGTAAGCTGGTTGAAGCCCATGGTGGTCATATTACAGTTGAGAGTAAATTAGGCTTCGGTACTACCTTTACCTTCGACATCCCCAACCATTAAGTAGGTTCGATACGTGGGGGAATAAGTTATACAGCTATAAACCCACAGATTCTTTATAAAACTAACCACGGTTTTATGGTTTTGGTGTTACTATTCTTGAAATATTATCCCCCCGCACCGTGCGTTTATCACGATCTCGATATAGGAAAAAACAATGATCCAAAAACTTACCCGCCGTGAGAAATTGATGTATGGCGTGGGAGATATCGGCTTTAGCCTGACCACTACCATCTTGGGTGCTTATTTTGCCATCTTCCTCACGGATGTTGTCGGGATTCGACCTGGAATCGCAGCCATTGCGATATTCATTGGAAGAAGTTGGGATTACATCAATGATCCCATCTTTGGCTATCTCTCCGACCGTACTCGAACCCGTTGGGGCCGTCGAAGGCCATATTTATTGTTTGGCATGCTGCCGTTGGCTATCACATTTAGCTTGTTATGGTGGCGACCACCCTGGGAAGGGACAGCCGCCCTTGCAGCTTATTATTCCCTGGCGTACATCCTCTTCGAAGCAGCAAACACCCTGCTCTACATGCCCTATTTTGCCCTGACACCCGAACTGACCTCAGATTATGATGAACGGACTTCTCTCACTACCTACCGCATGTTCTTTTCCATCCTGGGCAGCTTGCTGGCTTTCACCATCCCTTTGATGATCATTGGAACCTTTACGCCTGAAAACGCTTCGAATGTAAGAACGATGGGCATTACTTTTGGATTTCTCTCAGCCCTCCCAATGCTGCTGGTTTTTCTCGGTACTAGGGAACGCCAGGAGTTCATGGACCAGGAGAAACCCACCCTTGTCCAAAGCCTCAAAGCAGCTTGGAGCAACAAACCCTTCCTTTATGGACTGGCGATCTTCCTGGCAACCTGGATCTCGGTGGAAATTTTACAGGCTTCCTTACTTTTCTTTATCAAATACGTGGTACAACGTGAATCCCAAAATGACCTCATTATGGCAACAATTTTCGTGATTGCTATCTTCGCCTTACCTATTTGGAATTGGGTATCCCAGCGTTGGAGTAAACGGTGGGCTTACATCTGCGGTATCGCCTTCTGGGCAGTGGTACAAATTGTATTAATTTTAGTAAATCCAGCGACCAGCCTCAGTGTGATCCTTATCCTGTGTTCTTTAGCTGGTGTGGGTGTGGCAGCAGCGCACGTGCTTCCCTGGGCTATTTTGCCTGATGCTATTGAATGGGACGAATACCAAACTGGCAAACGTCATGAAGGCATGTTTTACAGCCTGACCACGCTAACAAAGAAATTTGCCACCTCCATCGCCCTTCCATTAGTACTTTTACTGCTCGAAGCGACAGGTTACGTGGCAAACCAGCCTCAACAAGATCCTGGAGCGCTCTTGGGTATTCGAATTACCATTGGTCCAATCCCAGCCTTCCTATTAATGATTGGTATCGGCTTTGCAATTAAATATCCACTTGACCGGGCAAAATTCACCGAGTTGGTAGAAAAACTCTCTTCCCGGCGCAGAGCAGAACAACCCTAGAATGGGATTGAGTAGAAAACAAGATCGTAAAATCAAAGAAAATGATGGTCAATATATAGGTCCTGCCTGCCTATAAAACAAAGGGGTGTAGATTTTTCTCACTTATCCATGGAAGATTTAATGAAACGTCCCACCCTGGGCGGCACCTTCGTAAACCAAGGAAATCGCTTGCAGGGAAAAACGGTCTCGTGCTGCCCGATTACTGGAATACAGCTCTCCTAGCACAGCTCGGTTAAGAACTCGTTAAACGAGCAAAAGGGGAAAGATACCAAAAGGCTGATCTATCCATCACCGGAATGGAAAATCCAGCCTCAGTGTGATCCTTGCCAGATATTTAAGGGAAATTATCTGCAGGCTATGATAGGTTGATCGATAATACCTCTAAGTACTTAACAAATTTGTTAGTTTCTGCTAAAATTCATATGTCAAGGAAAAGCCTTGTTACAATATAGTCATCTATTAACCCTGTTTCTTCGGAAAGGAGGTGCACATGATGCAGTTCAATCCGGAAGAACATGGACAGGGTTTGGCTGAATATGCTTTTCTAATAATGCTAGTCGCTCTTGTTGTCATCATTCTGTTAGCAGTCTTTGGCGAAGCAGTCCGGGAAATGTATGTAAACATTGTCGCCCAAATATAATTTAGAGACGTTCGCCATATTGCAAATACCAACCCTGTCCAAGATCCAGAAAGCGCTCACAAGTAAATGGGAGCGCTTTTGGGTTAACCTAAATATTCGAATGAACGACATCAATGGTGGAACAATGCTTGCAATAAGGGAAGTGAACAGGAAACTTAATCCACAGTCAGGGTTTTACTCAGATTTCGTGGAAAGTCAGGATCGAACCCTAGGGAGAGGCACATCTTATACGCCAGGGATTGCAAAGGCAATACACTCATCAAAGCAAATGTATTAGCGCTCATATCGGGCAAAGTGATAAGGTGGTGCGCATTGGCTTTCAAACGTGGGTCATCCAGACCGACAACGATAGCGCGGCCTCCACGGCAGGTTACCTCATTAATGCCACTGATAATTAAAGGGACATTCTCCGGCTCGGCCAGGAAAATCACCGGGAAATCCTCAGTCACAGCAGATAATGGACCATGCTTGAACTCAGTCGATAGCATTCCCTCGCAATGGACATAGGTGATTTCTTTGAGTTTCAATGCTCCTTCTAAGGCGATTGGATAAGTGAGGCCATAGCCCAGGATATATAAATTATCCCAAGGATTCACCAATTTTCCAGCTTGGATGACTGCAGTTTCTATCTGTTCCAGGGTTTCATTCATCAGTTCTGGCAGGATCGATAGTTCCCTTGGATTTTTTCCTGCCATTCTCATCGCCAGGTAGAGAAAGCCAATCACCTGGTTTGTGAAAGTTTTCGTGGCGGGGACACTAATTTCGTATCCACATACCAGGGGAAGCCATGTTTCACTGACCAGGGTCAGAGTTGACCCGATGACATTAACCAGACTCAGAATACCAGCTCCTTTTTCTTGAGTGATTTCCACCGCGTTGAGCACGTCCTTAGTCTCACCACTCTGACTTACAAAAATCCCAACATCGTCAGGTTTCAATGCTGGTCCGTATTGGACGATAAATTGAGGTGCCAAAACTGGGATGGTCACTTTTCCGGCTATGCGTGAGAAATATACTGAACCCAGAAGGCAGGCATGATAACTGGTACCACAGCCAACCAGGTAAACATTATCCGAGTTAATCAGCCTCTGAACCGTTATATCGACCTCCTGGCTGTTATCCCAATAATGCAAAAGATCCTTAGCAACGACCGGTTGTTCATGGATTTCTTTGAGCATGAAATGTTCATACCCTCCCTTTTGGACTGCTTCCATACTGTCTTCGATTATTTCTACCTCCCTTTCAACCAAGAGACCATCCTTGACACGATGGATTTCCACGCGATCAGCCCACAAGGTGACAATATCACCGTCATAAATCCGCTTTATTTTCCTTGTGATCGGCAGAATCGAAGGTAAATCTGAAGAAAGGCAGGTAGCATCCTCACCAATACCCACAACCATACCAGATCCATTTTTCATAGCATAGATGCAGTCTTCACCAGTACGTCCAATTACAAACGAATAATCGCCTTCAAGATCCGAATGAGCATATCGGATGGCGGTAATCATATCCATGCCGCGATCAACATATCGTTCCACGGCATGGACACAGCTTTCACCATCATTTTCTGATCGGACGGTTAACCCATCTGCCATAAAACCTTGCCGGAGTTCAAGATTATTGACCACATTGCCATTATGTGCACCAACCATATCCCCATCCGAGTCTAGATGGGGTTGGGCATTTGTCTTGGATGGTGCCCCGAATGTTGCCCAACGAAGTTGCAGGATAGCTCGATTTCCATTCATCTCGGAAAAATTATATTTCTCGGCTACTTCCTCAACCCTACCGACATCTTTACGTAAATCAATCTCACCTTCATCAGGAATCGTAGCAGCTCCAACGGTGTCATATCCCCGGTAAGACAGCCGATGCCCAGCTTCAATCAATATTGGACCAAGATTTCTGATTTCCCGTGTGACAATACCAAAAATCCCACACATATTTGTTTTTTCCTCAACTTATGACCTGATTGGTTTGTTCTATGCCTCCATTCACTGGATTGGCACAGAAGGCTGCCATTCTAACATGGTTAATAACCTTCTCGGCAGTGAGATTTATCAAAGAAAGGTTGGCAGGTATTCACTTCAGAAAGAGTTGTAAAAAATAATTGGTGAGATCGGATAAAAAGTTCCCGATTCCTTGGTAAACTTTAACATGAAAATCATTCAAAGGAGGGCTGATCAATATTCTAAAAATATCCTTGACCTGTCCTCCGGCTCAATGCGTTTTTCCACCCTTTTATAAAATATATGGTTGAAATGAAACAAGGAAGAAAATAAGATGAAGAAGTTATCTCGAGATCAATATATCAAAGCCCGTAACTACATGGTGACCCAGGCACGTTCCCTTGAAGCTGCTTTGTTCGCCCATAATTTTATGGGTGCTTCTGCTGGAAATACCCTGAAAGAACTCGCCCAATTTCAAACTGAGGACGGTGGTTTTGGTAAAGCCTTGGAGCCAGACATGCGCTCTCCATCTTCCTCTGCCCTAGCAACGGAAATCGGATTGCGAACTCTGGTGAAATTGGGTGCCTCATCTGACCACCCCCTGGTGCTATCCGCAGTTTGTTTTTTATTGAATGCATTGGATCCAGATACAAAAACCTGGCGGGTAGTACCCCTGGATGTCAACGAGTACCCTCACGCACCCTGGTGGCATGATGAATCAGGTTCATTAGCGAAAACGTTTGATAACTTCAAAATTATCCCTCGTGCTGGAATCCTAGCAGTATTGTATCGTTACTCCGATCTGCTGCCAAAGGGTTGGTTGGCTGACATAACTAAGCCCACAATTACCGACCTGTTCGATGTGGGTGTTGAAACCTTCTCAGGGGGTGGAGATGCACTGATTTATACCCGCAGGTTAGCTGAAACACCTGAACTTCCCCAAGAAATACGGGAGAAATTGATAGATCGAGTTCGCATACTGGCCAACCTGGTTGTAACCAGGGACTCAGCAGCCTGGTCCCAATATAGCATTCCTCCATTGAAACTGGCTCCAACACCTGAATCAATTACTGCTGCCACCCTGGCAGATTGTATACCTGCACACCTTGACTACCTGGTAGAGTCACAAAATCCTGAGGGATTCTGGGATGTAACCTGGTCATGGGTCGATTACCACGATGATTGGCAAATCGCGAAAACAGAATGGCGCGGAATCCTGACCCTTGAAGCGCTTATGACCTTGGAAGCTTATGAAAGGATTGAAAATCGATGACGGATAATGGAAGTTTTGCCAGGTCAGATCAGCTCTGCCTGTGCGGTCGGAAAGAAGCCGTTTTGGAGCGTTATATCTGTTGGAATGGGGAATGGCAGGATTACTAGTATCTTTGCATGTTATGAAAAGAATAGCAAAAGTCTACTACGGATTATCAATCCTATCCAATACCAGCTTCATATTTTGAGTGTAGTTTAATAATGCCGCCCTCCCATCCTCCGTGATCTTCAACATGGTCCTTGGGATCTTCTCAACAAACTCTTTTTTTATTTCTATATAACCTGCCTCTTCCAGTTTACTCATATGGAATGAGAGATTACCTCGACTCAATCCAGTATGGCGCTCAACCCAAAGGAAATCTGCAGATTCGACCACATAGAGCGTAACCAAAATCATCAACCTTGCCGGTTCATGAATTAGTTTATTAATTTCAACCAATGTCTCAAAATTTATATCAGTAGGGTTAGCAGACATTTGAGCCCTCTTTGATAGGAGGTGTCTCATCATTGTTGGGTGGATACTTTCGAAGGAAATCCATAAAAAAAGCCACACCAATGACAGACACAATAAACCCCAATGCGAAGACCACAAACGGAGTTTTTAAGCTCCGGTAAAGGATAAAAGCAAAACCGAATAAGGTGCCATGGATATACCATCTTGGTAGATCAAATCGTTTTGCAAGAAACCCAAAATAGATTATTGTCGTAATGGCTAAACCATAAGAGACAACTACGTTCCATCCTCCCTTGAAAATATGAATAGAAGGCACCAAAAAACCTACCAACAAACCAGTCAATAGCAAACCAAAAACGGTCACAGATAAGATAAAAAGGGGTGTCCTTTGCTGGTATTTTAATCTTTGCATAACCGGTACGGGGATAAATATACTTCTGTCGAATGACATCAACAATTGCCAGACCTATGGGCAGCCAAATATAGTTAAGGATCACTCTTCGATTCATCAAGAAAAAACCACTCAATAGGTTGTAAACTCCCATTATGATGTCCAATAGACAGTCTTCCAAAATCGTTCGCTCCGCTTTCTTTTTTGTTGATAGATTAACTTTTTCATGTTATTCTTCCTTCATGATTTAATTTCGAGAATAAGTTTGCAGTATATATCTGTTTGTATCACAAACTCATTTGTAATAATTATAGTCCGCTTTTTTATCCTTGTCGAGGGACTCTTTTCTACCTAACTAATGGCTGAAATTGCTTTGCAAATGATTCCCAATTGAAATCAATATAAGGAATTTCCTCTTCAATCCTCTGCTTTCGTCCCCGGATATAATTTTGACACCAGGCATCATTAATATTGTCAAAACCCCCAAATGCAAAATGAATCTGAGTATAAAGGTCAATTTCACGAAGCTTCAGAAAGTAAGGAATCTCCCTAAACCAGAGAGGATCAATAAAATTCCTTTGGTAATAGCCCCTTAGAAAATATTTTGTAAATGTCTTAATATATTCCAGATCATTTTCATGACCCATCAAAGCATAAAATAAGACCATTGCGATATCATAGATAAACCAGCCATAAACGCAATCGTCGAAATCAAATAGGGTTATCCGATAATCTTGGTCGACAAAGAAATTGCCTGCATGAGGGTCCTGATGGATCATGCCATAACTTTCCCTATCCATTTCTAAGCAATGGAGATAATCTATTAATTCCTTGAATTTCCTTTGAATTACCTCATCCGTTGGTGGCAGCCATTCACTCACCTGCATATTCTCCGCTGAGTCCCACTCATATCGATCATACTCCTCATTCGGTGGGACATATGTTTTAGATAAGGCGTGAATATGACCGACTAATCGTCCCCAAACCTCAAACAATCTTGGATTCCATTGCGCTTTCGTTGGATGATTTCCAGAAGCTTTTACAAATGCTGTTGCCAGAAACGCTCCATCCTGGTTATCATCAATAAATTCGACCAACTCTCCACGAATGGATTGAATGGGTTTCGCAACACCAGCTCCACCATCAGCCAAGTAATTGATCCATTCAACCTCACCTTGGATGTGGGCTTTCTTCCGGCGTAGGCTATGACCTAAACGTAGAATAAAATTGCCATCTGATCGCGAAAATTCGAAGATGTAACTTTCAAATCCGTCTAATAGGTGTAATCGATTGGCTTTAATTCCATACCGTTTTCCTGCCTCACCTAGTATTTCTTCACTGTACCGCCGAACAATCTTTGGATCCATTCTTTTCACCTACAATTTGTTTATAAATAAATAATTGGTAACTGCTCAGCCCTTCATCCTGAACGGAGTGAAGAATCTCCCTTTTTAACCATAAAGACCCTTCAATGTGTTCAAGGTGACAGGCTTCCCTAAGCAAAAACATTTGGGCTGAGATAGGATGAGAAAGTCGGTTCTCCGGAAATGTGATATACAAGAGTATT
>CAZTJD010000034.1:0-32945 GCA_964613985.1 uncultured Anaerolineales bacterium
TTTGCAATGATAATAATAATCTTGAAACCATATCCAGTAAAAATAAATTGGATCACATAAAAAGAGATTGTAGAAATCGGATTGATCATCAATTCGTTTGGAGGGAAGTGTGGTAGAAAAAACTGACTTGAGATCGTATGATGCAAAAGATATTCAGGTTCTGGAAGGTCTGGAAGCTGTTCGACGCCGTCCTGGTATGTATGTGGGTGGGACGGATATAAAGGCTTTACATCACCTGGTTTATGAAGTTGTAGATAATTCAATTGATGAAGCCCTTGCTGGTTTTTGTGACTATATTGATGTGGTCATCCATCCCGACAGCAGTGTAACCGTTGTTGACAATGGACGAGGAATCCCGGTCGATATACATCCAGAAAGGAAAAAGCCTGCCCTGGAATTGGTTATGACCTTGCTCCACGCAGGGGGAAAATTCGGCGGGGGAAGCTACAAAGTTTCTGGCGGATTGCATGGGGTTGGCTTGTCTGCTGTCAATGCGCTTTCGGAATGGTTTGAAATCGAGGTAAACCGTGATGGGAAAACCCATTACCAACGATATCATCGGGGAATTCCTCAAGCACCACTTAAAGTAATCGGTACTGTATCAAAAGGGGAGACGGGCACACGACAGACCTTTATGTTTGATCGGGAAATATTCAAAGGCGATCTGGATTATCGCTTTGAAACCCTGGTCCAACGATTTAGAGAAATGGCTTTTGTTACTCGAGGGGTGACCATTCATTTTAGTGATGATCGAAATGATCGTGAGATGACTTTCTACTTCGAAGGTGGTATCACATCTTTTGTCCGCTATCTGAATCGAAATCGAGCGATACTGCACCCTGTGGTTCATGCCGAGAAAGAAGTTGATGGGATTACAATCGATGCTGCTATCCAATATACGGATGCATATGCGGAATCGGTTTATGCTTTTGCAAACACGATTAATACCATTGATGGTGGTACTCACCTCACTGGTTTGCGTTCTGCAGTAACCAGGACAATTAATGATTATGCCCGAAAAAATAACCTCCTTAAGGATTCTGACTCTAACTTTTCTGGGGATGATACCCGTGAAGGTCTGACTGCTATCGTTAGTGTCAAGCATCCTGATCCGCAATTTGAGAGTCAGACCAAGGTGAAGTTGATGAATCCTGAAGTTCAGACTATTTCTCAACAGGTTATTAGTGAGGCTTTCAATGATTTCCTCGAAGCAAACCCTCTGGCAGGGAAAGCCATAATCCGGAAGTGTCTAACTTCTGCCCGGGCTCGAGATGCTGCTCGCAAAGCCCGTGACCTGGTAATTAGGAAATCTGCATTGGAGAGTTTAACTCTTCCAGGGAAACTGGCAGACTGTTCTGAGCGAGATCCGGAGAAAACTGAGCTTTATATTGTTGAGGGAGATTCCGCTGGTGGATCAGCAAAACAAGGACGGGACAGGCATTTTCAAGCAATCTTACCTTTGCGCGGTAAGATTCTTAATACTGAACGAGCGCGGTTAGATAAAATTCTAGCAAACAACGAAGTTAAAGCCCTCATATCTGCCCTGGGAACAGGAATCGGAGAAGGGTTTGACATCTCTGGACTGCGTTATGGTCGTGTAATTATCATGACAGATGCGGATGTAGATGGATCTCATATTCGTACCCTGTTACTTACCTTTTTCTTCCGTTATATGCAGACTCTTATTGAGTTAGGGCATTTGTTTATTGCCCAACCTCCGCTCTATCGGATAGGTTATCGCAAAAAGATCCAATATGCTTTTACTGAAGAGGAAAAGAATGCCTTTATAAAGGAATTGGGTGTTTCCGAAGGAAAAGTTGCTCTTTCCAGATACAAGGGATTGGGAGAGATGAATCCCGAACAGCTTTGGGATACCACCATGGATCCCGAAACGAGAACTTTACTTCAGGTGTCGATTGAAGATGCTGCGGAGGCTGACCGCACTTTTGATATGTTAATGGGCTCCGCTGTACCCCCACGACGGCGATTTATCCAAACTCACGCTCGTGAAGTACGTAATCTGGATATCTAGAGGGGATGTGAGTCTGAATTCTGCGAGGTAAAAGTAGGATTAATCGTACCAACCGCTGTTCTGGGGATCGATTCTATCGTTTTCGACAATCCTGAAACAGCGGTTGATTTCGCCACTTTTTCACCTCCCTTATCACCGCAGGTATAATGTGTCAAGACGATGATTAATATTTTTTACATATAGAGTATACTTTAGGGAATCCGGGTATAGTGGAGATCGGAAAGTTCATTATTAAACCACTTGATATGTAAGGAAGACCAACATCAACATAGATAATAGCCAGGAAGGTTTTTTGTAAAACTATGGCTCTTGAAAGTGGTGTTTTGCTTTATAATCGCTATCGAATCGTAGAAATTCTAGGACAGGGGGGAATGGGATCAATTTACCGAGCGATCGATGAAAATTTGGGGGTTGAGGTTGCTGTCAAAGAAAACTTGTTTACAACAGATGAATATGCCCGTCAGTTCCGACAAGAAGCTGTCATATTAGCCGGTCTACGTCATCCGAATTTACCAAGGGTTTCTGATCATTTTGTTATTGATGAAGAAGGACAATATTTGATTATGGATTACATCAGGGGGGATGACCTTCGTGACCGTATGGAACGAAATCTTGTTATCCAAGAGATAGATATGCTTGATATCAGTATTGCCATCTGTGATGCACTGATCTATATGCATAGCCGTATGCCACCAATACTCCATCGGGACATAAAACCTAGTAATGTGAGAATCTCTATAGAAGGTGACATATATCTTGTTGATTTTGGGTTAGCAAAAGTTGTTTATCAAGGACAGCAGACTAGTACTGGTGCACAAGCGATGACCCCGGGCTATTCACCCCCTGAACAATATGGGGCAGCACGCACAGATCAACGTTCAGATATCTATTCGCTTGGGGCAACTATGTATGCTGCCCTGACTGGTTCGATACCTGAGGATTCCCTTGCTAGGACGATGGATCAGGTTGTACTTACCCCGGTTCGGAAAAGAAATCATATAATAACTCTCAAGACAGCAAATGCCATAGAAAAGGCTTTAGCAGTTCATCCGAAAGATCGTTTTCAAACTGCACAGGAATTAAAAAATGAGCTGGTTCTGGCAAGAACTGCCGTGCAGCCTAAGGGTGCCGAGGAAGGTTTGATCTCGGTGGATTCTGAGATGCGTGTGGGTGGACTGCAACCAGTGTACGGGACTGATACGCTTGAGACAAATGAAATTCCGTCTGTAGAGATAGGTGAGGCACAGCCCCAGGGCATAAATCAGTTCCTGGAATCAGCAGCCCAATCTTCACCTGGAGGAATTAGTTGGAAAAAAGGTCGGGATTTTGCCATCGCGGTTTTGGTTGGTTTAATCCTTATTGCTGTTGCATTCGGTATTGTTTTTCTTTTGGAACCCTCCCTGCCAAAGCAAATGTATGATGATGCCTCAGCGCTTATGGTAAGCTTCTTTTCAAAGGAAGCGACGAAACCTCTTATTTCATATTCCTCATCAATAGCCACAGTGGACGATAAAAATATTGCTAATTCATATATGTCAGGCGATATCGATGAAACACTCTTGCCGACCAATCCACTACCAGGAGTGTACCTAGAAACGCAATTTGCAACATTAACCCCTTCATCCAAACCGATAAATTATCCATACGAAGCAACAGAGAACACTCCTGCTCCAACCAGGGCTGGGAAAGTGGTTCCCACTCCTTTGGGTGGAGGGTCTGGACAGATCGCCTTTGCCTCTACGCGCACTGGTTTACCACAGATCTGGATAATGAATATTGACGGAACAGGTTTAAGGCAAGTCACCAAGGTTCCCACGGGCGCCTGTCAACCGGATTGGTCTCCAGATGGCACTCAACTGGTTTTTATTTCGCCGTGCAATGAAAACTGGGAAACCTATGTGGGGTCAGCCCTGTTTATTATTGATGCGGATGGATCGAATATGATCTCATTTCCCATCCAGGGGACAGGTAATTTTGACCCAGCCTGGTCTCCAGATGGCGAGAAGATTATCTTTACTGCTCTAAAAGAAAGTGAACGACCTCAGATTTGGATGAGAGATCTTAAGACAAATAAATTGCAACTTTTGTCTGAAGCTAATTATCGGGACTATCAACCTTCCTGGTCTCCAGATGGAGCAAAGATAATATTTGTATCTACTCGACAAGGGCCTTTCCAGGTCTGGATAATGAACCCGGATGGTACGGAGCAGGAACGGTTTACGGTCAGTGGTGATCTAAAAAACACCAATCCGGTGTTATCGCCTAATGGTCAATTGTTGATATTTACCCAGAGTGAAGGATTTGGCAGTGTCCCTCGCTTGAAGGGTGCAAAATACCCAGATGGTGCTGCCCAAGAATTCTTCATTTTTACTCGTTACGGGTATCCGATGAGGGATGCTGATTTTTCTCCCGATGGCTTTTGGGTTGTTTTTGAAAGTTGGCCGGAGGGTGTTATCCACGACGTGTATATCATGTCTACAAATGGAGCCGAACTCACTCAACTTACCTCCAATCCAGCACTTGATTTCGATCCAGTCTGGAGACCAATAACCCCTTAATAGTTGACTTTTTCCTCAGACGAGTAGGTTTTATATTTTTTTTATAACAAATAAGCTTATCTATATTAAAATAAAATTTTCATGGACAAAAAGCTATATGTTGTGTATTTAGGCAAATGATGGTATAAAAACCTTGCTGTCTAATCCTTGAAAAGGAGAAAATAACATGAAAGTGAAAAAGATTATCGGGATTGCCTTGTTGATGGTAATGCTTATGACCATAGGCTATGTCAATCAAGCCATTGCCGAGGAAGATACAGATTTACCTCAACATCAATTCACAGTAAAGAATAAGTCTGATGAAGATTTGGTTGTCTTTATCTATCAACAAATGTATGTAACCAGGGAGGTTACCGTAGATGCTGAAGGTAGAGACCGGACCATTGCGATAACCAAGTGGTCTGATGTATTGATCCATACCTTCAATGTAGTAGCGGGTGAGTCAGATTCTGAATTATTCGATGAAGGCACCTATATTGTTAAATACAATTTCTGCGGTAAGGATTACGACTGGGAACATGATCTGGATGATGCATTCACCATGACCCTATATCCATGTCAGGCACAACCAACCAAGATGCAGGTGAAGAGTCATCTAAATGAAACAGTAGAACTTAAGATTTATGGTTATGATGACTTAGAGGTAGATGTAAAACCAGGCACGAAAATTAAGGTTGAGTTATTTTCTGGCAATATTGACTATGAATATAAAGCTTGTGGTGGTCAGACCTTTTTTGGGGAGTTGAAAGTGGCAAAGAACGGCACTACCCAGCTGGTTATGCATAGTTGCGAATGGCATCTTTCACCTGCCCGGAATTATGCCCAACCAAACCCGGTTAAATTCAGGATCATTAACCATGCCTCCTTCCCGATTATCATGACTTTGATCGGTCCGGAAAGTTATTTGGTTACAGTGAATCCAGGTATCAACGTCTTTACATTAATCTCAGGGAATTATCGCTACAGTTACTATCAGGATAGTCGCCTACTAACAGGGAGCATGGTTGTCACACCGAATGGTCTGGGTACCCTGGTTGTGACACCTTCCTTTGTTATGGATTACGTGGATGAGACCTCTGACCTCGAATAGACCACGATAACTTCCAGGAATACCTGTTACGTTTTATTAAACACCTCCCGTTTTAAAAAGGGAGGTGTCTTTTTATTTTTGGATGGTATCAGGTTGATTTTTCTTAAAAGGGATCGAAAATGATTCTAAAGGATCATGAGACCTTCTTCTGTCCGGTATTAATAGCGAATGCCAAGTTGTCTGACAATTGACAATAATGGTCGAATTTGTTAAACTAAACATTGTCAGACAATTGTTTTGGCGATTGGCAACCATAGCTGATCGAAGGGAAACCAGGAATATGAGCACATTACTTGTACGCAATATTGAACGATTGGCAACTATGGATGACCATCGACGCGAGATCGCGTCCGGTGGTCTTTTTATTCGGGATGGATTTATTGAGCAGGTGGGACTGTCTACTGAGTTACCCTCAACTGCTGATGAAATCCTTGACTTATCGGGTCATATCGTCCTTCCTGGCCTTATCAATACCCACCATCATTTTTACCAGACTTTAACCCGGGTTGTCCCTGCTGCACAGAATTCAAACCTGTTTCATTGGTTGAAGATTCTATATCCAATCTGGGCTCGGATGAAGCCAGAACACATCCGCATTTCAACCAAAACAGCGCTGGCCGAACTGGCTTTATCTGGCTGCACAACTGCCTCAGACCATCTTTACCTGTATCCAAATGGCTCTAAATTAGACGATGAGATTCATGCTGCTCGGGAAGTTGGCCTCCGTTTACATGCTTCTCGTGGCTCGATGAGTCTCGGGGAAAGCAAGGGGGGCTTGCCACCGGATTCGGTGGTTGAAGATGAAGATGAGATCTTGAATGATTCTCAACGCCTTATCGAACAATACCATGACCCTCAACCTGGCTCTTATACCCAGGTTGTTTTGGCACCCTGTTCACCTTTCAGCGTAACCAGTGATCTCATGCGTCAATCTGCCTTATTAGCTCGAGAATACGGGATTCAGCTTCATACTCACCTGGCTGAGACCAAGGATGAAGAAGAATTCTGTCTGGAGCTTTTTGGTCATCGCCCGGTTGGATACATGGCTGAGGTGGATTGGATTGGAGATGATGTCTGGTTTGCCCATTCTGTTCATGTAAATCAAGAGGAGATCAAGCTTTACGCGCGTACAGGATGTGGAGTAGCGCATTGTCCCACGTCAAATATGCGCCTTGCTTCCGGCATTGCCCCCATCCTTGATATGCTTTCTGCAGGTGTGAATGTAGGACTAGGTGTTGATGGTTCCGCTAGCAATGATGGTTCACACTTGCTTGAGGAAACCCGGCAGGCGATGCTCCTCTCGCGTGTTCGGGCGGGGATGATGGGGGCTTCTTTATCAGGTGAGGATGCACCTCCTCTGATGTCGGCACGTACAGCCTTGGAGATGGCCACCAGAAGCTCAGCTGCTGTCCTTGGAAGAACCGATATTGGTTCCCTGGAACCCGGCAAGTGCGCCGATTTCTTTGCGATCAACCTTCACCAAATTGATTATGCCGGTGCACTGCATGATCCATTAGCTGCCCTTGTCTTTTGTGCACCAAGGAGGGTGGATTACACCGTTGTAGGTGGCAAGATGATCGTCAAGGAAGGTCACATGGAGACAGTTGATGAACAAGCGCTCATTTCACAACATAATACTTTGGCAAATCAACTAATGGTAGGATAGTCTTTGATTAAATTGTGAGTATTTAAGGAAGATGAATTATGGATGCCGATGAAATCAAAAAAAGAACACAAACCTTGGTGGATGTCGCCATGGGTAGAGAATCCGCTGACCTGGTAATTAAGAACGGGCGCTGGGTCTGTGTCCAATCTGGTGAGATCATCCCCGGTACCGACATCAGCATTAAAGGAGAACGAATTGCTTATGTTGGACCTGATGCTGCCCATTCCATCGGAGAAAATACGGAGGTCATTGATGCAGAAGATCGGTTCATGGTACCCGGGTTGCTTGATGGACATATGCATGTAGAATCCGGGATGGTAACGGTGACGGAGTTTGTCAGGGCTGTCGCGCCTCGGGGGACGACAGGCATGTTTGTCGACCCACATGAAATTGCCAATGTCTTTGGTCTGAAAGGGGTCAAGTTAATGGCGAACGAAGCCGCGCTTCAACCAATCCATGTCTGGGTCCAGGTCCCATCCTGTGTGCCCTCTGCCCCCGGGTTAGAGACCCCGGGAGCCTCCATTGGTCCTGAGGATGTGGCTGAAGCATTGACATGGGACAGGATTATTGGTTTGGGGGAGGTAATGAATTTCCCGGGAGTTTATTTATCGGATGAAAAAATGCATGCTGAGATGGCTGCAACTGTCGCTGCCGGGAAAACGATTGGAGGGCACTATGCCTCCCCTGATCTTGGACTGCCTTTTCATGGCTATGCTGCTGGTGGTCCTGAAGACGATCACGAAGGAACCCGCCTGGAAGATGCTATAGCTCGTGCTCGCCAGGGAATGAAACCCATGCTTCGTTACGGCTCGGGATGGCTCGATGTGGAAGCCCAGGTCAAAGCGATCACGGAGAAAGGTCTTGACTCCCGACATTTCATCCTCTGTACGGATGATTCTCATGCGGAGACCCTGGTGGAAGACGGACATATGGACCGGGTTTTGCGGCATGCAATCGAGCAAGGGCTAGAACCCATAACAGCCATTCAGATGGCAACCCTGAATACCGCAGAGCATTTTGGCCTGGCTCGCGATATAGGACAGATTGCACCGGGACGTTTTGCCGATATTTTGCTTGTTCAAGATCTGGAACATTTCAAAGCCGAATGGGTGATCTCGAAAGGCAAGGTAATTGCTCACAATGGTGAGTTGCAGATAGAACTGCCATCTTATCCTTATCCAGATTGGGCGACAAATTCGGTCAAACTGGCTGGCCCTTTGAAAGGTGAAGATTTTATAGTGTCCGTAACGACAGAAACAACAGCTGTCACTGCTAATGTTATTGGAGTTATTGAAAACCAGGCTCCAACTCAGCATTTAAGAGAATTGTTGAAAGTCTTTGATGGCGAAATCCCTGTCGATTTAAAAAGGGATATCTTGAAAATTGCCGTGGTAGAGCGTCATAAGAAAACCGGAAGAATAATTGTTGGGTTCGTCCATGGCTTTGGCTTCAAAGGCGAATGCGCAATTGGGACGACAGTTGCCCATGACAGTCATCAAATGATCGTGGTTGGCACCGATGAGACCCAAATGGCGATCGCTGCCAACCACTTATCAAGTATAGATGGTGGTCAGGTTGTTGTAAAACAAGGCCAAGTGATCGCTGAAATTGCCTTGCCCATTGGTGGATTGATGTCAAACAAGTGCGCCAGTGTTGTTGCTGACCAGGCTTCTAAAGTCCTGGAAGGTTTCCGAGTCTGCGGCTGCACCTTAAACAATCCAAACATGCAATTAAGTCTCTTAGCACTGGTTGTCATTCCAAAATTGCGAATTTCCGACCTGGGTCTGGTAGATGTGACCAGATTCGAGTTCGTTCCAGTTTTAGAAGATTGATTATCCGTTAGGTACCTTACTCTCCTCATTATTTATCGAGTTATACCATCAAGGCCCCATTACCTAGAGGATATTTGTTATAGCCTTAAACTAATCTCAGCAAGGCAAGGGTTCCAGTATGAACACCAAGAAAAGATAATGCCCCAAGATTTACATGAACGCCTGGAAGGAATCATAAAGAAGACAGAATCGGGTGGCAGGTTGCCATCAGAACCAAGACTGGCAAAAATACTTGGTGTTTCTCGGGCTACCTTGCGAGAAGCCATGCGTACCTTTGAGACTCAGGGCATGTTGCGTCGCAAACAGGGAATCGGTACCTTCGTTACCCATCCAAGTCATGTGATTGAAAGTGGCTTGGAAGTGTTGGAAAGCATCGAAACTATGGCAGATCGGATCAATTTGCCTGTCACTTTGGGTGAATTGTCGATTGACAGCCAACCTGCTAGTAAGGAGCTAGCTGCGACTTTACAGGTGGAACCCACCACACAATTGATGCGAGTCTCACGGGTGATGCAAGTTGATGACCACCCGGTTGCTTACCTGGTAGATATTCTTCCTAAGGAGCTCCTGACCATTGAAGATGTCGGGCATGGCTTTACTGGTTCCGTTTTAGATTTACTTTTACATCGAGGAGAACCCATCTTGGGGAGCTCGAAATGTGAGATTTCTGCAATTGCGGTGAAACAGGATGTTGCCCAGGCGCTGAATATTCAACGAGGCGATTCATTGTTATGTTTTATGGCTGTTTTATTCGCTGAAGACGGCACCCCTCTGGATTATTCCGTGAGTTATTTCTTGCCAGGATATTTTAAATTCCATGTCGTTCGTAAAGTGGGTTAGATTCTTCTAACCCATTCACTAGTAAACCTAAAGGAATTACCTCTAGTAGATAAGCAAAAGGAATATATCAATGAGTCTAATGTAAAAAGGTAGTGGATGATTTCTAAATGGAAAAAGAAACCCATAAAACCGAGTTTTTCGAGGGCGATATCCCTCAAATTGTCGATTTTCGAGCTTAAAGTGGAAAACTTTCATCATCAAATCCTAAAAAACTCGGTTTTTGCAGCAAAGTCATCATATAGAAACGGATTGATTTATTCAAGTCAGAGCAGGTCTTTCCTGAGGATCGAAGAATTTTAAAAGGATTACTGAGAAAGAAAAAGAAATATCTAAGATATTTAAATTATTAGAGTACCTGTAAGGTGAAATATTAACGTTAATAAATAAGGAGAAAAAACATGCGCAGTTTTATCGGACGTGACATTCTCTCATTAAAGGATTTCGAGAGAAATGAATTCTTCAGAGTTTTTGAGATTGCTGAACGGCTGGAACCGATCGCTAGAAACCGGAAAAATACAGATCTTCTTCGCGAGAAGACCCTGGTGACTGCTTTCTACCAACCATCCACCCGCACCCGCCTTGCTCATGAGGCCGCGATGATTCGCCTGGGGGGACAGGTCACCGGTTTTGCAGATGCAAAAATGACTCGGGCTGGTGATTTTTATCAGGAATCGATCAAAGATACTATAAAAATGTTGGAATTTTACGGTGATGTGATCGTTATGCGCCACTTCCAAAAAGGAGCTCCCCATGAGGCTGCCAGGTGGGCATCGGTTCCGATCATCAATGGTGGGGATGGTTGGGGTGAACACCCCACACAGATCCTGACCGACCTTTACACGGTTTTACAGGAAAAAGGTCGCATCGACGGATTAAACTGGCTTGCGGTCGGCGATATGCGGATGCGCACCATGCATTCTCTCGCATACGGGCTTACTCAATTTGACTGCCCGATTACCTTTATTTCCCCACCGGAAATGTCCTTGACGGAAGAGTTCAAGGCAGACCTTAGCGCCTACAGCCTGGATTACAAAGAAGCAGAACATGTAGAGCAGGCAATCGCAGATGCTGATGTTATTCTGGTTGAACCTGTCGTTCAACCCGACTATACCAAGTCAAGAGACGAACGAGGTGAAGATGTTGGATTAACCCCAGCGAATTATAAAATTACCCGGGATTTACTTTACAACAAGGCTAAATCGGATGCAATTTTATTGCATTCCCTGCCTCGAATGGATGAAATTCCCGCTGATGTAGATATTACCCGTTGGTCGCGTTATTGGCAGGAAGCCTTCAATGGGGTCGTGATGCGTATGGCATTACTTGCCTTGGTATTGGGTGCTACAGAGTAATTTGAAAGAGGAGATATCCTATGCAAACCGATTTACGAAACCGAGATTTAATTGGTGACCTTGATTTCAACAAAGAAGAGGTCGAAACTGTTTTGGATGTTGCCTGGGACTTGAAGCGGAAGCGCGCCCTTGGTGAACCTCATGCATATTTACGGGATAAAGTATTGGCTATGTTATTCTTCTTTTCAAGCACCCGAACACGAGGCTCTTTTGAGGCTGGGATGGCTCAATTGGGAGGGCATGCTGCATTTATCGAGAGCCGCACCACGCAGATCTCTCATGGGGACACTGAAACCGAGATGGGGGAAATATTTGGCAGATATTTCGACGGTATCGCTATCCGCCACGTTACCTGGGGAGTCGGCAACCGTTATCTCAACCTTGTCGCCAGTGCCTCTCGCGTCCCTATATTAAATATGCAGTGTGAGATTTATCATCCCTTCCAATGCCTGGCTGATCTGATGACCATCATGGAGAAGAAAGGGCGAGATTTGCGCCATAAGAAGATGGTTGTTTCCTGGGCCTATGCCTCCAGTTATTTAAAACCAATTTCTGTTCCCCAATCGCTGATTTTGCAGATGCCCAGGTTTGGGATGGATCTCGTACTCGCGCATCCCCCTGAGTTCAAGTTGATGCCTGATATTATGGAGCAAGCCCAGGAGCAGGCTCGAAAACACAAAACTGGTTTTGAAGTGATCAGTGATAAGGATGGCATGAAGAAAGCCGTGAAAGGCGCAGATGTGGTTTATGCAAAATCCTGGGGACCACTCTTAGTAACTGCAGATCCGGATGAAGGGAAAGAAATCCAGGATCAATATACCCATTGGATCACCGATGCCAGCTTGATGTCCCTGGCAAAAGATGATGCCATATACATGCACCCTCTCCCAGCCGACCGTGATATTGAGGTAACCAGTGAGGTAATGGATGGTCCTCACTCGGTCGTCTTTGATGAAGCTGAGAACAGGCTTCACGCCCAAAAAGCCGTGATGGCGTTGACAATGAGGTCGTAACTTATGACACACACAGGAAACAATAAACTCGCCGTCGTTGCTCTCGGCGGCAATGCGTTAATTATCGATAAAAAACACCAGACAGTTCCTGACCAGTTTATCGCAGTCAAGGAGACTGTTGGTCACATTGTTGACATGATCGCTACCGGTTGGCAGGTTGTGATCACCCATGGCAATGGACCCCAGGTGGGCTTTATCATGCGTCGATCAGAGCTATCCCTCCATGAACTCCACCCCGTCCCGATGGATTATTGTGGAGCAGACACTCAAGGTGCGATTGGTTATATGATCCAAAAAGCCCTTTACAATGAATTTTCGAAACGTGGAATCAAGAAAAATGCAGCTACCGTCGTGACTCAGGTCAAGGTGGACCAGGATGACCCTGCTTTTGCAAATCCATCCAAACCTGTTGGCTCGTTTTTAGATCAAGAGACAGCTCGACAGCGCATGTCTCAAGGACAGAATTTTATCGAGGATGCTGGTCGAGGATGGCGGCGGGTGGTCCCCTCACCCATCCCTCAAGAAATCATCGAAATTGATGCGATCAGTACCCTGGTAGATGCGAACTTCATTGTCGTCGCAGTTGGTGGTGGTGGAATTCCTGTTGTCGAAAAACCGCAAGGCGATCTTCTTGGCGTTGAAGCTGTTATCGACAAGGATTTTGCTTCCGGATTACTGGCAAAATTGATTAAGGCTGACCTTCTCTTGATCTCAACCGCGGTGGAAAAAGTGGCAATCAACTTTAATAAGCCAGAACAAAGATGGTTGGATAAAATCACTGTTGCTGAAGCGGAATTATATATCGCTGAAGGTCATTTTGCACCAGGCAGCATGCTCCCCAAGATACAGGCTATTGTAAAATTCCTGAAGGAAGGTGGCAGTCAGGCATTAATCACAGATCCACCCAATATTAAGCGCGCCTTGGCTGGAGAAACAGGTACCTGGATAATACCCTAAAAAATTTTAATCTCGATTTTAGTGACACTTTGTCCATAAAACTCAGGAAAAAATACAATAACATAATGTGTGATTTACAGGTAGTATAATATAAATATCTTAGAAAGCTTCGCAATAAAAGGAGGTGGCTCTATTCCTTAGTATCCTTTCTCAACACCCGTTACAGCAATTAAACTTACTCAAACATTTTGGAGGAGACTCTCATGAAGAAAATGAAAGTTTTGATACCTGCACTACTGATTATCGCAGCAATGTTGTTGGCAGCTTGTGCAGCACAGGAAGAAGTTGGTGGATTCCAGATTCCGAATGTGGAAAAAGGGAAGTTCAACATCGCCATGGTTTTGATTGGACCTCATGACGATGGCGGTTGGTCCCAGTCACATTACGAAGGTTTGCTGTACGTTGAAAAAAATGTGGCTAACACCCACACCGCCTACATCGAGAATGTCCCTGAAGGGGCGGATTCCGAGCAGATCTTCCGCAGCCTGGCGCGCAAGGGATTTGACTTGATCCTTGGGACCTCTTTTGGCTATATGGACCCAATGGAAGTCGTTGCTGATGAATTTCCAGATGTGATGTTCATCCATCTCACTGGGATTAAATCCAACACCAAGAACTTCGGCAACCTGATGGGTGCTATGGAAGATATGAAGTACCTTGCTGGTATGCTTGCCGGGGCGCGAGCGAAAATGGATGGAAATCCAAAAATTGGCTACATGGCAACCTTCCCTATCCCCGAAGAAATACGTCTCGGGAATGCCATTGCACTGGGAATGAAAAAGACCTGCCCAGAGTGCACCATAGACGTGCGCTGGATTAACACTTGGCATGATCCCATTATCGAAAAAGAAGCCGCCGCATCGCTCTTTGATGCCGGTGCCCAGGTTGTCTTTACTGGGGCGGACACCCCTGCGGTAGCGGATGTTGCCCAGGAAAAAGGGAAGTGGGGCGTGACTTACGACTGGTATGGATCGTGCAAGGTTGATGCCTGCCTGACAGCACCTTATTGGGTATGGGGTCCCGAATATGCCCGAATCACTCAGGGTATTATTGATGGCACCTATGTGCCTGGTTGGGATTATTTCGATGCGGAAACAGGAGCTTTAGGATTATACGGCTTTATGGAAGGTCAAGAACTTACCCCGGGTGAAAAAGAGCTTGATCCAGCAGTTATTGAAGAAGTCCGATCGATTCTGGATCAGATGTTGGCGGGTGAGTTCACTCGTTTTGATGTTTTCTCTGGTCCAATTTATGATAACCAGGGCAATTTGATTGTGCCTGAAGGAGAAGCACTGGAGCAGGTAGACCTGGATGCCTTTCCAGAATATGGTCTCGATTGTAAGTATTGTATGAAATGGTGGGCTGAAGGCATCACTGCTGAACTGCCTGAAACTAGCGAGTAAGATTCACCTGGTGAGGGCTGGACTCATTCGATGTCCAGCCCCCATCCTTATCCCAATTTGATGAGAACGATCAGAAATGGTTTTGGAAATCTGTTGGGGTTAAATCTATACCAATCTGTTGTTGCTTTCTATATACAGGGGAATACCATTACCAGCACGTTCGTCAACGGATGTTTTGGAATGTTTTTGGTTGATCTTATGGAATTCTGCTCTTTTAGTTAAGCATTTCTTTGATCCTCGCTTAAACCGAAATGTGCAATGTACAGTCTCAGAAATTCCGGGGTTGATGATGGATAACAATGTACTTTATTTCCTCTTATTTTGGATAGAGTTTAACAATCCTGTGGATCCACAATCTATTCCTGGAAGATTCTTGGAGGTTTAAACAGGGTATGATGACTTCAGCAGTGAATCAAACTCGGCCCGAGAAATTTGTTGTTGAGATGCGCGGTATCATTAAGCGTTTCCCTGGGGTATTAGCCAATGACAACGTAGATTTTACCCTTCGTAAAGGTGAAATTCATGCCTTATTAGGAGAAAATGGCGCTGGGAAAAGTACGCTAATGAACGTCCTTGCGGGTCTTTATCGACCGGAAGGAGGCGTTATTTTGGTCAACGGAGAGCCCGTTGACTTTCGCTCTCCTCGCGATGCCATCAGTGCTGGTATCGGTATGGTACACCAGCATTTTATGTTGGTCCCTTCTCAAACAGCTACCGAGAACATTTTGCTCGGCTTAGATAATCCTCGATTTCGCATCCGGCTTCGTGAATATGATCGGATTATTTCTGAACTAGGTGAACGTTTCGGGATGAAGGTGGATCCAAAAGTACATATCTGGCAACTTTCCGTGGGAGAACAGCAACGCGTTGAAATCCTAAAAATGCTCTACCGTGGTGCCCAGGTGCTGATTATGGATGAACCTACTGCCGTTTTAGCCCCTCAGGAAATTGACGGCTTAATAAAAACCTTAAGGGTCATGGTGGCAGATGGCAAATCCGTTGTTTTTATCAGCCATAAACTTGGCGAAGTAACTGAGATTGCAGATCGAGTTACGGTTTTAAGGAGGGGAAAAGTCACTGCCCCAGGATTTGATATCGGTGATACCACCCGTCAGGAATTGGCTAAGTTGATGGTCGGTCGTGAAGTTGTTTTTCGCTTGGATAAACATGAAAAAACGCCAGGAAAGGTTGTGCTCGCTGTAAATGATGTCCATGCTGAGAATGACAAGGGATTGCTGGCGTTGCGGGGTGTGTCCTTAAATGTTAGAGCTGGTGAAATTGTTGGGATCGCTGGAGTTGCCGGAAATGGGCAACGAGAACTGGCACAGGTAATCTCTGGTCTGCGACCATGCACCCAAGGACAGGTGTTCTTGAATGGTACCGAGATTGGTTGTTTATCAGTGCAAAAACGAATCCACCTTGGTATGGGTTACATCCCTGAAGACCGCACCCAGGTTGGTACAGCTCCAAACCTCAGTGTAACGGATAACTTAATTATGAAACGCTATCATCAACCACCTATTGCTCGTGGTTGGGTGGTTGATATGAACCTCGCCACCAGTTATGCAAATCAGCTGAAGGATAACTACGAAATCATGGCACCCTCGGTTGAGACCCCGGTGCGATTACTATCAGGTGGTAACCTGCAGCGAGTGATCCTCGCTCGGGAAATATCTGGAGAGCCGTCTTTCCTGTTGGCGATGCAGCCGACACGGGGATTAGATGTAGGTGCCATCGAAGGTGTACAGCGCCTTTTACTCTCACAACGAGAAGCAGGGGCTGCTATCCTGATGGTATCGGAAGAATTAGATGAATTGATTATGCTGAGTGACCGGGTTTATGTCATTTACGAGGGCGAAATAATGGGGGAAGTCTATGATGGGAATATCGAGGTGATCGGACAGATGATGACCGGCACACGCCTTGATGATACCCAATTATCGAGAGGGGCATAACATGTCTGGTATAACAATTTCTGAAAAGACAGCAAAGACACGTAAGTGGTTTCCCTATCGAATTATCATTGAACCTCGCCTGGATCAGCCTCCCAAGTGGTATCCAGCTTTAATTTCATTGGTTGCCGTCGTATTTGCTCTGTTCCTCGGAGGAATCCTGATTGCATTTTCTGGTGGTAATCCTTTCCTGTCATACGCGCACATTGCCAGGGCATCATTTGGTAGTCTAGGTGTATTTTCGGATACCCTTGTGAAAGCCACCCCGTTGATTATGGTTGGGTTAGCCTGTTCTCTGGCATTCCGGATGAAATTGTGGAACATTGGGGCAGAAGGTCAGTTTTATCTTGGTGCTTTTGGTGCCAGCCTGGTAGTTTTATTACCCATCCTGCCTGAGTCGACCCCATCATGGATATTTATTCCCACAATGATCTTGATGGGTATGCTAGCGGGGGCATTTTGGGGATTCATACCTGGTTACTTAAAAGCAAAGTTCAATGTGAATGAGGTGATTTCGACCTTGATGTTAAATTATATTGCTGTTTCCTGGAACAATTACTTCATCTTTGCCGTGTGGAGTGAAGGTGGATTCCAGATGAGTAAAGTGTTTGGTAAAAATGCCTGGTTACCTCGATTGGCTGATTTTTCGGAACAGATACCGTTCTTCAGAGGGCTGACAACGCACCTTGGATTGATCTTTGGTATTGTTGCCGCCGTAATTGTTTGGTTCATCCTGTATCGAAGTCGTTGGGGTTACGAAATTCGACTAATTGGGGACAATCCACAAGCAGCAAGGTACGCTGGTATCGATATCAAGCGCAATGTTATTATGGTCATGGCTCTTTCTGGTGCGCTGGCGGGATTGGCTGGTATGTCCGAGATTACTGGGGTGGTGCACCGGTTACAAGGATCTATATCACCTGGGTATGGTTTTACCGGTATCATCATTGCTTGGTTGGCGAAACTTAATCCTATCGCTGTCATCCTGGTTTCGGTTTTATTTGGTGCCTTAATCCTGGCTGGAAGGGAAATTCAACCCTCCGGTATCCCAAAAATGATTCAAGGGATCATCCTGGTTTGTTTGATTGCCAGTGATTTCTTAATGAGAAAACGCATCCGCATCATGCGTGTTAAGACCGAAGCCTAGAGGAGCACAAATATGGACCTAATCATTGTCTTACAAGCTGGGGTAGCTTCGGGTACAGTATTATTATTTGCTACCA
The DNA here is from genome assembly GCA_964613985.1 of uncultured Anaerolineales bacterium. Taxonomy (GTDB): domain Bacteria; phylum Chloroflexota; class Anaerolineae; order Anaerolineales; family UBA11858; genus CAZTJD01. Next base: position 17,919 of record CAZTJD010000034.1, read on the forward strand.
TTGGAGAAATATTTGCAGAAAGATCAGGCGTGATGAACCTGGGTGTTGAGGGGATGATGTTGATCGGCGCCATGAGTGCCTTCAGTACTGCAGTTGTCACCAACAATCCCTGGTTGGGACTGTTGTTAGCCATGATTGCCGGGGGTCTCATCAGCCAAATTCACGCTTTCATCACCATTCAACTACAGGCAGATCAGGTTGTTAGCGGTCTTTCCCTGACTTTCTTGGGTTCCGGTATCAGTCTTGTATTGGGTGAAGGGTTGAGCAAAGCTGGGACGATATCTTTGTTGCCCAGGTTTTCGATCCCTATTATCGAAAAGATCCCAATTTTAGGTCCAATTTTTTTTGCGGATCAGAGTGTGATGGTATACATCGGATATGCGCTAATCCCTCTGGCCTGGTATTATATCTATCGCACCCGGCCTGGAATGCACCTAAGAGCTGTGGGCGAATATCCTGCGGCAGCGGATACCCTGGGGATTAGTGTCTACGGTCTGAGATATTTCTATGTTTTTGTTGGAGGTGTTCTCGCGGGACTTGCTGGTGGGACGATCAGCCTGGCGATCTCTCCCGGATGGTTCAGTGAGTTAACAACCGCAGGTCAGGGCTGGATTGCAGTGGGTTTGGTGATTTTTGCCCAGTGGGACCCTGTTCGAGCTGCTGTTGGTTCTTATACATTTGGCGCGCTGCGAAGGATGATTCTGGATATTCAAGGTCCTTTGACTCTATTTGGATTTCGAAACCCTTTTTATTACAATCCTTATTGGGGCTTCTTCCTACAGATGCTGCCTTACGCCTTTACCATTATCGTCCTTGTCATCGGTTCAAGAGAAGCAGTTCGTAAACGGTTAGGTGCACCAGCTGCTTTGGGCTTGCCATATATACGCGGCGAACGAGGGTTATAATACAGGTAATATGACTGAAATCTCCATTGTCACGATTAATATCCTTGTTAACCTTTCCCTTTGGAAGAAGAGACGCACTTTGTTGGTTGATCAACTCGCCGATCTTAACCCAGATATCATCGCGCTCCAAGAAGTTTCTCTTAAAGGGAAAATCTCTACTGCCCATTGGATCGCGGCGGAACTTAACCAGCAAGCCTCTGAGAAGGATGGTGATTACCAGGTTTACCTGTGCCCGAAAACCGGTCAGCAGGCTACCCTGGAGGGGATTGCCTTTCTTTCCAGGCTACCTGCTAAACGGCATGAAACCATTGACTTGCAGACTCAAAACCGGGTCGCCCAACTCTTGGAATTAAAATTGGATGAAGGCAACTTGTTTTTAGTCAACAGTCATTTTAATTTGAGGCTAGTTAAATTAAAATCCCAAAAGGAGCAGATAGAACGACTGCTAAACTTCCTGGATACACAACCAGCAGAGGTTCCTGTCATTGTTGTCGGGGATTTCAATAGCAAACCTGATATGTCTTCTGTGGATCTCATGCGCCGATATTTCGATTCCGCCCACCGCGCTGTGCATGGCAAAGAGCCAGAATATACCTGGCCCACTCTATTGCCTGATTCGAAACTGGACGAAATCCGTCGAAATTTACTAGAGCATATTGGAAAGGTTTCTGACCTTGAACAGCCTGATAAAGGAACTGTCGATTATATTTTTGTTGATCCGCGATTAACAACGCTGGAATGCCAGGTTGTTTTAGATAAACCCGATCAAGCGAATCCGCTTATATATCCCTCGGATCATCTTGGTATCTACGCATTGATTCAGGTGAATTAATGATATCAAAATTATTCCTTGGATATCGCTGTTCGATTTGCGATAAAGAATTCCCTCCACTGGACGAAATTTACACCTGCCCTGAAGATGGCGGGAACCTCGATGTTATCCTGGATCTGGAAAACCTGGTAGATAAATCTGCGGATGATCTGATCCTTAAAGAGGAGCCTTCTCTTTGGCGGTATTTACCCTTATTGCCCGTGGCTGATCCAGGTGGTGCTGGGACACCGCTGCGTGCTGCAGGGTGGACCCCGCTGTTTCGACCACGAACCTTAGCTTCGGATTTGGGATTGAATTTTCTGTGGGTAAAAGACGAAAGCAGGAATCCAACCGCATCCTTTAAGGACCGTGCCTCTGCTATTCTGATCGCTCGCGCTCAAGAAATCGATGCTGAAGTGATCGTTACGGCCTCTACCGGTAATGCGGGTGCTGCGCTGGCAGGAATGGCTGCAGCAGTGGGACACAAGGCAGTAATCTTTGCCCCCAGGACGGCACCACCAGCGAAAATTGCCCAGCTCCTAATCTACGGTGCCCAGGTTATCCTGGTTAATGGCAGTTACAATGCCGCTTTTGATCTCTCTATTGAGGCTTCACGTGAATTTGGTTGGTATTGCCGGAACACAGGCTACAATCCCTTTACGGCTGAAGGAAAGAAAACTGCCGCTTTTGAAATCTGGGAAACCCTGCTGAAAAATCCACAGTACGAATCCGGACAAGTACGTCGTATATTAAAGGAAAAGCCTTTATCCATTTTCGTATCCGTTGGAGATGGCAACATTATTTCTGGTATTCACAAGGGCTTTAAAGACCTTCAAAGCTTGGGGTTGATTGACCAGATACCACGAATCTTTGGTATTCAATCTGAGAAATCTGCTGCGATAGCTAATGCCTACAAAGTTGGCACCGAGATTATTAAGCCGGTAAATGCGACAACAAGGGCAGACAGCATTTCTGTAGATATGCCCAGTGATGGTCTTCGTGCCCTTCGCGCTGCCTCCCAAACAGGTGGGGCTTACATAACTGTTTCAGATGAGGAAATCCTTAATGATATCGTTTCTTTAGGGAAGGTTGGTATTTTTGCTGAACCGGCAGGCTCAGCATCATTGGCTGGTCTGAGATCAGCGGTTGCCAGAGGTTGGATAAGAGCGGATGATCCGGTGGTTGTTTTCAACACCGGTAGTGGTCTTAAGGACGTGAGTGCTGCAATGAAAGTTGTTGGGGATGCACCGGTGATCGAACCCACCCTGGACGCTGTCAGAAAGATCATTCAATAGCGTTTAACTGCTTAAAACTGATAGTTTTTTAAAATTTTTAACGAGTTTTCCTGGCAGGTTTTTTGTTATTTTTTTAAATACTTAACCATGGAAACCTGCCAGATCATTCACTAAGGGTTTTTTGGATTTTTTGCAGGGTCTATTTATGATGAATGAGATTCCACATTGGTCGAAGGAAACAAGATACCTGGCTCTGATTGCTGGCTTCGCTGTGTTGATCGGTATCCTTTGGTATTTTCACGGCATTATCAATCCCCTTGTGATTGCTGCGATTATAGCCTATCTCCTGCATCCAGCTGTTAACTTCCTGGCTACTCGCACACGATTATCGCATGGGCTTTCGGTTTTTATTATCTACCTCTTCACTATTATCCTTGTAGGAGCTTCATTAGCGTTGTTGACGCCAGTTCTTATACGGCAAATACAGGTTATTGAATTTGATTTGGAGAGCCTCCTCCGTTATTACGAGGAATTCATTTCTACACCATTTGTATTATTCCGATGGACCTTTTCACCTGGTCAATTTTTACCTAAATTGCCAACGATTTCCCCAGATTTGCTGACTCCTTTGATGACAAATTTCTTTGCTATTCTTGGGGCGTTAACGAAGAATTTCATCTGGGTGCTGATTATGTTCGTCAGTATTTATTATCTCTTACTAGACGGGCATAAGATACAGGGATGGATCATCAATCTTGCTCCAGACCCATATCACAACGATGCTGAGATGATAATTGAACAGCTTCGCCATGTTTGGTCGGATTATCTTCGAAGCCAGTTAGTCTTCATGCTTGCTGTGGGCATCATGGATTCGATCGTGTGGTTGGGAATTGGGTTGCCTGGAGCGATTATCCTCGGCGCCATCACCGGTATCACCAGTTTTGTCCACGAAATCGGTGCGATTATATCAGGTGTAGTATCGGTTCTAGCGGCATTGATTGGGGGTTCTTCTTACCTGCCTCTTTCGAATTTTTGGTTTGCGGTGCTGGTCTTTCTCCTTTATTTGATTCTGACTGGCGTTAAGAACATCTGGCTTCGTCCCATCATCGTCGGTCGCCATGTTCACCTTCACGCCGGGATAGTATTCCTGGTTGTCATCGCTGCCCTGGTTTTCCACGGAGCGTTGGCAGCCTTCCTGGTGGTCCCGATTTTGGTCTCCCTGCTGGTGATCGGTCGATATCTGCGTCGTCGAATCCTTGGGATGCCCCCGTTTCCTGAAGGTCAAGTGCCTGGTGCTTATGCCCTCCTCACTCCAACAAAACAGAAAACACAACTTTCCGAGGAAATTTTAGGTTCAAGTAACCCAATAACGGACCCCAGCCAGGTTCGTGAATCCGAAGAAAATGGGGATGAATAATCTTCGGTTTTTTAGTGCTACCAAATCATTCGCTGATCTTTTTATGAGAACTCCGCCGATGAATCTCAATTCTTCCCTGGAAGATATCATATTTCTGATTTGTGCTTAATGACGGTACCTTCCCGTGATTACAAATTTCCATTTTATGACAAGAAGAAGAAAATAAGATGCCTACCTTTACGATTATTGCGCCAATTTACAATGAAGTAGAGAACATCCCTGAGCTCTACACCAGGATCAAGGATGTCATGGAAGGAACAGACGAGCCTTGGGAGTTGATCATGGTTGATGATGGTTCCACTGATGGCTCTACGGAATTAATCCACCAGTTGGGCTCCCAGGACGCCCGGGTAAAACCGCTTATCTTTGCCCGTAATTTCGGGCATCAGATCGCGGTCACTGCTGGTTTGGATTTCAGCCGAGGTGAGGCCGTGGTGATCATTGATTCTGATTTACAAGATCCCCCCGAAGTCATTTTGAAATTGATTGAAAAATGGCGCCAAGGCTACGAGGTGGTTTATGCTGTGCGCGCCGAACGAGAAGGAGAAACATGGTTTAAGGAGTTTACTGCTGCATTATTCTACCGGCTGATCTATCGCATCACAGATGTCGATATTCCACGCGATACAGGTGATTTCCGACTCTTAGACCGCAAAGTGGTCGATATCATGGGACAGATGCGAGAACGGCATCGCTTTCTACGAGGGATGTCTGTATGGGTTGGATTTAAACAGACCGGCGTGGAGTACAAACGTGCAGCTCGCTTTGCTGGGGAAACCAAGTACCCCTTCAAGAAGATGTTGAAATTTGCTGTGGATGCAATAACGAGTTTTTCTTATTTCCCACTGCAGCTGGCAATGTATCTTGGGTTCATTGCTGCTGGCGCCAGCATCCTGGCAATACCTGTGGTGGTGATCTTAAGGGCTTCGGGCTCGCAGGCTTTCTTCGGACAGGCTTCCACACTAATTTCGGTCCTTTTTCTGGGCGGGGTACAACTGATTTCACTGGGAATTTTAGGCGAGTACATCGGCCGCCTGTATGACGAAGCAAAGGGACGGCCTTTATACGTGGTCAGTGAAGTACCTAACCAAGAAGATTAACCAGCCGCCTGCCAGAATTCCGTGATGATTTTACTTTTTTTGGCTTCCATCATCGCTTCAGTCAGGTGGCAATAAGTTTTATAGTCATCATATGCGATCTTCATCTGTTCAACGAGCTGGATCACCTGGTCAGGGCAAATATACATACAGTGCAGGCACTCGATGCAGGTCTCGGGATTCGAGGTCCCCGCGTCGGCATCAAAAGATTGGGTGGGGCATTCGGTTTCGCAATCGCGACACATACTACATACAGCTTTTGACCGTAATGGATTTGTCCAGCTCCGCTCTGTTCTCGGTTGAGATTGACCGAAAACCTCTATCGCATAGTAATAGCCAAAGGGTTTCTGCAATTGTAGAGGAATTTCATCAGGATTAAAGAATCTTTCTACAGCTACTTCTGCAAGGTCTCGAGCGACTAAAAAATCCTGTTCGTCTGGTCGGTTGGGCAGGATGTTCCAACCTCCAAGATTAAAAGAATGCCGCCCAAGAAACTCTGCCGAGAAATATACCTGGAAGTTGGCGGCTTCCAACAGAATTTTTGTGTGGAAATGGGCATACCCGGTCGTCCTGGCGCCGTAAGTAAAAAACATGCCACAGCGTTTTCCTTGGCCATCTAGAGATGGAATCCAGTCGTTGATGACACTGGGTGCGAAATCAGCATAAACTGGGAAACCAAAAATAAAAGCATCGAAAATTGAGGTTTGAAGTGGTTTCTGCCGAGTGAAATACGGGGTCACATTCAGGAGGGTGACGTCACAACCTAGCTTAATAAGTTCGTCATGGATGACTTGAGCGTAAGTGTTTGTCACGCCCGTCCCGGAAAAGTAGACCAGTGCGATCTTCAACGCCATTACCAACTCCTTCCTTACTGGGAAAGTTCCTAAACTTTTGTGCTACCAGGTCCCTGCAGATCATCAACCCTTTCATCCTGACACCCTTCCTGTTTTATCGATTACCACCGCATCTTTTAAGGCATTCGTGAACGACATTTACCCAATGTGATGATTGGTTCGTTCTTTCAGGTGTTGGTTCTTGAGTAGTTTTCGTAAAAATTAATATTAGATGTTCTGAATTTATGAGTATATCATTTTCTAACTTTTATCTCAACCAAATATATCCTGCAGCCTGTACCATTCCAGTTTCTCACCCTTCGCGATATAATCAAGTTGTCTGACAACTATTACTCACTTATCCATCATTATCAGGCATATATTTCTAAGGTAAGCGAAGAATTTCGCACTTGGTGCAACAGATCCTGCATTCCGCTACGCTCCATTCCTGAGAGACTGTTCCGAAGAGGACTGCGATTTGAGCGGGAATCAGGTAAATTTCTTCCATTATGAAATGCGCCCTGGTGCGGCGGATTTATTCAGGATGACGAAATAAAGATTTAAGTATGAAAGTATACTGGCTAAATAATTAGTATCAATGATTCCCCCCCCAGCTTATGGAATCTAGTGTCACCATTGAAAAGGTTTTTCTCGAAATATCAGGTTAGCCTGCACCAATCTGAATTCTAGAAAAATGCCGACTCTTGCATACTGGGGCTACAAGAACGAAACGGAAAACAAAAAGATTACCCAACCAGGAGAACTAATTCATGTATACCATTAACTTAACCATTAACCCCAAGCGCCTTGAACGAGTCGTGAAACGAGCGCGTGAACGGAATATCATCATTCCCACATTTGCTCAGATGAAAAACCCAGGTTTAATTCCTGAGCGAATAAAAAATGAATTAGCCTCGATAGGTCTCTGGGATGTGCACCCTCGGAATTTATTTCGTATTACCTGGCATAATGAACCCATCCCTATTGGGGGTGGATTTGGTGGCGTGAACTTCCTCGAATTTCCTCCTTCACTCACTGGCGTTCCTGCACGTATCATTGCCCTTGTAGGTAAATGGTTTCCTACTGGCTCACATAAAGTAGGCGCAGCCTTTGGCTGTCTGGTTCCCCGGCTGGTAACCGGTCAATTTGACCCGACAACTCAGAAAGCCGTCTGGCCTTCAACCGGCAACTATTGTCGTGGTGGTGCCTACGATTCCGCCCTTCTGGCTTGTGAGTCCATCGCCATCCTCCCCGAAGAGATGAGTCAGGAACGCTTCAATTGGTTATCCAATATTGCTGGAGAGACGATCAAAACACCGGGTTCGGAATCGAATGTCAAAGAAATCTTCGACAAATGCTGGGAACTTCGAGCCAGTGGTGAAGACTTGATGATCTTCAATCAGTTTGATGAATTTGGCAATTACCTTTGGCATTACGAAGTTACCGGTCATGCCATGGAAGAAGTCCTTGAAAAGGTCATGGGACCAAAAGATCGCTATCGAGCCCTGGCATCTGCCACTGGTTCAGCGGGTACAATCGCCAGTGGTGATTACATGAAGCAGCTTTTCCCTGGAAGCCTGGTTATCGCCAGCGAAGCTTTGCAGTGTCCCACCTTGTTGGAGAACGGATACGGCGCTCACCGTATCGAAGGGATTGGAGACAAGCATGTTCCCTGGATCCATAACACCAAGAATACAGACATGATTGTCGCTATCGATGATCATGCTGTTGTAAATGTTTCCCGTCTGTTTAATGAGCCTGCCGGACAGGCACACCTCGTCAGCCAGGAGGTTCCTGAACCGTTGGTATCACAGCTAAACCTGCTTGGTTTTTCCAGTATTTCAAACCTGCTTACTGCGATCAAAGCAGCCAGGTATTACGAGATGGATGAACATGACATCATCCTTACGATGCTGACTGATTCCATGGAGCTTTACGAGTCAAGGCTGGTGGAGATGCATACCCAGGTTGGTGAGTACAAAGATCGAGATGCTGAGATCGATTTCATCCATTGGCTTCAAGGTCAGTCTACGGATAACCTGTTGGAACTGCGCTATACCGATCAAAGGCGAGTCCACCACCTGAAATACTTCACCTGGGTAGAACAACAAGGCAAAACCTACGATGAAATCCAGGCTCAGTGGTACGATAGAGCCTATTGGACCAGAATCCAGGAGCAGATCCCTGAGTTCGATGTCTTAATTGAAGAATTTAATCGAAAAGTCGGTTTGATTTAGGTTTACTTAGTAAACATGAATAAAAACCTGGCAGGTGTATATATTTAGTCATCGTTTTCCACTCGTGTTTTTCCAATAAATCCTGATTACTCACAATATGAAAAAACCTGTCAGGTTAATAAGGATTTAGCGAGGAAACGATGGAATCAATTATAGTATTGTGTTCGAAGGGCATTCTGCTTTGTCTTGAATAACGGGATGCTTTTTTAAGGTTAGATGACCTTTGACCAGATCGTTGCTGGAAATCTTACAAGATATTGATACTCGTCAGTATGGTGGGTTTGAGATATACCGGCGTGGGATTGACTATTACCGAACTCGCCGGGTACAGGTCGAGTCCGCAAATGAAAATGAAGCACATTGCCGGGTGCGTGGCACTCGCTTTTATACAGTCCATTTATGGGTGGAAGATGCTGATTTAGGGGCAAGTTGTAGTTGTCCTTTTGCAGCCAGTGGTTGGTTTTGTAAACATATGGTTGCCGCATCCATGGCTGTGCGGGAGTATCTCCAACGTTATGGTACCAGCTCCTGGCGAACACTCTTAAAGGACACACTTGAAGAAGGTAGGAAAGCAGAACGGTATAAAGAACCAAAACCTTTTTGGTTCTTTCTCTCTCTTCAAATAGCGGAAGAGGGATGGGAACTATTTCCCTACCGGTTATGGGTTGACCAGGTCCCGATTGGGGTTCTGCCTCAAAATGTGACTCGGGTCGCTGAGATTTTGCCAGAACTTATTGAGCATAACCATTGGTTGCTGAACTATATAAAATCTGTCCGAAAAGAGATTGATCCAAAAGGGAGTGTCAATACTAGTCCGGACGCAATTGCCTTTACAAGACTCATACTCTCTCAAGTTAGGGAGCGCAATTATGCTTTCAAAACGTATTACCGATATGATTATCCCCTGGGGGAATATCTCGACCTATTAGCGCAGATTGATATCCCCCTGTTTTTCGGTAATTCTTCTAATCCGGTTCGCGAGCGATTGCGATTGGTATCGGAACCTGGCGAATTTGTCATCCGTATCAACCAGGCCGAAGATGGGATTCTGCTTGCCCTGGATTTGATCACAGAGGGTCACGTCATCTCGCTTTCTCACGATCGCGCCCAAATCCTCTGCGATCGCCCCGCTCGCTGGTTGATGGTCGGTAACCTGGTTCTGAAGGTTAATAGCCCATTCTCTAAACATCGCCTATCTTCCTGGTTGCGTTCCCCCGAAATTACCATCCCTAGCAAAAATGAGCAAGAATTTCTGACGAGATATTTCCCGCAGATAGCTGACCAATTCCCAATATCTGGAGAAAATATTGAATGGAAGGATATTGATCTCCAGCCTGTGAAGCGATTGTACCTGTCGGACGAATCAGGAGAATTATTGATAGAACTCTGGTTTGGTTATGGAGATGTGGAAGTTCCCTTTGATCCTAATTCTGCTGCCATCACCGTCCATCGGTTAGGGGCTGGATGGACCCTGGAGCGGATTCGTCGTAAGCTGGCTATGGAGAACGCTGCTTATGAAGAAGTCCCTTCTGCCTTCCATGGTTTGAAGCGATCTGGGGCAGAGTATCCACCTAATTGTTTCATGCTTCGTGCCCAAGTCGACCCAATCGACTTTCTCATCCGTCATGTACCTCGCCTGACTTCTGCAGGGTTTGAAATTTACGGTGAAGAGAAATTGAAGGCTGCACGTGTCAACCGTAAACAACCCTCTCTATCTTTGAATGTATCCTCAGGGATCGACTGGTTTGATGTTCAGGCAGTGGTCATGTTTGGAGATGCCGAAGCCTCATTGAAGGAAATCCAGGCAGCATTACGAGGAAAAACTCGTTATGTCAAGCTGGCGGATGGCACGATCGGTGAGATCCCAGAGGATTGGATCCGGCGATATAGACATCTTTTCGGGTTTGGAGAACGAATCGATGGCGGTTTCCGGCTGTCCCACCATCATATATCCTTGATTGATTCACTGTTATCTGAAGAAGAAGAACACCAGACGGACGAAGCATTCCGAAGCAGGCGGAAACAACTGTTGGAATTCGAAGGGATCAACTCGGTACCCTTACCTGCTGGTTTCCGTGGTGAACTGCGCCCCTACCAAAAAGCTGGATATGACTGGTTACATTTCCTCCATGCCTATCGCTTTGGTGGGTGTTTGGCGGATGACATGGGTTTGGGAAAAACGGTTGAGACTTTGGTATTCCTTCTCTCCTTGAAAGAGTCTGGACATGCACAACGACCCAGTTTATTGGTCTTACCACGTTCTCTGCTGGTTAATTGGCAGCGGGAGACTGCCCGTTTCACTCCCGGGTTAACAACACACTTACATTTTGGCAAGGATAGGCACGAGGGAAAATTTCGGTTTGATGGTTTTGACCTGGTGATGACCACCTATGGTACCATGCTGCGTGATATTCAAAAACTCAAGGCGTATCAATTCCACTATGCGATCCTGGATGAGTCCCAGGCAATAAAGAACCCGCTGGCCAAGACCTCCAAAGCTGCCCGTTTGTTGGAAAGTGATCATCGCCTGGTATTGACAGGGACTCCAGTCCAAAATTCAACCTTTGAGTTGTGGTCCCAATTTTCTTTTTTGAATCCTGGTCTCTTGGGCAGTCTTGATTATTTCAAGGAAGCGTTTGGGAAACCTATTGAACAGAAGCAGGATAAGGCAGCTTCCGAGCTTCTACGCAGGATGGTCTTTCCCTTTATCCTCCGGCGCACCAAAGAACAGGTTGCACCAGAACTTCCTCCCCGTACGGAGCGGGTGGTTTTCACTGACATGGAACCCGCTCAACGAAAATTTTATATCAAGACCCGTGATTATTACCGCGCTCTGCTGGTCGGGATGATCGATGAGAAGGGGATGGACAATGCCAGGATGAAAGTGTTAGAAGGGCTGCTCCGCTTGCGTCAGATCAGCAACCACCCTAAGCTGGTTAAGAAGGATTTCCGAGGCGAATCAGCCAAGTTTGGGCTGTTGCTGGAGACATTAGAAACCTTGTCCAGCGAGGGACACAAAGCCCTGGTCTTTTCACAGTTCGTTCAGATGTTGAAGCTGGTCCGGGCGGAAATGGATGCCCGAGAAATCCCTTACGTTTACATGGACGGGCGCACCCGCAAGCGGCAGGAGCGTGTGGATACCTTCCAGAACAGCCCTGATATTCCTTTCTTCCTGATCTCCTTAAAAGCAGGCGGGGTCGGCCTGAACCTGACTGCCGCAGATTATGTCATCCATATTGACCCCTGGTGGAATCCTGCAGTAGAAATCCAGGCAACCGACCGAACCCACCGTATCGGGCAGGATAAGCCCGTCTTTGTCTACAAGCTCATCACTCGTGATACAGTTGAAGAGAAGATCCTATTATTGCAAGAGAAGAAAAAAATCCTGGTAGACCAGTTGATCACCACCGAGAGCAGCTTCTTTAAATCCCTGACCAGGGAAGATGTGGATGGTTTATTTAGTTGATTTGTTTTCCGGAACGCATTTTGAGGGTTTGGAGAAGGCTCCGCCGCTGAATTTCTATCTATCTATAGTGACTTGACTACGGACGACAATAATAAATTTATATCTCCTTTTAAAAATTTCCTGTCAAACATTATTCTTATACTCGTCGTTGCCAGTGGAACGATAGCGGAACATGGCAATCTCCCCCTTGTTTTCAACATAGTCTGATCTGGTTTCTATTTTTCACATTCTATAGATCTAGGTCTGGCAGTCTTTTTATACTCTAACAAACATCATTCTTTTGATTGCCATACTGAATGGAGCAAAGCGGAATGAAGCATCCCCACCTTGGAATTGCTAAAACTACCTCTCTTAATTAATCGAATCATCTCTGCCTTATACCTGCTAGAACCATTTTCGCAACTAGAGAATCATTTTAAACCTTCATCATTAGTGGTAAACTAGTACTCTTTCCAACATCATTCTTTTGATAGTCATGCTGAATGGAGCAAAGCGGAATGAAGCATCTCTACCTTGGAATTGCTAAAACTAGCTCTCTTAATTAATCGTATCATTATAAATCTTCATCTTTGTCAGACTACTAGTAGTCTGTCCATCGTCATTCTTAATAATGTCATTCTGAAGTAGCGCTCTTTGCTACTGAAGAATCTCTAGTGCTATGTGAGAGATGCTTCGTTTCACTCATTTTGACGAATAGAAGATTCATGATGGTCAGACCACTAGACAGGCATAAATATTTACATGCTGGGTATAATAGAATCTTACAATCTCTGTTATATTTCCAGGTTATACAAAATAAATTATGGAAAACATGGAGGAAACATGAAGAGCCAATCCCACCTGCTAAAATATTTTTTTGCCTTCATACTGATAGGGATGTTCACCGCTTGTTCAGGTGCAAAAGAGCCAGCAATAATAAAAGTGGTCTTTTTGCCTTATCTTTCCAATGCCCCTTTTTTCATTGCGCAGGAGGAGGGGTTCTTTGAAGACCAGGGGTTAACAATCGAACTTATTGAGATGGCACGGTCATCCGAATCTATCACGGCTTTGGAACAGGGTGATGTGGACATTGTCGGAGGGTCTTTTAGCGCTGGATTGCTCAATGCGATCTATCGAGGGGCGGAAATAAAAGTGGTTGCAGATAAGGGTTCAATTCCCTCATCGGGTTGTGGTACAACGACATTATTTGCCAGTAATTCCTTTTTAGAAGCCCATCCTAATAAAGATCCTAAGGATTTTGATGGAGCAAAAATTGGCGCAAATGAAGTCGGTTTTTTTGGTTATATGCTATCGGTTTATCTTAAACAAGGGAATTTATCCTTTGATGATATTGAAATTTTTGGAGGTACAATTGCAGAACAATTTCAAGCGGTTCAAGGAGGAACCTTGGATTTAATGACTGCAGCCGAACCTTGGACGACCCGTGCCTTACTAGCTGGAATCGGGGATATCTGGGTAACGGATGTCGACTTAATTCCCGGTTCTTCTTACGCGATGGTGTGGTATGGTCCCAACCTATTATTGGAGAAACCTGATCTGGGTAACCGTTTCATGGTGGCTTACCTTGAAGGGGTAAGACAATATAACGAGGGAAAGACGGATCGAAATATAGAAATAATCGCAAAATATACCGGTTTGGAGGAAGCCCTCATTCGGGATGCTTGCTGGACAAATATCGATCCTGAAGGCAAAATTGACATATCCAGAGTTTTGGACTTCCAAAATTGGGCTTTTGAGCAGGGATTGGTCGATACCATCCTTACAGGTGAACAATTCTGGGATTCAAGATTCATCGATTATGCTGTTAAAGAGCTTGAGGAAAACAAGTAGGAAATTTACTTATGATTGTCGAAATTGACCACATCAGTAAGACCTATTCCACGAGAAGTGGGGATATTGTAGCCCTCTCTGATGTGTCATTCCAGGCTAGCGAGGCAGAGTTTCTATGCATCGTTGGACCCAGTGGGTGTGGAAAGACAACATTGCTGAAAATAATTGCAGGACTACTCCACCCTAGTACCGGTCAAATTAATTTCAAAGGTGCATCGGTAGATGGCGAACCGAAACGCGCTTTGGTTTTTCAAGATCATGGTCTTTTTCCATGGATGACCGTATTAGAAAATGTTGCTTTTGGACTAAAAATGCAGGGTGTTGAGAAAAAAGAGCGGAATGAACGTGCAAAGGATTTCATTGAGCGGGTTGGCTTATCATTGTTTGCAGAAAATTTCGCTCACGAATTATCGATCGGTATGCGCCAGAGGGTAGGTATTGCCCGAGCTTTCGTGGCTGGTGCGCCTATCCTGCTCATGGATGAACCTTTTGGTTCTCTGGACGCCCAGACAAAACTTGCCTTGCAGGTTGAATTACTAAAAATCTGGAAAGATGATCAAAAAATAGTGATTTACATTACCCACGATATTGAAGAAGCTATTCACTTAAGCGATCGCGTCTTGGTGATGACATCCAGACCGGGAACTATTTTAACAGAGATATCAATTCATCTCAGTCGACCCAGAAAACCATCGTTAGAACAGGATCAGGTTATGGCTGAACTTAAATGGGAAATTTGGAATATGTTGAAAGAAGATGTCCGACAAAATGTGGGCATCTTATCGTGAATAATGACGGTGCCCTCTTTCCCATTTATCATGATTAAATTTGGAATTATGGAAACATATGAGGGTGAAATTAATACGGTCTCGAATTGCTTCCCGGTAGTGATCAATATCATGCCAGGTTTGCTTAAGATCAGATCAATCCACTTTGCGGTGACTAAAAACTATGGTGCAAAAAGAATTAACTAAAATACTAACCTTGTCCTTACTTAGTATACTGTCCATCTTCATTATTAATAATGTCATTCTGAAGTACCGCTCTTTATGAAATCAAGGCTTTTGCTACTGAAGAATCTCTAGTTCTATGTGAGAGATGCTTCGTTTCACTCACTATTACGAATAGAAGATTCATGATGGACAGAATACTAGTACTAAGTCAACCTGAAATAGATGGGTAAAGTCTTTTTAGTT
>CAZTJD010000035.1:0-32665 GCA_964613985.1 uncultured Anaerolineales bacterium
CAATCCCGGCAACTCCGGTGGGCCACTCATCAACCTCAATGGGGAAGTCATTGGGATAAACGTCGCAATTGAGACGAATAGTTTTGATTTATTAGGGCAACCGATAAATTCTGGAATCGGATTCGCCGTGTCGATTAATATCGTAAAACGCGTGGTCCCTGATTTAATCAGCCAGGGATATTTTGATTATCCCTATATTGGCATAACCACACTTTCCGAGATCAACTTATTCCAACAAGAAGCCTTGAGGCTTACTCGTGCCAACGGTGTCTATATCTTGGATGTAGCCGCAGGTAGTCCCGCAGATGATGCTGGTATCATCTCGGGGACAGTACCAACCGATAACCCGGGGCTTTTTGCAGGTGGAGATCTAATCATTGCCGTGGATGGCATCCCGGTACGCGACTTCAACGAGATGATCACCTATCTGATAACGAATAAAAGTCCGGGGGATACGGTGATCATGCATATCTTACGCGACGAACAGGAGATCGAAGTCCCCCTCACACTAGAAAAACGCCCCTGAGTGGATTCCTGCTTAACATCTATTAAAACTTGACAGATGATTTCAAACCCTATCAAGAAACCTTTTCTCCTCTGGTTGAAGACCAGCCGACTCTAAATTTCATAGAATAAGGTGCGGTCGAGTTGGATTCACATGGAGATGTTTAAAGATGTGGATAAAATTGACCATTTTTCAGTAAAAAAAAGAAAATCATCCGGGTTTTCTGCATCGATCCCTGTCCAATTTCATAGTGTCGGGTAGCTTATTATAAAAACCATCCTCGAATTGTTTTGCAAATATTAATCGGTCAGGATTTTCCCGTTTACAAGCATTCCAGTTCGACTCGCAAATCGATCCAAATCAGGATATAATAGATATGGGATATGAGACACATTATGATGGTAAATATTGATATGGCAAACGTAGATAAGGCTTACTTTGATACGGCATCCCCGGACAAAGCAAACAAATTCATGATTTCCATAATATATTGGCAGTACATCCAAACATGGTGATGGAGTTTTAATCGTTTTTGGTGCACGGCATCGGTAAAAAACCCCTGGTAATCCTTATCGGGTGACCGAGTCAGTGATGTTATCGAGCACCTATTAAACGATCTCGTTCATTTACAATTTAATAAAAGAGAGGAGCTTATCATGTTAACCAAACACGATCTGCAAGAATTGCTGGATTATAAGGCTGATCATCCAATCGTCAGTGTTTACCTGAACACCGATCCCGCTTTAGGCAGTTCCGATGTTTATAAACTCAAATTACGCTCCAATTTAAAGGGGGTTGACTTACCAGAAGACATCGCAGCGATTGAACGTTACTTTGAACATGAGTATGATTGGTCAGGCCGGAGTGTAGCTGTATTTTCCTGTGTAAAAGAGGACTTTTTCCGTGCTTATTCAATCGCAGTAAGTCTCCGCAGCCGGGTCCGAGTCAACAGTAGGCCTCATGTCAAACCCTTAGCCGACTTGTTGGATTCTTATGGCGGGTACGGGGTCGCATTAATTGATAAACAAGGTGCGAGGTTATTTTCCTTTCACCTTGGAGAATTGGAAGAACAAGAAGGATTTTTGGGGGAAAGTGTCAGGCGGATCAAGCATGGTGGTGGTTCTCAGGCGGTAGGGCGACGAAGCGGTGGGATGGGGCAAAATTCTCATACCGAAGGAGTGACAGACCGGAATATGAGAGAATCGGCTGAATTTGCCTCAAAATTTTTCGCCGAGAATGATGTCAGACGGGTCCTGATTGGTGGGACCGATGATAATATTGCCCAATTCCGCAATCACCTACCCAAGTCCTGGCAAAGCATCATCGTGGGTACCTTTCCGATCAGTATGACTGCCAGTCATGCGGAGGTGTTTGACCTGGCGATGGAAATTGGGGAAAAAGCTGAACACGAAAGAGAAAAAAAACTACTGCAGGTGGCAATCACAGGCGCAGCCACAGAAAGGGGCGGGGTCATGGGCCTTGCTGATACCCTGCAGATGATTCATGAGGGCCGAGTACAAACCTTATTTATATCAGAAGGATTCCGGGAGGAAGGATACCGTTGTACTGGTTGTGGATATATCCGCCTTCAAAAGGTCTATAAATGTCCCTTCTGTGGAGGGAAACTCGAAAAGATCGATGATGTCGTTGAGATGGCAGTCCGTGAAGTTCTGCAGGATGGAGGAGAGGTCGAGGTCATGCACGACGATCCAGATTTGATCAAGCACGGCAGTATTGGGGGCTTGCTGAGGTACTGACATTTCGTAGAACATGGAGTTCGAATCTCCTCAGGTGGTAACTGAGAACAAAGTGTCAATAATCCAGAATCTTATTGACACTTTTATATTAAAATGTCATTACGTTCCTGCTTGTTGACAAATCTTCTATGGAAAAAGCCACCATGGATCCAAGAAACTACCAAAAGAGTTCTGCTGGCAAACCAATTCGACATCCACACGGATATTGGTATTTACTCCCAGTCGATCTTCCACCTGACGTGAAAGGACCGCCACCGCTATGGACTGCGATCGTAAAGTTCACGGTAAATAGTAAACGTCTCATAAATGCCGCGAATATAGTCTTGTGTCTCGGGGAAACGAATGATTTCCAGGAACAGGTCCGGATCCCCCTTGGCCAGATCCAACCAGACTAGGGTGTTGCCCGGACCGGCGTTATACGCAGCAAGGGCAGCGTACAGATCACCATCAAAATAATTACGTTGTGCATCCAGATAATCCGCACCTAAATTGATACTTACTACAGGGCGGTAAAGGTCCTCAGCGGTATACCCTGGAGGCCAACCGGAATTGGCAGCAATACTTTCCCCGGTGGTAGGCATGATCTGCATCAGGCCGCGGGCTCCAGCAGCGGAACGGACGAACCCCTCAAAGAGGCTTTCCTGGCGCAGTACACTAAACAAGAACAAGGGATGGAATTCATAGGCTTCTGCTGTGGGGATGACCAATTCCTTGTAAAAACACCCAAATCGAATGTGGTTGAAATACATGGGCGCACCGATCGTCTCTGCATCACTCATATCATTCAGACTAAGTACTTGACGGGCAGCAAAGACGGCGGTGCGGTACACGCCCAGTTCCACCATGGTGTTCATAAGCCGGTAATTGTCCATTGGGCTGAGTCGAATATCCGTCCGGAGCGATTCAAATTCCTCCCGTGCTAATTCATAAAAACCCAGGTTCCACAACTCGGATCCACGGATAAAACGCTGATCGGATGCCAGGAGTCCGAGATCAGAGAGATCGATATCTCCAGGGATGGCAAAAGTGGCGCGCATCCAGTCTTCTGCAGCTTGTCTTTCAGCTTTTTTGTCATATGCCAGATCATACATGAACGGTGGGTCGAACGGCGGGTGACTGGAGAGGATGTCCCGGGCCCGTTCGCTGTAATACCCGGTTGGGTCCTCACTAGCAGCATTATTGAAGAATACTTCCGCATTGGTAGTGTTGCCAAGAGACTGGTAGGTTTTTGCCAGCCAAAAATAAGCCGCTGATTTTTGCTCTGGACCTGCTGAACTATTCAAGTACCATTCGAAAGTTGACAATGCCACGTTGAAATCATCGCCACGATATTGGGCAATCCCTACCAGAAAGATTGCCTGGGAGATAAGATCACTCGCGGGATACTCAAGAGGAATCCTGGTCCAAATCTCGGCAGCCTGTTGCATATCCCCATCTCGCTCAGCGATTCGGGCAGCATCAAAGAGAAACTCTGCTGCGCGTGAATGGGTAGGGTTGTTCGCCACAAAATCAAGCAGGGTCTGGACCGCTTCGGACAGTTGGTCAAGATAAGCCCATTGGGTGTAAGCCACCTCTTCCCAGGCATCAGACCAATGATCATCCTCCGGGTAAGACTCGATCAGGACTTCCCAGGATTCGATGGCAGCAAGTCCATCATCCAGGGCGCGGAATGCCAGTCCTTTATAATAATACGCTGTTCCCGCATTTTCTGTGGACTGTGACAAGTGGCGATCAAATGCAGCAATCGCCAGGCTGTACTGACCAGCAAAATAATCAATCAGGCCGCGATCGAACTCGCTGACAGGATAACCCGCTTCTACAAGAAGGATGAGACCCTGGTAAGCATCAAAAGATAAGGGGTAATTTTCGACCGCATCCAGGTAGGCGACATAAGCTTGTTCCATCTGACCCAAAGCGGTGTAGCTTCTACCCAATAAGGTATCTACCTGGGCGCGTGTGTAATCACTTGTGGTGTGGGTGTAGACATCCTGGAAAGCAAGAATGGCAGTCGGATAATCGCCCAGGGCAGCATAAGCATTAGCGATCTTTAGTTCAATCGGCAGGGTTTCACCCAAACGTGGTGAAGCAATCGCTGACTGGTAAAGGTCAATCGCCATGACCTCCTTCCCAGCTGAGATCAGGGCATCTCCCTGCCACTCAAGGACATAGGAGTCAATCAAACCAGGGCGACTCTGCAGATATTTTTCGTAAGCCCCAGCAGCCTGGTCGTATGAGGCCAGATTTTCGAAAGCCTGGGCCGAGGCAAAGTGAGCTGCCCCAACCAGGGAGGATTGAGGATATTCAACCAAGAGCTGGTCCAAAGCACCTAGCGCCTGCTCATATTCCCCCATCCGCACATAAGTACGACCAATACCCAACAAAGCCGCGGCGTTTATTTCCGCCTGTTCTGCTGTCTCAGGACTACTCTTATATACCGCTTTGTACTCTACTAAGGCTTGTTCCCAATCGCTGTAAAAAAAGGCGCGATCAGCACTCTCGATTTCTACTCCTGAAATAACCGTTGGAACAGGAGTGGATGTAGGAAAGGGGGTAACAGTCATCTGTTCCGTGGGGGTTTCGGTATTCTGGAACCTTACAACAGCCGGTGTTTCTGTCGTAATCGAACGCGAACATGCCAGGAAGGCAAAAAAAAGGAACACCAGGGGAAGTAGTTGCTTACTTTTTTGCATGGTCAGACTATACCAGAGAAGGGGCACATGTCAATAAGTACAATTATTTAACCGCAACCCAGATAAATAACCGGATGTTTACTTAAACAGAGGCTATAATATGACCAGTATGACCATTTTTCGTTTCGGAGTTTCTATGAAAAATATACGACCCATTCAATACCTAATTTTAGGTCACCCAGATAGCCTCATGGCAGGAAACAAAGCTATTGATCTGGCAATGACGCATCAAGCCAGACATACCTCCGTACAAGTACTGGACGTAGCGTTCTCAGGTACGGCAATCCCGGTGATGGCCTCGTTTGAGATTATTTTTGATCAACTGCGTGAATTAGGAATGTTCACGAAGTCGCTCCTGAGCGAACAAGCTAAACAGCCGGGGGGTAGGGAGGTGGATTTCTTCATCCATGAAGGAAATATTCCCCAAACAATACGAATTGATCTCAGAGCTCCATCCGGACATCTTGGTCCTGGGTCGTCTTATCTGGAGGGGGAAACCTGTATTTTTAGTTACGCCGTAACAAATCAATGATTTCCTATCAGAAATCCTGGCCATTAACAATGTAGTTGTGGATGTAATCCAAAATGAAAACAGCCTGATTCAGGAGAATTAATGAATACACCAGAAACAACTTTACTCGTTGTCATCCTCCATGACGCTAATCTTCTGCCGAACCTTCTGAAAGCTTGGCGTAAGATCAATATCCCCGGATCAACCATCCTACCCAGTGCCGGTAGTTACATGGCTGAGCATTGGGTCAAACGAAGCGGTTTAAGTTCCTTATTGTCCTTTTTTGACCAAAATATCCTTCAGCAACGGATGCTGTTAAGCCTGATTGATGATCCCGACATATTGGAACTGGCAATCGCTGAAGCAGACCGGGTAGTAAAAGGCTTTGACAGTCCGAACAGTGGTATCCTATTCACCCTGCCTGTTGGACATGTTTTAGGCTTGCAAAAATGGATCAAGGAAGCCAAAGAAGAGAAAATAGAAGAAAATGGAGAAATAAAAGACCGGGAACAATCACGCTTGATGACCTGGTTCGAAGAAGACGTCAAAGTCCGTTATGGCGAAACAGCCCTGATCGACTGGTCGAAACCACGTCTGACCCCAGTTTCAGAGATCATCCACCTGCTGGGATTCCAACCCACCATAGTGCGGGTGGATACCTCGCTTTTCGACGTGGTGACTCAGCTCCAGGCAAATCCCGGGATGCCGGCAGCTTGTGTCGTAAACAACGAGGATCGCCTGGTGGGAGTGATTCCACTAAAAAATCTTGCTGAAGTGATGATGGCACCAGTCATGCCTGAGGCTTACATCAATGATCCTGAAGGTTACGACAAAGCCCTGAAGTATGCCGATGTCCACAAGTTGCCGATTGCAGCGGCGATCATGGTCGACCCGATTTATGTTATCGAGTCGGAGACCTTGGAAGAGGCTTACCAACGGATGAAGGAAAATAACCTTTCTGGCTTGCCCGTAGTGGATAAACTATACCGGGTAAAAGGCTTCGTCACCATAATCGGCTTAATGGCAGTCTGCTTTCCCAGGAAAGAATGAAGGAGGAAGAATGAAGATTGATGAACGAAGCAAATATGGGGATTTGAGATTGACATTATTATAAATCTCAAATCTCAAATTTCCGATAAATAAAATCAACCATCAACTCCAAAGGACATCCTCATGAGAACCGTAAAATGGAATTACGACACGAATAAACTGGAGCTGATCGACCAGCGGATATTGCCGGGCTCCTTTGAAATCTTGATCTATGAAGATCACAAGGCGGTTGCGCGAGCAATTACCAATATGGTAGTCCGCGGCGCACCAGCAATTGGAGCTGCGGCTGCTTTTGGTTTGGCCCTTGCTGCTCAGCAGTCACAAGCTACCAATCTGGAAGACCTGCGCGCAGATCTGAATGTTGCTTCTAAAGATCTTAAACGGGCGCGACCCACCGCGGTCAACCTGACCTGGGCACTCGACCGCATCATGAAAAGGACGGAAGGAATCGAAAGCAGCCTGGAAGACCTTCGCAGGTCAATTTTGGTTGAAGCCCAAAAGATCGCCGATGAGGATGTGGAAATCAACAGGCGCATGTCAGAACACGGTGCAGCCTTGATCAACGACGGTGACACCATCATCCATCACTGCAATACCGGCGCTCTGGCAACTGTGGATTGGGGCACCGCTTTAGGCGTGATCCGGATGGCGCACGAACAGGGCAAGAAAATCCATGTGCTGGTGGATGAAACCCGGCCTCGGCTGCAAGGGGCACGCCTGACCGCCTGGGAGCTCAACCAGTATGGGATTCCATATGACATTATCTCCGATAACGCTGCCGGCTTCTTCCTGAGTAGAGGTCAAGTTCAAAAGGTGGTCTTTGGTTCAGACCGCACCGCAGCAAACGGCGATGTGGCGAATAAAATTGGCACCTATATGCTGGCGCTTGCTGCTCACGATAACGACGTGCCGCGCTACGCTGTTGTGCCCACCTCAACCATTGACCTCTCGTTAAAGTCTGGCGCAGAGATTCCAATTGAAGAACGAGACCCATCAGAGGTCCTGGGCCTTACCTATCTCGGGCAGCAGGTACCACCAGATTCCGCCACTGCACGAAATCCGGCTTTCGATATCACTCCCCACCGCCTGATTACCGGGATTGTCACCGAAAATGGAGTGGCATATCCACCGTTCAGCGAGAGTTTGAAAAGGATGGTGATGGAATAACCTAAACGAGATATAGGGTAGATAGAGTATTCATAGTAAACAGCGTTTACAGGGTAAAATTGAGAAGATTGACAATGGTTGAAAGGATTAGTAAGTGAAAAAGAAGGATCATCGCTATGGATATTATCCTCACTGGTTCCGTCGCCTATGATTATCTGATGACTTTCCCGGGATTTTTCCGGGATCATTTGCTGCCCGACAAGCTAGAAAAAATAAGCCTCTCCTTGTTGGTGAACTCCATGGTGCGCTTACGGGGTGGTATTGCACCCAACATCGCCTATACCATGGCTTTGTTGGGACAGCGACCAAAGGTGATGGCTACCGTAGGGGTAGATTTCCTCGAATATCGTCAGTTCCTGGACCGTGTAGGTGTGGACACATCCTTAATGGTGGTCATCCCAGGGGAATTCACCGCCTCCTGTTTCATTAACACTGACCTGGATAACGCTCAATTGGTCAGCTTTTATCCTGGGGCGATGGCGAAGGCGAACACATTATCCTTTTATGCCATTAACGAAAAACCTGACCTGGTGGTCATCTCCCCAAACTCGCCTGAGGCAATGAACCAATACCCGAAAGAATGCCGGGCATTAGGTATCCCCTACCTCTATGATCCTAGCCAGCAAATCCCGCGTATGACCAGCGCAGAACTGCTTCAAGCTCTTGAAGGGGCTTACGCCTTGATGGTTAATGATTATGAGTTTGAGATGATTAAAAACAAGACCGGATTAAACGATATCGACTTCCGAAAGATGTTGAACCTGATGATCGTAACCCGCGGTGCTGAGGGGGCTTCGATCTTCACTCCAGATGAAGTGGTACATACACCGATCGTTCCCCCGAATAAGGTTGTAGACCCGACTGGTGTAGGCGATGCCTTTCGTGGCGGCTTCCTGACGGGGTATTCACTAGGCCTGAATTGGGATTTTTGCGGTAAAATGGGCGCTTTGGCAGCCACATACTGCCTGGAAACAAAAGGCACCCAGGAACATTTCTACACTCCGGTAGATTATGTCACCCGGTACCGTGAATATTTTGATGATGGCGGT
Source organism: uncultured Anaerolineales bacterium (assembly GCA_964613985.1). Taxonomy (GTDB): domain Bacteria; phylum Chloroflexota; class Anaerolineae; order Anaerolineales; family UBA11858; genus CAZTJD01. The sequence goes on from CAZTJD010000035.1 coordinate 8,730, forward strand.
GTGCTGGACATGTTGATTAATAAGAATGACCAGGAGAACAAACATAGTAAACAGGGTAACTAAAGCATTCAAAGTAGCGATAGAAGAATTGAACATTTGGAATTTCGAAATGTTAAGCACTGAAGCCGGTCGGCTGTGCCTGAGTACCTGCTTTATAGAATTGTAGCGCTGGTATAACTTTGGATGATTTTCAAATTAGATACCTGCCATAAATAAATTCATTACAACTGGAGAACCCTATGGATTACGATATTAAAGATCCCAAACTGGCTGAAGGTGGACGCCGCAGAATCCAGTGGGCAGAGCGAGAGATGCCCGTGCTGCGTTCCATTTATGAACGGTTCAAGAAAGAACGACCGCTAGAGGGTATCCGCATGTCAGCCTGTTTACATGTCACCACGGAGACAGCGAACCTAGCTCGCACCTTGCAAGCTGGTGGGGCTGACCTGGTGCTGGTGGCGTCTAACCCCCTCTCAACCCAGGATGACGTGGCAGCATCCCTGGTAATGCACGATGAAATCCCGGTCTATGCCATCAAGGGAGAAGATAATATCACCTATTATCGGCATATCAACGCTGCTATCGATCACAAACCCCATCTAACCATGGACGACGGTGCTGACCTGGTCAGCACCTTGCACAAAGACCGGCGGGAAATGCTGCCAAATGTAATCGGCGGTACAGAAGAAACAACCACCGGCGTGATTCGATTGAAAGCTATGGCAGCGGACGGTGCTTTGGAGTTCCCGGTAGTTGCGGTTAACGACGCATTGACCAAGCACTTCTTCGACAACCGCTATGGCACAGGTCAATCCACCATGGATGGCATCATCCGAGCGACCAACATCCTAATTGCGGGGAAGACATTTGTTATCGCTGGCTATGGCTGGTGTGCAAGAGGACTGGCAATGCGGGCGCGCGGTATGGGGGCGAATGTTATCGTCACTGAAGTGAACCCCCTACCTGCCCTTGAAGCGGTAATGGACGGTTTCCGGGTGATGCCAATGATGGCAGCTGCACCTATCGGCGATATCTTCTGCACCCTCACTGGAGATATCAATGTGATCGATCACAAGCACTTTGAAGTGATGAAAGATGGTGCCATTGTATCGAATTCAGGCCATTTCAACGTGGAGATTAATATCCCGGCATTGGAGGAGATGGCTGTTGAGAAACGATTGGTCCGCCCTTATGTCGAGGCATACGACCTGCCAGACGGTCGCACAATCCACATTCTCGGGGAGGGACGCCTGATCAACCTTGCCGCCGCTGAAGGTCATCCGGCAAGCGTGATGGACATGTCCTTCGCGAACCAGGCTCTCAGCGGAGAGTTCATAGTAAAAAATGCCGATAGCCTGGAAAACAAGGTCTATTCCGTCCCAGAGGAGATCGATAAAGAGATCGCCAGGTTGAAGCTGGAAGCGATAGGCGTGGAGATCGATGTCCTGACCCCGGAGCAGGTCAAATACCTGAATTCCTGGCAGGAGGGGACGTAAAGATTGATGATTAATGATTAAAGATTGATATTTTTGGGGGTACATCATCGATATTAGAATAGCACTGTCGGTCAGCCGGTGGTAGGTGCGGTTGAGGAAGGTGAAACTACCCATCCTTCCGGGTCTCGGATTCAGCTTGGGAAAGTAATCACGGAGTTCCTAAGCTCCCTGCCGTTGGTTTTCCCTATAAAGTTAGGGCAACGGTGTTGGAAAAAAGTCTTCAAGAAATATGAATTAGCCGCGGCTTCGCCCTTTTCTGCACATTAGTATTCCTTTCAAGCATACACTCAGAAGCAACCAAAGGCGGAGTGCTCAAACCGAAGTGGGATCCTGATTCGAAATCAAAAGTGAAATTTGCCCCATGTAGTGAATGTCACCGCTGAACCTTTTCCAACGCACCTCGTCCCTATGGCGTTGTGTACAGGTGATCTCGTTTGTTGTTCATTTTTTTCTCCCCGAATTGTGAAAATCGATTGCAGGAAGTAAAAATGGTCAAATGTACCGGTTAAATCCATTAAATAAGGGGAAAAACCTTTGCGATATCAGCTAATTACCCTTTGATCTGGCAGCAAGTTGGCATCATAATGACAGCGTAATGACAACATAATGACAACATAATGACAACATAATCCCATAATATATATACTTTCCAAGTCGCCCTGCAACTGAATTGACTCAATCACAAAAAAATGCTATAGTTAATCTTTACACATGTAATCACTATATTCCCGCAAGAAAACCTTTGCGGCAAGCATCATAGAGGTCCATATGGACAAAAACAAACTTGTAGCGGCTGCTTTGTGTATTGTAGTGATCGTTCTTTTGATGGTAGGGGGGGGTATATGCCGACCAAACATTCAAGAAGACATCTGGAATTATCCATTATGTTGACGAGAGCGGTTCGGAGGATTGCTCTTCCTGGGATAACACCTGCGACCTGCAAACAGCCCTGAGTAACGCAGCTGCCAGCGATGAGATCTGGGTGAAGGCAGGCACCTACCTACCTACCATCACCGACGACCGCACTGCGTCTTTCCAACTGAAGAATGGCGTAGCCATCTATGGAGGCTTTATTGGCACGGAGATCCAGCGCCAGCAGCGCGATTGGCAGGCCAACCTCACCATCCTGAGTGGCGAAATCGATGATCCAGGCAGCACCAGCGACAACAGCTATCATGTCGTCAGTGCCAACTCGGTCGATGCAACAGCAATCCTGGACGGCTTCACCATCACCGCCGGGAATGCCGATGATGCTTCCATCAGCTATGGTGGTGGGATGTCTAACTTAGAAAGCAGCCCCACCCTGACCAATCTCACTTTTTCCAGCAATTTTGGGTATTATGGTGGTGGGATGTATAACGAATACAGCAGTCCAATGCTGACCCATGTCACCTTTTCCAGCAATTCGGCGGGATTTGAAGGTGGAGGGATGTTTAACTTCGAAAGCAGTCCCACGTTGACCCATGTCACCTTGTCCACTAATTCGGCGTATTCTGGCAGTGGGATATCTAATTGGTATAGCGGTCCCTCATTGACCGATATCACCTTTCTCAGCAATTCAGCCGATGAGTACGGAGGGGGGATGTCCAACTGGTTTAGCAGCAGTCCTACGTTAACCAACGTCACCTTCTCCAGCAATTCAGCGGAGTTGGACGGCGGTGGGGTTTATAACTATGATAATAGCAATCCCACATTGACCAATGTTACCTTGTCTGGAAATTCTGCTGATCGCGGTGGTGGGATGTATAACTACGAAAGTAATCCCGCGCTGACCAATATCACCTTCTCCGGAAATTCTGCGAACTACGGCGGTGGAATGATGAACTGGAATAGCAGTCCCACGCTGACCAATGTCATCCTATGGGCCAATACACCAAATCAAATAGAAAACTATTACAGCAGCGATCCTACAGTCACCTACAGCCTGGTGCAGGGCGGCTACGCCGGTGATGGCAATATAAGCGCCGACCCGCTGTTAGGCCCCCTGGCGGACAACGGCGGCTTCACCCAGACCCATGCCCTGCTGCCAGGCAGTCCTGCAATCGATACCGGCAGCCCGGATGTCTGCCCACCGACCGACCAGCGCGGCATCCCCCGTCCACTCGATGGCAATGGAGATGGGGTAGCCGTGTGCGATATCGGCGCTTATGAAGCCACGTGGAAGTTTATCTATTTACCACTGATTCTTCGTTAACGGACAAGGGGACGATGTCCCTAAAAGTTAAGATCCAGATTACGTCTCTTTCATAGAAACTACATCGCCGAGGACGGCGATGTGAGCGGGAATCTGGATTGTTACCCGATATATGAATTAGAACCCAACACGATGTAGTTGAGAGGGAATCTAGATGATTACCTGCCATATGGATTGGAACCCGACACGATGTAGTTGAACGGGAATCTGGATGATTACCCGCCATATGAATTGGAACCCGACACGATGTAGTTGAGCGGGAAGCGGGTATGTTAGCAGCCACATGAAATCAGCCCTGACGTTGTGGTGTTGGGCTGCATTTATATTTCCAATTATGGTGGGTCAAGCCGTGATCAGTTCAGTGTCTATTCTTTGCTGGACAGTGTACAGGCGTTTGTAGAGACCATCCCTCGCCATTAACACTTCATGACTGCCTTTTTCAACCACCTTATCATCTTTCAGAACGATGATGGTATCGGCATTACGAATGGTCGATAGGCGGTGAGCGATGATGATGGTCGTTCGTCCGACGATCAGGCGCTCCAGGGCTTGCTGGATTAACAATTCCGTCTCGGTATCCACCGAAGAGGTCGCCTCGTCCAGGATCAGGATAGGAGCATCCTTAAGGATCGCCCTGGCGATGGAGATGCGCTGCTTTTGCCCGCCGGAGAGCTTGACCCCACGTTCCCCCACCATGGTGTCATATCCGTCGGGAAGGGTCAGGATGAATTCGTGGGCGTTGGCGATCTTTGCCGCCTCGATCATTTCTGCTTCCGAGGCTTCTGGTCTGCCGAATTGGATGTTCTCCCGTACCGAACCATAGAAAAGGTAAACATCCTGCAGCACGATACTGATCTGTTGGCGCAGGTTCTCCAGCTTAAGCTGGCGAATATCGTAACCGTCGAGGGTAATCCTGCCGCTGTTCACTTCATAAAACCTGGGGATCAGGCTGACTAGGGTTGATTTTCCCACCCCGGTTGGTCCTACCAAGGCGACCACACTGTGAGCCGGAATATCCAGGTTGACATGATCCAGGACGATTTCCTTCTCAATGTAGGAAAAGCTGACATCCTCAAAGCGGATCGCACCATGCGCCTTTTCAGGGAGATCATGGGCATCAGACTGGTCCTTAACTTCCTGATCTTCTTCCAGGAGCTCAGAGATCCGGTCAGCGCCTGCCAGGGCGCTTTGAACGTTCTCCCAGGCACTGCTCAAGGCCCGTATGGGTTGGTAGAGAATCTCGAGGTAGAGGAAAAAAGCTACCAAATCGCTCACCGGCAGGATTCCACGAAAAGCCAGCCTGCCACCAAAGAAGATCACCACCAGCTGCCCTAAGGATGATGTGAACTCGATGAAGGGTGAAAAAGTTGCCATCAAGCGCAGAGCTTTTAACAGAGAATCGCGGTATCGATCGATCCGAACAGCGACCCGGTGAAATTCATCCAGTTCACGAGTGAAAGCTTTGATCTCGCGAATACCAGTGATGTTTTCATTTAGCAAGGCGTTGAGATCACCCAACTCTTTCTGCCTAAAACGGAAAGCTGGGCGGACATACCTGGCGTAGATCCGAAGGGAAATGAACACCAACGGCACGGGCACCAGGCTGAGAAGCAGAAGCTGCACGTTGATTCTTCCCAGAACCACGACCACTCCCACTAGGGTTAAAATATTGACAAAAACATCCGGGATGGCATGGGCGATCAGGGTTTCAAACAAGTCGGAGTCATTGACCAGTTGGGACATTAATTGCCCAACCTGTTTATCTTCGTAGAAACGTAAGGAAAGACGCTGCAAATGCTCGTAAAGGTGCTTACGGATGTTGGCAACAACACCCCACCCCGCTACATGTGCCATGTAGCTGCGGCTGAATTGGAGAACGCCGCGTAAGACATATACTCCGAGGGCACCCAGTGCCAGGGTGGTAATCATGTTCCAGGAATCAACTAGTGCGGTGGGGTCCGTGACAATCGCGATCAACTTGCTGATGATCCATGGCACAGAAAGCTGCAGTCCTACCAATAAGATCATACTGAGGATAGCCAGACCAAGCTGAGGGGTGTATTTACGTGTGTATTTAAGGACGAGTTGTAATGGTTTCATGGGCTCCTTCCATGCCTCAAGTATACGCGTAAATAGCCATTCGGCAAGTGGTTCGTCGTTAACAACCTGCCATACCTTTAATTTTTCAAGAGTGAGAGCCATATATACGACCAGGATGTCAGGTAAGCTCTGTTTAAACCGTTTCTACAGGTATTTTGGAAAAGCGGATTGACCAGGATAACTTCTTCCATTACCTACTAAAAAATAAATTAATCCTTACCTTTAGAACCATCTAACCCGAAATTCACAAGGTAATGCTTTAATCTACTCCTAATTAGACCATCGCCATTCCCGGGGGTCTCATGATAAAATATCCTTCCCTGGTCTGGTGATCTATGCTGCGAAGATCAGGGGGTGTAGTTTTTCCCCCTTGTGCCCGATCACAATCCGGGGCATTTTTTTTGAACAGACAAATGCTGGTAGAAGATTCAATCATCCTTACGCATTTGCCCAGGTTTTGCGGTTAGAAAATTAAAACATCTGATAACCATGAACCGTAAAACAACGAGATAGGAGAGTCTGGTGAAGAAAAATAAGAACTTGTTCGTACTCCTTACACTGAGTATCGCCCTGATAATATCGACCGCTGCCTGCCAGGGAGCGGAATTAGCCGTTGACCCCGCCGAAGTGGTGACTGAGTCCACCGCAATCGCCGCTGAATCCACTGCTGCAGCATTAGGGGTAAACGATGTCTTTTCCTCTGTCTATCCCCCTCAGGACCCAAATGCCGCTAACCTTGTGGACCTTCCGGGTGCCATTACCACAGATAGCGGTCTTCAATTCCTGGAGACCAACCCTGGAGATGGGATCCACCCCAAGGATGGTGATATCGTCCTCATGAATTTTGTGGCTTCCCTTCCCGATGGCACCGAGTTCGGGAATTCTTACACCCAGGGTGGCCCGGCAGAGGTGATCATCGGGCGCGGTCAGCTGTTGGAAGGCTGGGAAGAAGGGGTCAAGCTGATGTCTACCGGCAGTTCGGCACGGTTGGTGCTGCCCCCAGAACTGGCATTCGGGGAAGAAGCCTACGGCATGATCCCGGCAAACTCTCCCATTATCATGATGATTGAACTGATTTCAGTTGAAAAACCCCCGAAACCAAAGGATTTTTCCAATGTAAACCTGACCACAACCGAGAGCGGCTTGGCATATTATGACCTGGAGGACGGCGAAGGAGAACCCGCTCAGGAAGGTCAGATCGTCAGCAACTACTTTACGATCTGGGTTAAAGGAGAAGATAAAGCCCAGTTTATCGGTTCTTCTCAGGACGGGTCACCAATAACTTTCCAGATTGGAAAGGGAGATACGGTCTTCCCGGGTTGGGAAGAAGGGGTGACTGGGATGAAGGTCGGTGGCGTGCGCTACCTTGAAATCCCAGCGGAACTTGCTCTGGGTGATGTGGGGGGGGGCGACATCCCCCCTGGCGCGACCTTGCTGATGGAGATCGAGCTGCTCGATATCAAGGATCCGGTCAAGATGACCGAGGTCGACGAAGCTGATTACATCACCACCGACAGCGGCTTGATGTATTATGACATCGTGGTTGGTGAAGGGGAAACACCCTCCCTGGGAGACACCGTCGTCGTCCACTACACCGGTTGGTTGGAAGATGGCACCCAGTTTGACAGCTCCGTAGACCGCGGAGAACCCTTCGCCTTTGTGTTGGGGATGGGTCAGGTCATTCCGGGCTGGGACGAAGGCCTGGCGACGATGAGGGTTGGTGGCAAGCGCCAGTTAAAGATCCCTGCAGAGTTAGGCTATGGGGATGCTGGTTCAGGTGGAGTGATTCCCCCCGGGGCGACGTTGATCTTCGACGTGGAGCTGATCGCGATCGAGGCAGGAGAATAATTTCCCCCATAGAATGCAAATCACCAAAAGAAAATTGATAACGGTTGAGTAAATAACCATTATTCTAATGAAAAAGTTGGGACAAAACTATCGTACCAACTTTTTTATTTCTATCAAGAGTTAAACAAATACCAAGTCTTTGAAAATATTTTTTTCTGTCGGATTAATTTGAAATCCTCAATCTCTAACAAAATCTACCTGTCGTGACCCAAAATCGTAACAAGGCAGAATCGAGTACATTGGATCAACAACAAAATCTACAACCAACAATAAAAGTCAATTTTTATAGACCTACATTTCCTCGCCAAAATCGCCTATGTCAGCAGCGTTTCCAGCAGGAATGGTGCACCAACCGCGGTAATCATCGACGAGGAAGGAATGGATGTGATCACTGGCTATCATACCTACCAGAAGGAGCGAAAGAGACCACAGGCCGTATCCATGCTCAGTGTCGGCGGTCCTGGCTTTGCCAACTCGACCAGTCGGATCCAGACTCCATTGGGGCTGGAGTGAATAAGCTGTTGCAGCGTTTCACCACCCTAGAGGAGATCGCATCCTTCATCGTCTAATAAACCATCCCTGATGCGGGCTTCGTCACTGGCGCAACCCTTGACATTAACGGGGGCAGATTCCTGCGCTAGCTTTATACTATTCGATAAAGAATTTCATCGTCACATAAAGGATTGGTATAATGAAGGGAGCCAAACAATTAATAAGCAGATTGCTTGATTCGCCTACCTCATAATCGTGAAATCTGACTCGAAGTTCTTAAGATAAATCTCGAAAGCTGTGGTCGTTCATTTCAACAATAACAAAACATCGTTTACCAGAGGAGTGATTTTATGAAAAAACTAAAACTTGGTCATATTGGCGCCGGTTTTGTGTCCGCTTTTCATGTCCGCGCCTTGCAGCAGGTTCGCACGGTTGAAATTGCCGGGATCACCTCCCGGGCTGGCGCTGAAGAGCTGGCACAGGTGGTTCGCGACCAGGGCATCGGCCCCGCGGTGGTCTACCCTTCGATCACAAAGATGGCAAATCATGTCGACGCGATCGCCATCTATGCACCCAACTTCGCCCGGGTCGAGATCATGGAGGAGATCGCTGAGGCGGTTAGAAACGGCGCCCAACTCAAAGGCGTGATCTGCGAGAAACCGTTAGGACGCAATCTTAAAGAAGCGCGACGCCTGGTAGAGCTGGCGAAAGAGGTTGGTCTGAAAACCGCATATTTCGAGAACCAGATATTCATGAAGCCGATTCGAGCTCAGATGGCACAGCTGGCACCTCAGCAGAAGACCATGGGCCCCCTGGTGCTGACCCGTTCCTCGGAGGAGCACGGCGGACCGCATGAGGGTTGGTTCTGGGACCCGACTCGACAGGGTGGTGGCGTGCTCTCTGATATGGGCTGCCACAGCATTGCTGTCGGTTGGTACGCCCTGACCCCCATTGGCAAAGAACCAACCTTCCTGGAACCGATCTCTGTATCAGCGGAAACGGCTCTCCTGAAATGGGGGCAACCTCACTGGCGCCAGGTTTTACTGGATAGGCACGGGGTGGACTATAGCAAGACCCCGGCGGAAGATTTCACCACCGGGATCGTCACCTTCAGGAACCCGGAGACCGGGCAAAAGGTCAAAGCCCAGTTCACCGACTCCTGGATGTTTGAGAAGCAGGGACTGCGCCTGTTCATGGATGGGATGGGACCTGGTTATGCATTCGAAGTCAACACCCTGCGCTCCACCCTGGAGATTTTCATTGGTGACGCCGCCGCAGAAGCCATCGCAGACGCCGAGACGGCATTGGAGAAGGCTACCGCCTCGCGCGGCTTGCTGGCGGTGCAGCACAATGAAGCTGACCTTTATGGCTACACTGACGAGAACCTGGACGCAGCTCAGGCATTCCTGGAAGGCAGGGACGGCTTTTTAAACTGGGAGTACGGTCTGCAGATTACCAGGCTGGTGATGACGGCCTACATGTCCGCTGAAAAGAAGAAAGTCATTGATCTCACTGACCCGGCAGTCTTGAAAGAACTGGAGACTTATATCCCGTTGATCCAGCAGGGGAAAGGTGAAAAAGTGTTGTTTTAAAAATTATGGGAGGTTCGTTAGATGAATCGCAGAAAGCAGAACACAGACACCAAGAGAGCAAAACAGGCATTTTTTGCCGAGGCAGATAAGATCGATCATTTTACCCTCTTTGACCGGCTGCACGCCTATGTCTACCTGCGCTGGCCTTACCTGTATATCGGTGTCGCCAAGGGAAACCACCCACTAGCAAAGGTCCTTGCCCCGATTTACAAAGCTGTAGCGATGCTGATGCCCAAAAAGAAGGCTGACGACCCAGAACAGGTGACCTTCGCAGATACCTACCATGGCAAAGTGGTGCCGACAGAAGCAGCCGCGCAGCTGGTGACGATTCAGGAGGACATCCGCATCGAGGACCTGGAGCAGGTGATCCCCTACAAGAAAGCCCGTTCGGTCATCATGCAGGACCCTGACCATATCGTTGTGATCGAATGCCCCTGCCGATCATCAAAAGAGAACCCCTGCCTTCCCCTGGATGTCTGCCTGATCATCGGCGAACCCTTCGCCAGTTTTGCCGCCGCCTATCACCCCGAACGAAGCCGCTGGATCACCCAGTCGGAAGCGGTGGAGATCCTGGAAGCAGAAAGAGATCGCGGCCACGTCTCACATGCTTTCTTCAAAGATGCCATGTTGGGACGCTTCTATGCCATCTGCAACTGCTGTTCGTGCTGCTGCGGAGCGATGCAAGCCCACCGAAATGGCACCCCGATGCTGGCACCCTCCGGGTACCTGGCGCAGGTTGACGAGGCTGTTTGCATCGGTTGTGGTACCTGTTCGGAATACTGCCAATTCGCGGCGATCATTGTAAATAACGTTCATGCCGTGGTCGATTTCGATGCCTGCATGGGCTGTGGGGTGTGCGAAGCGCACTGCGATCAAGGCGCGATTCGACTGGTTCTGGATGAACGAAAGGGAATCCCCTTGGAGGTGGGTCAGCTACGGGTAAACGCGAACAGCTTCACTGGGGCGTAATCACCGACATTTTCCTTCAATGCCTGGGTGAAGAACTTGACGAACTCAGAGTTGCGTTTAAAAGGGCGGTCTTGCAAGAAGATGGGATGGAGCACCCGGGTGACGAAATAATGGGTGGATAGGAAGTTGGCTGGGGCGAGTTCAGGTGCTGATGGGTAGGGCACAAGTTTGGGGTGTTTGAAGAAACCCTCCGGCAGGTAGAGATTATGATGAGCGGGTTCCATGGGGGAGATATCAAATTCTTCACGGGCGATGTTCAGGTTCGACAGGGAGGCAGAGAAGGCTTCAATGAACAGCAGCATCCCGCCATCCCGCCCCCCTACAGGCGCTTTTACGGTCGCAATCAGGTTCTCCAATGCATTTTTCTGATCCAGTGGGTCAAGTAAATTAATCAGCACTCGCTGGCAGACCAGGATATCAGCCTTGGTGCCAGCAGCAAAATTTCCATCTCGGATATCGCCAGTGATGATGTTGATCTTATCGTTCTCCTGGAAGCGGGATTCTGCCAGGGTGCGCAGGTCATCTGATTTTTCAATCCCAAGCAACTGCGCCTCAGGAAATCGTGCTGCCAGTACCTCCAGGGTATAGCCGTTCCCGCAGCCGACATCGATGAACACAGGGGAGGACTCCCACTGCCTGGACGCCAGGAAATGGGTGCTATAGTCCAGGATTACCTGGGTCTCTTTCTCCCTCGTTACGGTGTCTGCCATGGTGCTGGTCGGCTTTAAGCCTTCTTTTTGAGCTACATGGCGATAATGCTGGTTGATAATCTGGTCGTATTCTTTTTCGTTCATGTTTTTTTCACTTTTTTGTCCATTCATTCGGAGCTTCATTTGCCCGTTTGGGTAAATCGTTGGTGTTCAGCCGTGGCAAGGTCAGGGGATTGTGAGCGTCTAGGTCTGCGATACCCATTGCAGTGGTCAAACCCAGGACGCAGCCGTAATCCGCCAGAATGTCTAGTAAAGAGTCATTATAACTGCCGTTGGGATAACACATTATCCATCGTTCCGTATCACACCCAATCCAAGCCAGGAAATCGAGCGCTAGGTCAACCTCCTTCTGCTGAGATTCAGGAGAAAGGGTATCAAGCCAATAATGATCGAAGCCGTGGCTGCCGATATACATGCCATTTCGCCTCAGGCAGGCGATTTGGTCAACACTCATATAAAGTTCTTCGGCAAATGCCTGCTCGTCCTGTGAGACATACTCCTTGAAAAGCGCATCGGTGATCCTGATACGTAGTTCTTCGGGGAGTTCACGCTGCAGCATGCGCTTGATAAAAATGACCTCAGGTGGGTCCCAGCGACTTGGTTTGGCGACTCTCTCCCAATATGCTTCGTTTGACTCCAGGTCGTAAACCTGTCGATTTTGTTGGACGAAGGACTTGATCTTTTGCACCAACCTGAATTTGTCTGCCACACAGGCGAGGATGAAATGGATCTTGTTGACATCCAGGACACGGCGTTCCAGGATGCATTTCACAGCTGGGAAGAAACTACCGGGCAGTTTTTCACGATCCAAGACCGGGAAGACATAGCTGAAGTGATCGCTGTAGGCATCGTCGAAACTGAGCAGCAGAGCATTGGAAGGCAGGTCACTCCCTGATTGGACCGCATCCATCAAATCGTATGCACTGATCACGTGATAGTGTCTTTTTATATATCCGATCTGCCCCTCGAAATGGTCGAGTGCCAGCCCCTTAATCTCTGGGTAACGGGTGCGTTCCAGCGGTCGGACATAATGGTACATGATGATGGAGACTGTGCGGCTCATCAGGCAGGTTTTTTGAAGGCGTGGATCATGAAGGTGGAGGCTGAGGGCACCAGGTCTAAGCGGTACCGGGCGTAGGACTGCAGCAGGTTCGCGATAGATGTGTGCACTTGTGGGAAATCACTCTTGAACGAGGGAGGCACGCTATGAATATGAACCGGGCAGACCTCATTCACAGTAAAACCCCTGCCAACCAACAGGTCGATCAGTTGGTAGGGTGTATACTGATAGCGGGTGGTGACTTCGATGTTGGTATGGGCATGTTCAGTCTCTGCTTCCTGCCATGCAGCTGGAGTCAATTTAGGCAAGGAAGCAATGCTCTCTGCGGATGACAAGGCGACGGCTTCTTCCATTAATTTGGACAAATCATCTCCTTCCAGTTCCATGCGAGTATAAGCATTGAGCGAATAAAGGTTGAACAGGCGGTTTCGCGAACCAAGGATCAAAGAACCTCCAGGAGCCAGGGCAGCAGACACCAACTGGATGAAGCTGCGCAATTCTTCCTGGGAGATATATTCGATAAAACCATTAGCGACGATGGCGTCATAAGAATCACTCAGAAGTTCCAGGTCAAAGATAGAAGCACAGATAAAGTCGACCTGGGGAAGACCAAATCGTTTGGCTGTTTGATGAGCCAGTTCGATCATCCCCTCAGCAAAATCTACCCCGTTAGCAGAGATCCCCATCCCGGCGATTTCGCAGACCAAGTCGCCTGTACCGCAACCAACATCCAGTACCGAGCGGGTTCGCTCCCGTTCCTTGATCACCGCAAGGGCATAATGATTGCGAGCCTGGATGACGTTGAATTTAACTTGGCTGAGGATCTTTGCCTTCTGCTGCCAATCGTTGGCGTGGGTCTTAAAATAATTTAGGGCTTCAGCTTGTTGATCGGTGGTCATGGGCGAGTTCCTCTTTCAATATTCTAGTGAAAACGCATGTTTTTTCACGCAAAATAGTGTCGTCTTCTCGGTGCTTATTGTTTTGAGAAGATTCATAAAGGATCGATTATTGGGTGATCACATTGCTGGTGATTTTACCATTATCTAACTTTGTTAAAGCTCAGGAGTGGATAAGAAACAGCAGCAAAATGTAGTGAAATACCTATTCATGGAATTAACGATATCGCTGCTTCACCCAACTATATTGCTGGCAGTCTCTTTCCATTCCGATTTTAAGATTCCAGAGATCAATGAATCCCACCAACAGCCTTTGAAATATTCATACTCCCGAAGGTGTCCTTTCGGTCATAGGGTAAAAGCGCTGGTAGCGCGAGTCAGACTGGTAAACCAGAACTTCACGCCAATCCTCAGCCTTGAATTCCCTCAAACGCAATTTATGGGTCTTAATTTCCATGGCTTTACTCGATGTTTCCACCCCATAGGATGGCCATATTTCCTAACACCGACCAGGAGGCCTGGAAATCCTGGATGGTTCGGGTATAGATCCAGTAACCATCGAGCAAGGTGACCTCGGTCTTGTTGTAGCCTATGACGATGACTGTATGTTCGAAACGAGCTACCGTCGTCTCTCGACCGGAAGATGTGGTATACGGGATAGGTGTACCTCTGCCTACTCGTCCGACCACCCAGGCGATCACAGGTCTGTCTTGGGAAATCTCCGCCCGGAGTTGGTCCCAGGTCAGATTCGTAATCGCCATCGCATCGAGACCATATGCTTCTAGTAAATCAGCAACGGGCTGTGCATGGACACCATAAGCCTGTGGGGGGATGCTGCCCCACGCCGCGTTTACTTCCCCAACAAAGCCAAGGTCGGGATCATCAGAACGAGGCAAGGCATTCAAAAATTCGATCTCACTGATCTGTACGCCAAAATATGCTGCCCAATCAACTGCAGAACGAGCTTCACAGTCCAGGTTGTACGCCGCCCATCTTCCTTTTACTCCCTCAATATTTGCTTCGTCCAGGGGAGTGGGAGTATTGGTCGGGGTGAAGGTGATAGATGATGTGAGGGTGGATGTTGGGGTAGCCGTGTTGGTCGGCTGGGATGTACCTGTAGTTGTAGGCGAATCTGTCAGGGTAGCAGTATTGGTGAGGGGTTGGAAGGGAGTGAAAGTCGCTCTTTGTATTGTTCCTGTTTCCATGGGAGAGGTTGTGCTGCTGGGTTGCGAACCATTGAAATCCAATCTGGGATAGCAGGAACCTGTACCAAGGATGGCTGCGAAAAGGATGACTCCCGCAATAATTGTAATTTTCCCCCGTTTCATCACAAATCGGTCACCAGGATCCCCTGTCCTCCGGTTGAAGTCACTAGATCATCACCGGTGAGTTTGAGTACAACGTGAGGTATCCCTTCATCCACACGTTTCTTTCCACTTGCGATTACCAACAGAGGTTGTTTTGTGTTCCTTGTCATGAAGGCATTGGACATGGCAATCTTATCTTTCATCATCAATCTTTCTTCTTCATCCTTCACTTGTCAATCTTCAATTTCCAGTACTTAATCCTCTCCTGGTGCCTGTACAACAATATCGAGAAAGAATGTGTCGCCAAAGGGATTATCATCCTCGTCGTAGGCTTGCCAGGCACTCCGGTAATACCCAGGTTCCTCGGGAGCGATGAAGACCATGCGGATCATAGTCTGGGTACCGGAGAGGGCTGGTACCAAGGCCTGTTGGACGGGGACGCCCATACCGGGGCCAGCAATCAACTTAACCTTGTAACGACTATCCCAGTTGCAGGTTCCGCTATTCTCAACCCCCCAGCGTTTATCAAGCGATTCCCCAGGCTGAACCACGGTGCCATCCAGGATGCTGAGGTCAGATACGAATCGAAGATCATTACTACAAGAAGGTGTTGGGGTTGGGCGTGGTTCAGCTAGGACCGATTCTGTGCTGTCGCTCAGGGTTGAGGGTGGACCGGATGGCTGCATCGGAGCCTGGGTTGGGGGAAGGAAAAATTCGCCATCGGGTATCGTTCCGACATCCCTGTTAGCACAGGCAGATAGGATGATAGAAAAAAGAATGATGACCAGGGGATTTTTCAAACGCAAGTATTTCCTCCTGAACGGATAGGGTTTTTTATACTATATCACGTTTGAAGGGAAACCGGAAAGGAAGAAAAGAACTACAAAGAACCTGCCTTTCAGCCAGTTTTTTTCTGGACATACCTTGATAACAAGAGTCTACTGAAAAATGTTTCGGCGAAATTAAAATCGGAAAATATACAAATAAGCTGTGGCAATCTGGCTTGTGAATCCTAATTTTGCAGCTTTTTCTTCAAAAGTTGAATAATCTCCCCTTCTTATTTAAAAAAAAACCGTTTGCGCTTAAATCTACCAATATTCTTTCTAAGAAGAACCCTGTCCCTCGGATAGTCTTGAATTAATACTCATCCTCCTCGTATTCAAACTCTCCGCCAAGGGGGATGCCCTGAACCAACATCTGTTGGCGGATTCCCAGTTCGATTTCTTGGGCGATATCCTGGTTCTCATTGAGGAAATCTTTAGCATTCTCCCGCCCTTGGGCTAACCGCAGGTCTCCATAAGAGTAATAGGAACCACGTTTGTTAATGATCTCCAACTCAGATGCCAGGTCAAGCAAGTCACCGACCTTTGAAATCCCCTCAGCATACATGATATCAAACTCGGCCTGGCGGAAGGGAGCTGCGACTTTATTCTTTACCACCCTGACGCGAGTTCGGTTGCCAATCACATCGGTTCCTACCTTTATCGACTGGATTCGACGCACATCAAGCCGTACGGAGGCATAGAATTTCAGGGCGTTCCCGCCAGTCGTGGTTTCCGGATTGCCGTACACCATACCGATCTTCTGCCGGAGTTGGTTTGTAAAAATAACTGCAGTGTTTGTTTGCTTGATCGCCCCAGAAAGTTTCCTCAAAGCCTGGGACATCAACCGAGCCATCAAACCCATGTGGGCATCCCCCATGTCACCTTCGATCTCCGCTCTTGGTACCAGAGCAGCGACAGAGTCAATGACAACCAGGTCCACTGCCCCAGAACGCACCAGGGCTTCGGTGATCTCGAGGGCTTGCTCACCAGTATCAGGTTGGGAGATGAGCAGGTTATCAATATCGACGCCACAGGCTTTAGCATAAGAAGGGTCAAGGGCATGTTCCATATCAATAAAAGCTGCTATACCACCAAGTCGTTGTACCTCGGCGACAACATGCTGAGCAATGGTGGTTTTTCCAGAAGCTTCAGGACCATAGATTTCGGTCACCCGGCCGCGAGGAATGCCTCCAACACCGAGGGCGATATCCAGGGACAACGCACCAGTAGGAATAACTTCCACCTTTAAATGTTGCGCTGCGCCTAGACGCATCACCGTTCCTTCTCCATAACGCTTGGTAAGGTCTCCCAACGCTTTCTCCAAAGCCGCCTGCCTGGCTTCATTAATTCCTTCATCTGTTCTGTTTGCCATGTTAATCTCCTTAAACGAACATCTATACGCAGCATGTAATACCAGATACCATAACGCTTTCTTTCACCATGTGAAAAATCTTCAATCCGGTTTTTACTACCCAACGATACATTATCAGGAAGGTCTTCTATAAAGAAAAACGACGCGTTTTCTATTTCATGATCGGGCTTTCCAGTTAGCTTAAAATCCTGGGAGATGAACACCGTGATATGGTCATACCAGCCCTGTGTGACTTCGTGTAAACCCCAAACAACTGTAAATCGTAGATTTCAGCACCAACTTCCTCTAACGCCTCTCGTCGGATCGCCTCCTCCAGCGTTTCTCCCCGTTCGACGAGACCGCCAGGGAGGTACCACTCGTCCTCGTAAACATGCTGGACAAGTAAGACCTGCCCTTCCCGAATCAACAAGGCACGTACACCATGGGTTAAGGGCTTGAGTAACTGTAAAATCAGGCGGAAAACCTGGTAAAAGAATTTTAGAATGAGATTCATCAGCACTCATCCGTGTCTTATTCAATGAAACGATCAGGGAGTAAAGAATTTTATAACACTATAAATGGGCAGGTCTCCTGATTTGCCCAACATCATTAGCTATTAGGGCCCGACCAGATTTATCCGATCTGGTTTCTTCTGCATGAGCCTATTTAGTTTAGCACAAACGTTCTAATTGTCAAGGGGAATCGAGACTGCTTCCAAGTGGGTCGAATTGTTCACTCAGGTCTGGGGGAGGCTGCATGCTGAAGCCATTCCGCCCTTTAAAAGAAAAAAAGGTCACCCGACCGGGGAAGATCTCGAAACTGAGTGTATAAAACCTGCCCCCGTAGGAAATACGAACATCATATAATCCAGCAGGAAGATCGCTGATCACCATGTTTTCTTGATAATAGGGGTCGCTGTTAACCGCGCCTTCAGCATAAGGGACCGCCTTCCAAATCTTACCGGTTTTTTGGGATTCTATTGTCAAAATTTCATCAGAGTAGGCATACCCGGCGGTATCCATAATCTTCGCTACTGCAACACCCCAACCCTGGGGTGGCACCAGCCATAATTCGGGATTGTAGGTCTTAAAGAAATCCGACTCCCCGACCCGCACCTCAAAGTGCAAGTGTGGACCGGTAACAAAGCCAGTATCCCCGACCAGACCGATTCGCTCCCCAACCAGTACATGCGCGCCACGAGGGACATCAATCTGATCCAGGTGTCCATAAACAGTATAGAGCCTGAGGCCTTGAAAACCAAAATCATGGCGGATCACTACGGCCTGCCCATAAGGATCGGTAGTATCCCCCTGGACGCCTCGATACAAACCCCAATCAGCCCACACTACCTTGCCATCTCCAGCCGATATTACGGGTGTCCCTTTGGCAGCGGGGATATCCACCCCGGTGTGGACCTGGCCCTCGAAAAATACGCCTCCATATCGGTAATCCGCTAAAGGCCAATTGACTTCGTCCGCAGCAATTGGACGAGAGAAATAAAAATGATCATTAGGCGTTGGAGCCCATGGGATCGGGTAAAGAGGAGGACGCCAGGCGGATACAGGATTTGGAGGGGTGTCGGGGAACACAAATCGCAGCGGGTCAGGGGCGACCGTGGGAATCGAAGAGGTCTCTGGAATCCCTTCAAGGGGTAAACTTTCCTTGTTGACAAGAGCAGCCATTACAGAGGTGGGAGTTAGATCTATTTCTACCGCTGATGACTGGAGTACGCTCAAGGGGGAAGTGGTTGCATCGGGACGCTGTTCTTCACGATCGCCATTGGAAAACGGTCGATCCGTGAGCCAACACTGGGAGAGGGAAAGCATGATCAACAAAAAGGAGAAAAGGATACCAACCCAACGATAAGAACTATGTTCTGTCATGGTGTAGCGGTCTTCGTACCGGTAGGAGAAGGGATAAAACTTGGCTCAATGGTCAACGAGGGAGTTCCTTGTACCGCGGTGGTAACTGTCCTGGTTGCGGTTGGGGATGGGGAAACAACGATGGTTCTTGTAGCTGCCAGACTGGGCGTAGAGGTTAGTGTTGATGTAGGAAACCATACCGGGACAGCGGTCGCAGTGGCAAAGGTAGTAGGAAGTGGGGTCAGGGTAAGGAGGATTTCGGGAGGGTAGACTTCCAAAATAGCAGATTCCCATGTCAACCCCTCTGTAAAGGCAAACTCATTGAAACGAGTCGAAGGATAAGCCACCCGCCAGGTCGATAAGGCTGGGAACCGTTGCCATCCGTAAGCTGCAGCCACACGAGTAAAATCCACCCAATACCCCGCCGGAACGATTACCGCATAATCTCCCCCCTGTTCGTACGATTTCGGGTCACCACTGTAACGGGCATTAAAATCCCAGGGAAGTTCATTCAAAGGACGACCTTGAGAACCATCCTGGAAGCGGGTCCGCAGATAGACGCGCCAGTAGGTTTCCTGTCCATAATCTTCCCGGATGACGACCATCCACCCTGCTTTGATCGGCAAAGTATTAAAAGCAAAAGCTCTGCCAGTATACAACCAATCCTTAAGCAATCCAGGGGAAAGGGCCGAGGAGAATGGAATATAAGCATTTTCCAGATCCAACAGCAGGTCCCAACCCGTTAGGGAAGCCAATTTCATCCGAAAGGCTTGGAAAGATTCATCGACTCGGTCATGCAAATACGGATAGGGAGCCTCCACATCCTGAAGTTCGACAAGATCCCAACGGTCCTCAAACCCGGAGGATACCTGTAAGTTGTCCTGCCAGAGCAGCGTAGGGGTAGGATTGCTGAGTTGAACCAGGTCACCTGACAGCGTCACATCTGCCCAAAGTAGACCGTTGACCTGGCCAGGGAGTTTCAGGGGTGGTAGAAGGATGCTGCGATCCTTTTCCACGGAATAAGCAGTCAGGTAGTTATCAAAAGGAGTATTAAAGTTCACTAACAGGGCATTACCCGCTGGGCTCCAGGTCGCCCAATCCCCGGTACTAATGTCCACTGCAGGGGAATCCGCAGTCTGGCTGTCCCACAGGTAAATTTTATGCAGCCCTTCCGTGGTCACCGCACTCCACACCAGGTAACGCCCATCGGGCGACCAGGTTGGGTGTGCAGCAGACCTTTCGTATACATCGCTTAGGATCAGAAAACGACTGCTGCTGCTGTCATCCAGGTTCGCCAACCAGACCTGTTTTGAACCGCTACGGGTGGAGACAAAAGCGATCTGGCGCCCATTCGGCGCCCAGGCTGGCTCGGAATCGGCCTCAGGATGATTTGTAAGCCGAATGGAATCCTGATCACCATCGACTTGTTGGAGAAAAATATCCAGATTGTCGTCGATATAGGCTTCGTATGCTATCCATAAGCCGTCAGGAGACCAGGATGGAGAACCAATGTAATCAGGGCTGTTGGTGATTTGGGCAACTTCTCCTCCTGGCAAATCTAACAGGTAGATGTTCCAGAAACCATTGCGGTCAGAGGCAAATGCCAATCGGTCTGATTTTGGACTGAGGCAGGGGGTGACATCATGCCAGGAGCCACTGGTAAGTCGGGTAAGAGGCAAGCTCTTCCCCTCCTGGCCAACAATGGGTCTGTAAACGAACAAATGGCTATCTAATCCTTCCTGGATGGACAGGACGATTATTCCCTGTGACCAAAGCCCTTGGTCGGCCTTATAAAAAGGCAGGGTAGCCGACGGGGTCGGAGTTCGAGTTGGGGTTGAGGAATACTGCAACGGTTGGGGATCATTGGATGAGGTGGGAACAGGGAATAGCGAGATACGGAGGAACCAGGGCAGGTTGTAACGAGCCTGCAGGTATGGCCAGCCCAAGATCATCATGACCAGTATCGTTACAATCAGGAAGAGGTAGATGGTAACCGGTCTGATGGTGATCCGTTTCGGTTTGCCAGGCGGCGAAGGGGATGATGTGTCAGCCAGATTCTCGTCGTTCATGGTCTACTACAATGGTAGCACGGGGATTTATGTGAGTCAAACTTATCTTATATGTGTTTGCCCTTCCAAAACCCTGCGAATTTCCGATACAAATTAACAGATTCTTTAATTCTGCATCATTATAATGAATGGCATCAAATAATATAATGAATTAGAATTACCTTTTCAAATCTGTCAGGTTCTGGGACCAAGTCAACCTTCAGGTTGGAAAAATAGATAATAAGGTTCGAGCCAAGGTAGAAACCTTTATGGTAGGATTATGCCCGTCTTATTTTCATGAAGACAGAGGTGTAAATGGCAGAACCAACCAAGATTTGTTTTGTATGTCTGGGCAACATCGTGCGCAGTCCTTTAGCTGAGAACCTGTTCCGTCACCTGGTGCATGAAGCCGGTCTGGAAGAAAAATACCAGGCCGATTCTGCTGGTACTTCTGCCTACCACACCGGAGAAACTCCTGATAGGCGGATGCGGCAGGTGGCAGCTGAACACGGCTTTCGGTATACTGGGAAAGCACGGCAGTTCGAGGCGCAGGATTTCGAAGACTTTGATCTGATCATCGCCATGGACGAGACAAATCGCCGCAACTTACTTAGGATAGCTAAAAAACCCGAGCACGAGCAGAAAATTCGCCTGATGCGAACTTTTGATCCCCAGGGTTTTGCCAGAGACCCGGTGCCGGACCCATACTATAGCGGCATCGATGGCTTTGAAAAAGTTTACCAGATCTTGGAACGATCAAGCCGCAGACTGCTGCAAGCCCTGGAAAATGGAGAAGTGAAATGATTCCAGAAGCTGTGCCAGGTTGGTTGAATCAAAACAAGTATGGAGAGGTGATTTCCATCCAGGCCATTGAGGGCGGCTGTATCAACAATGGCATGGTCATCCAAACAAGGTCGGGGGATTCTTTCTTCTTAAAAGTAAATCCTTCCGCACCTGCCAACATGTTCGAACGCGAGGCAGAGGGATTGGAAGTGCTTAAGGTCGAGGGCGGTCCTGTAGTGCCAAAACCTCTTATGTATGGGATGGATTTTTTATTGATGGAAAACCTCTCTCCTGCAACACGGTGTACGGCATACTGGAAGGACTTTGGTCGCGCCCTGGCAGCTCTCCACAGCCACCAAGGCAAACTATTTGGCTTTGATGAAGATAATTATATTGGTAGCACTCCTCAGCCCAATCCCTGGACCGAAGATGGCTACAATTTCTTTGCTCAAGCGCGCCTGCTTTACATGGCAAACCTGGCCTCCCGGTATGGGCTGCTGGATAACCCTACCAGGAAGAAGATTTCTATCCTGGCTTCCCGCCTGAACTCCCTGGTGCCGGAACAACCCCCCTCTCTGATCCATGGGGACCTGTGGAGTGGTAATGCCATGACGGATTCACAAGGCAACCCGGCAATCATAGATCCAGCAGTTCATTACGGTTGGGCTGAGGCAGAGCTTGCGATGACATCTCTATTCGGCAGTTTTCCCACCCAGTTCTACCATGCCTACGAGGAAGTACGTCCATTGGAACCAGGTTACCAAGAACGTTTCCCAATATATAACCTTTACCACCTGCTTAACCACGTGGTCTTGTTCGGCAGGGGCTACCTGGGGCAGGTTCGTTCAATCCTGGAACTTGTTCTCTGATCACTTAAAGACCACTAATCCAGGGAATTTTAAGGTTCAATAAAATTATACATCAATCGAGATCGTGTTAAAGGGAAACGCCAGCTCGAGGAGGTGCCACTTTGAAAGAGAAGCTTACCAACCAGAAAGATATCACCCGCACATACCAAAAAAGATCAACCCATTATGATTTCACAGTTCGGTTTTTCGACTTGTTCCATTCGTTCGGATTCGATATCCCCGGATAGCGGTTGGCAGCGGTCCAGGCTCTGAATCTAAAACCAGGGGATACGGTCGTCGACATCGGCTGCGGAACTGGTTTGAATTTCCCGATCCTTTACGATAAGCTTGGTACTGAAGGGAAAATCATCGGTGTGGACCTAAGCGCTGCCATGTTGAAACAACCGCATCAAAGCACACTCACAAACGGCTGACAGAATGTGGAACTAGTATGCGCTGATGCAGCTCAATACCAGTTTCCTGCAAATATAGACGGTATTCTCTCGACTTTTGCCTTGATCCTCATTCCCGATTGTGGTCGCGTGGTTATTAATGGTAGCGGGGCGTTGCGCCTTGGTGGTAGGTTTTCCAGAATAGATATGTGCTGGCCGAAAGGATGGTAGTTTCGCTGGCGGCATATGCTCTTCTTCCTACAATCTTTTGGGGTTACCCTTGATATATTGGAACGCCGTCCGTGGGAAACCATCTAGAGGAAAATGAATGAAAACTTGGTGGATGTTACCAGGAAAAGTTTCTGGTTTGGTATGATGTATCGGATCAGCGGCGAACGCCAGGTGTAGTAGAGAGACTCACAAACCAGACTGATCTGAATTGATTTTGATGTGTACTCATTCTGCCATCCTAGGTAATGATATGTGTATGGGCTTTCCATAGACTGAAAAAACACATCCACGCTCAAAACATCCCGCCGAGGACGGCGCGTGAGCGATCGGGAGAGGACGGCGAATTGAGCACGATGGGGAGGTAATATCGCTGGGGACGACGTATTGAGCGACAGTACGGGTTCACCACGTCAGCGAGGGTGCTTATAGCGATATTCCCAATCGCTCTTTTCCGCTCAGCTTGCCGTCCTCGGCAACATTCCGATCAAGGCGCGATTTAAGAAAAAATAAATTGTGCCTGTCATATCATTGCAGCCTATCGATAGGCACAAATTCGATAAATACCCCTATCATCTGATTTTTTTGGATTCTACACCGATAACAGCGCAGCCTGACAGAACCGACCTTGTCAGATAGGGAAATACATCTTCAACAGCTTGTTACGGATTTTATTAAAGATTCTTGTTGATTTCTGCGAGGATCTCCTCAACTTTTTCTTTGGTCAAGCCAAGTTGAGCTGCTTGCGGCATGGAAAGAATCATGTTCAACGACATCCCTTTCGCCATCGCTGCTAAGGGGTTGCTTGAAATTCCAGGCAGGTACTTATCAAGGACAGCTTTTGCTTTTGGGTCGTCTAAAATAGTGCCTAAGGTGGTATTAAGTGTAATTTCCATGGATGTCTCCTTTTTTGTGGTTGTAATGGATAAAAACTTG
>CAZTJD010000036.1:0-11314 GCA_964613985.1 uncultured Anaerolineales bacterium
ATTGCCGGAACCATCGGGAACGAATCTTCGCCGATCCATAAGATCATCACCGGGTTGGTCACCCACGGCTGCATCCGGGCGACCTGCCTGGGTGGTTTAGAACTCGGTTATAACACATTCCTGGTCAACGACGGGCACAGCAGCTTCAGCAAGGACGCACCACGGCTGATTGAGAAGTGGAACCGGAACCTGGCTGAAAAAGGAGCTGAGCTGATCAGCGCCGGAGAAGTGATTTTTTAAAGTTAGAGTCGTTACAAGTCCAGAAGGTTTGCGATCACCAGGAGGAAATACCTGGTCTCTAAATAGACCAGGGTGAAAAATATCCTTGGACCAAATTCCCCTTTGGGTCTGTTTACTCTAATAGAATTTACCTAAAAAGGCAGCCCTTTTACTCCTTGTATGCCCTTCAGGGCTGCGATTTCACCGGAATGCAACAGCGAGTGTTGCGATAGGAGCACCCAGACATCCGCCTTGGGATCACTATCGGTGAAAAACTTCACGCTTTCGTCGAGGGTTTCTGCTGAGGTCGCTTCCAGGCAGGTATTGGTTTCTTTGCGAACAGCCCGGGTATAAGATTTAAGAATTGCCACCGTCATCTTTGCATCCCGGTAAATCGACCAATCTTCACCGAAGTCAGGCGCCTTCTCGAGGTTAAAACGTTCTTTCCAACCGCCAGAGTCCCATGTGGTGGGTTTCTTCATCAGGATGGCGATAAAGCTGTCTTCTGAAAAGACCATGTGCAGCCAGATCACCCCGATCGGTGAAATCGTGCCTCCAGGATAAAAGATCAGCTGTTCGTCCGTCAGATCATCCAAAGCAGCATCTTGCAGTTGGGTCATGCTTTGGATTTGTTTATAAAGATATTCCTTGGTATTCATATTTCTCCTTATTCATCTCTTCATCATTT
This sequence comes from uncultured Anaerolineales bacterium, assembly GCA_964613985.1. GTDB lineage: Bacteria > Chloroflexota > Anaerolineae > Anaerolineales > UBA11858 > CAZTJD01. The sequence continues at coordinate 908 of CAZTJD010000036.1, forward strand.
CAAAATTGATCGTTTTTCCTATTTTCGACAATCTAAAAATGGAACACATGTCAAGGTCAAGGAAAAAGATTGATTTTTAATATGCGCATCTATGAGAATTCATTGCATAGAATAGTTTCGTAATCGATATCCCTGTGACATAAAGTGGTAAACGGACATTGCATTTGTTATAATTTTTACTAGCCACCTGACAGTTTCGTTACAAAGGACAAATTCTTGCCACGAATTTCATGAATTATACGAAAAAGTATCTAAATCGAGATATAAATTAGAGTTGTTCTGGTGAATTCTAAATAATTTCTCGTGAATTATTGGATTTTACTGGTACGTATGAATTAATGATTTTGATTTTGTAAATTGCATTTTATCGTTCAAGTATTAAAAGTGTCAGTTAGCTAGAATTTTTATACAAATCCGAAATTGTTAAGGTCAACTACTTAATTCTAGTCTATCACTTCAAAAAACACCTAATCGTGAATTTCAGTTACGTTTATACCTTTTTTCAAGTGGTGAAAAGATTTTGGCATCAAAAATGAGAGACAAATTTTGGTGGTAACAGAATAATTTCTACTGGTGACCTGTGGTCAATACTAAGCGATCCTATAGCGATAATGCCAGTAAAAATAATCAGAAGGTTTGCTTCGCAGAAAACCTGCTTTTCTGGAGCTGTTTTCAACAATCCTGGAAATGTTTATCTAGGTGGTTGCTTGCTAAATTTATTTTAATGTACTATAACTATCAATACCAAACAATTGGGAGAAGCATCGAATGACATATAAAGTATTCCTGGTTGAGGATGAAATTGTCACGAGAGAAGGGATACGCGACAACGTGGACTGGGAGGCAGCTGGCTTCGAATTTTGTGGTGAAGCGCCAGATGGGGAAATTGCACTCCCGCTGATTGAAGAATCTAAACCTGATGTACTGATCACTGATATAAAAATGCCATTCATGGATGGTTTGCAATTAAGCAAAATTGTACGCCAGCACATGCCTTGGGTCAAAATCATTATCCTGAGTGGTCACAATGAATTCGAATATGCTCAATCCGCTATAAAACTTGGTGTGACAGAATATTTACTAAAGCCTGTAAGCGCCAATGATTTATTTCAGGTGTTGGAAGGCTTATTCACTACGCTAGAGCGAGATAAACAAGAACGCGAGAAACTAAAAAGTTTACAGGAAACGATGATAGATAATTTGAGCATAAGCCGAGAAAGGTTCTTGCTCAAGCTGGTGATGGGAGGAATATCGTCTGCCGATACGATTGAACAGAGCAAGCAATTCGGTCTGGATCTTATCGCACGATATTACCTTGTCGTTTTGATCCGAATCGAATTATGCGATGATTCTCAGCCATTCGATTACAGGGAATATCAACAGGTCGAGACAATCGTATCTAAATTTACAGGGGATAATCCGGATGTTTTTCTAACCAAAAAAGACCCTGAAGAGCTTGTTCTACTCATCAAAGGGATCGGTCTCGAGCAATTAATTCAAGACGGAAGTTTTTTAGCCGGGTTGATTAAGGACGAAGTGGAAAAGCTAACTTCTTGCAATATTACAATTGAAATGGGCAAGCCACAAGATCGGTTGGGGGATATTCACCACTCTTTTGCAGAGGCACTGGTTAAACTCAAAGTTGCAGAATCAAACCAGATGATATCTGAAGCAGAACAAGATCAAATTGATTTAATCATGATGGATCGGGAAGCCATTGAGGATTTTATTAAATTCGGCTCCATAAACGAATTTGATGAGTTCTTTTCTGTAACGCTTCAACCGGTGAGCGAAATAGCCATGCGCTCTCATTTAATGAAACATTATTTGTTTGTGGACATCATCCTAACGACCAAACAATTTATGAGTAATTTTGGTGGAAAAGAGGAAAAACTGGTATCCGCGGTTCAGGATATCGAAAATATCCTGATCGAGATAAAGGATGTAGAACATATTAAAGAGGAATTGAGAAGGATATTTAGCACTGTACTCGCATTTCGAAACAGCCAGGCGAATCATGAACGCCGATTGATTCTTGAAAAGGTAAAAGCGTTTCTTGATGAGAACTTCACTAAACGGGATTTAAAAATGAGCCATGTTGCTCAAGAATTTAATATGAGTCCCAGCTATTTTAGCACTGTATTTCGGCAAGAATTAGGGTTAACCTACCGGGATTATATTAGTAAATTAAGAATAAATTACGCCAAGCAGCTTCTACGTACCACCAATTTAAAGTGTTCTCAAATCACGTATCGGAGCGGCTTCAACGATTCACATTATTTCAGCGTTGTTTTTAAGAAAAAGACTGGTTTAACGCCGCGGCAGTTTCGGGCACAATCTCAGTGTGGTCAAAAAGTGGAGTAAGCGACATGGAAATTGGTTTAACAACTAACGGGGCATCTTCCAGTTATATAGGTAAATTTATTGATGTGTTTAGCCGTATTAATATATCTCTGCGCTCAAAGATATTGATCTCCTTTTTCACGGTGATCCTCTTATTGGTTGCTATTAACTCATTGATGATCTTAGAGGTATTTCGAATTAACCGAATTTATGATGATATGATCACCAACATTACTACAGCGAATAACATCAATGGGTTCATCAAACCTGCCATTGATACAGAAATGTGGAACATTGTGGCGGGGAAAAAGGAGTTCAATGATGGTATTCAATATGAAATCATTGGACAAGTCAACGATCAAATCGAGACCTTAATGGCCAAAGCTACTTCCGATAAATCCAGGATAAAGCTTGAAGTGATCCGGAGGACTCTGGCCACACTATCGAGTTATGTGGACAAAATGGGAGAACAAATCGAACAAGGGAGTCTTGTAGCCGAGAATGAATTGGTCCTGGAAAATATCCACGGTGTATCCGATGTGATTGAAGAAACAGTTCAGGATTATATGCTCTTTGAGGTTGGGCAAGCTGAACAACAGCACATTGCCAATCAAACCCGATTTAATCGCTGGGTAATCATATATTTCATTCTGTTACCCTGTGTGATAGGCTTCTCTGTTGCTGCGGCGTGGGTTATATCAGCCAGTATTTACATTCCGATTAAAAAGTTACAAGATTTGACAACGACGATCACCAAAAACGATCTCCAGGCTCTTGTATCCCGCACCAATGTGGATGAGATCACTGAACTTGGACTCAGCTTCAATATTATGACCAGTAAAATTCGGGAACTACTGGATGCCAAAGTTCGGGAACAAGAAAACTTGAAAAAAGCAGAATTTAGAGTATTGCAAGCCCAAATCAATCCGCATTTTCTCTACAATACACTGGACACCATCGTCTGGATGGCTGAAGCTAAACAGAATAAACAGGTGATTGAAATTGTCCGCTCTTTATCAAGTTTCTTTAGAATCGCCTTAAGCAAGGGCATGGATTGGATCCCGATCCGGCAGGAGATCGAACATGTACGCAGCTATCTCCAGATTCAAAAGATACGCTACCGTGATATCTTGGATTATAGAATTGAAGTGGATGAGGAAATAATGGATGCGACGATCCTAAAGCTTACTCTCCAACCCCTGGCAGAAAATGCACTCTATCATGGTATCAAAAACAAACGCAACGGCGGAACAATTATCGTGCGAGCAATGCGAGGGGAAAACAATAATGCCACGCTAGAGGTTGAGGATGATGGGGTTGGTTTCACCCCTTATAAGCTGTCGAAAATTCGGTCTGCCCTGGATGGGGATATCGATGAAATCACTTCGAAAGATAGCGGTTTCGGATTAGAGAATGTTAATAAACGGATCAAATTATACTATGGTGGAGAATGCACCTTATCCATTCAAAGCCAATACCTTACGGGTACCAAAGTATCGTTGCAGATCCCGCTGCAAGGATTTTCAAGGTTGTAACGAATTTCAATTGAGGTGTTTATGAAAAAGCCACTCCATATTTGGTCTCAGCTTGTTCCATTTCTTTTCGTGATTTGGTTGACAGCTTGTGGGACTCGTCCCGACACGGGTTCACTCCAATCACCTTCGGAGGCGACAGGTAAAAAAACCTACTCAGATCTGGTGGTTGGCTTTTCCCAGATCGGAGCAGAAAGTGAATGGCGAACCGGAAATACTACCTCAATTAAGGAAGAAGCTGAACGCTTAGGGGTGGAATTGATCTTTTCGGATGCTCAACAAAAGCAAGAAAACCAGATCAAGGCTCTCCGAACTTTCATCGCCCAGCAAGTTGATGTGATTGGGGTTTCTCCTATTATCGAAACAGGCTGGGAATCTGTTTTTCAGGAAGCAAAAGACGCAGGAATCCCAATTATCATCGTTGACCGGCGAGCAGATGTGCCCGAAGATATGTATGCAACCTATATGGGTTCAGACTTTCTCGAGGAAGGCAGGAATGCGGCCAGGGTGATGGCGGACCTACTCGACGGAGAAGGCAATATCGTCGAATTGGTGGGTACTGTAGGTTCGGCACCTGCCATTGATCGTTATATTGGTTTCAGAGAGATTTTGCAGGATTACCCAGAAATGAAAATCATTGCTTCTGAATCAGCTGATTTCACGCGTGCTAAAGGGAAAGAAGTGATGGAGGAATTTTTGGAACAATACGGTGATCAAATAGATGCTTTATATGCACACAACGACGATAGTGCTATTGGTGCGATTAAAGCCATTGAGGAGTATGGTTTACGACCCGGTCAGGATATCATCATTGTGTCTATAGATGCGATTCGCGATGCTTTTCAAGCGATGATCGAAGGGAAACTTAACGCGACTGTGGAGTGCAACCCGCTCTTGGGTCCAACGTTCTTTGAGATTGCCTTAAAAGTGGTGAATAGTGAATATGTAGACAAGTGGATCCCATCTAAGGAAAGTGTATATTTTCCTGAAAACGCTGCTGAAATTCTTCCAACACGCCGGTATTGATTTATGATAGGTTTGGTCGCAGTTTGGGGTTTTCATAAAATAATTAACTTTTTTCCATGAATAACAAACCTTCCAATGGCGGGTTTGTTTTGGTTTTAATAAGTCAAAATCGATCTTAACGGAAAACATAAACTTTTCTATTGAGTATAGGGATAAATTTCATTATGATCAATAAGAATCAACAATTCCATATTATTCTTCCAATTCAAGTGTAAATTATAACGGAACCAAACTGAAGGAATTGATGGCGAAAAGGAGGTGAACCATAAAGATATATTTCCAAATCTTGAAATGAGAAGTGCTTGCTCAGTGATTGAGGTCTCTAAACAAGCACTTCCGGTCGAGCGATTTAACTCTTAATTAGAAAGAGCACCATCGCACAATCTCATTATATCGTAAGTTTCTCCGTGAGGAGAACCAAACAAATACAGGAGAGAAATTCATGTCTCGCTTCAAAACATTTCTATTTTTACTCGTGATTGGGGTGCTGTTCCTGGTAGCTTGCAAGGCTGGTGGATCCGAAGCACCAGCTGAAGAAGCCGGTTGCGCCCCGAACTGCAAATATACCGACATGGTCTTTTGCTACCCCCAGCTGGGGGCTGAAAGCGACTGGCGCACAGCCAACACAGCTTCTTTCAAAGAAAACGCTGGTGAACTAGGCATTCGCTTGTTCTTCTCAGATGCCCAGCAGAAGCAGGAAAACCAGATTTCTGCCATGCGCTCATGCATCCAGCAAGAAGTCGATGTGATTGGACTGCCCCCGGTTGTTGAAGACGGTTGGGATGCTGCCTTGACAGAAGCCAAGAATGCCGGTATTCCAGTCATCATTGTCGATCGTAGCGTTAGTGCCGATGAATCCCTGTACGCGGCCCATATTGGTTCGAATATGGTTTTGGAGGGCGAACGAGCCGCCGAGGAATTCAATAAGGCGATGCCCGATGGTGGTGCCGTGCTCGAGTTGTCTGGAACAACAGGCTCTGGTGCGGCAGTTGGACGAGCAGAAGGCTTTCGGAACAAACTCAACAGCAACATCACAATCCTTGACTCCCAGACCGGCAATTTCACCCGTGCGGAGGCTCTCCCCGTGATGCAGGCTTTCCTGCAGAAATATCAACCCGGTGTGGATTTCCAGGGTATCTTCATTCATAACGATGATATGGGAATCGGCGCCATCGAAGCGCTCAAGGCTGCAGGCGTCCAACCTGGTGATCTCTTCATTGTCTCCGTAGATGGTACTCGCGGTGGCTTTCAAGCCATGGTTGACGGATGGTTCCAGGCTGATGTCGAGTGCAATCCACTGCTGGGTCCTCAGGTCTATGAGCTCGCTTTGATGTTAATGAATGGCGAACCGATCGATCGCGAAATCCTCACCAACGAAACCGTCTATTATCCTGACAATGCTGCTGAATTATTACCATCTCGCAAATACTAAATCTACAATGTGAGGTCGTGTCCCTCGCGCGAAGCTTATCTTAGTAATAGAGAAGCGGCGCAGAAAAAACGTCGCTTCTCTATCTTAGACAAATGGAAACATTTGTAGAAAACCCTAGACATACGTAGACATAAATAATCTCCGACAGGTTGCTCCCATGAACGATTCAAATGATATTGTAAAGATGTTGGATATTACAAAATCCTTTCCAGGTGTGATCGCCCTCGAGGAGGTCGACTTTTCGTTGAGAAGAGGGGAAATCCATGCGCTGGTGGGAGAAAATGGGGCTGGAAAATCCACCCTTATCAAGGTCTTAACTGGCGTGGAGCAGCCAGATAAAGGCACCATTGAGCTGGATGGTAAGTTTGTACAGGTGAGATCTCCTCAACATTCCCTAGAGCTTGGTATCAGCACGGTCTATCAAGAAGTCAATCTCTGTACCAACATCTCCATTGCCGAGAACATCATGCTGGGGCACGAGCCTCATCGATTCGGAAGTATTCATTGGCGAAAGATGAACGACCTGGCTCAAGAAGCGATTGACCGGTTGAGTATCGATGTGGATGTAACCCAGCCGCTGGGAAATTATTCTGTTGCTATCCAACAAATGGTTGCCATTACACGCGCCCTGGATATCCTTTCTGTTAAGGTTTTGATTTTAGATGAACCTACCTCCAGCCTGGATATTCATGAAACAAACCTGCTCTTTGACGTGATGCGTAAATTAAAAGGTGAAGGCATTGGAATTATTTTCATCACACATTTTCTGGATCAGGTCTACCAGGTTGCGGACCGGATTACGGTCCTTCGTAATGGCCTACTGGTCGGCACATTTGATGCTAACGCTCTGCCACGCGTCGAGTTGGTTGCCAAAATGTTGGGGCGTAGTCTGACCGTGCTGGACGCGATGTCAAAGGAAAAAACCCAGGAGGAGGAAAAGGAAAAAGGTAAAGAATGTTTGGTGGAAGCAAAAGGCCTGGGTCGGAAAGGGGCGATGGAGTCGATGGACCTGGAGTTATATTCTAGGGAGATATTGGGAATAGCTGGTTTATTGGGTTCCGGTCGCACAGAGATGGCAAATTTGATCTTTGGGATCGATTCTCCAGACAGCGGTTCGCTTGTCGTTGAAGGCGAGAAGGTGAACCGTTTTTCGCCGCTTGAATCGCTGAAACACGGAATTGCCTTGTGTCCAGAAGATCGTAAGGCAGAAGGTATTGTGGGAGACCTGACCATCCGGGAAAATATCATTCTTGCTTTGCAGGCGCGTTATGGGTGGTTTAAATTCCTGTCGAAGCAAAAACAAACTGAAATTGCTGAAAAATATATTGAACTATTAGGGATCGTTACACCTTCCCCAGAGCAGTTGGTAAAAAATCTGAGCGGCGGCAACCAACAGAAAGTCATCCTTGCCCGTTGGCTTGCGACCAATCCCAAGGTTCTCATCATGGATGAACCTACTCGGGGTGTCGATGTGGGAGCAAAAACGGAAATCCAAAAACTGGTTATGCAATTAGCAGAGGATGGCAAGTCATGTGTGTTTATCTCCTCTGAATTGGAAGAAGTACTTCGTGTGAGTGACCGTGTTGCAGTGCTGCGTGATCGTAAGAAGGTTGCTGAATATCCCGGTAATGTAGATATTCCCACTCTGATTCAAACAATGGCAGGAGAATTATGAAACAGATGTCATTTCTTAGACGAATCCGTGACAGTCAATTGTTCTGGCCACTTGTGGCTTGGATCCTTATCTTGATATTTGATGCCATTGTTAATCCCGGTTTCTTCAAACTCGGCCTCCTGGAAGACCCTGTGTATGGGAAGCATTTATACGGTAATATTGTTGACATTTTCAATAATGGGGCGCCACTTATTTTGGTGGCAATTGGAATGACATTGGTAATTGCAACCGGTGGTGTAGACCTTTCCGTTGGCGCTGTGATCGCGATCTCGGCAGCAATGGGTGCTGTCTTGATCAATCCGGCACTGGGAAATAAGTTGATTTCGAATGAGATCCTGACCAGGAATGCAACGAACACGCCATTACCAATCATCATCCTGGCTGACCTTGCAGCTGGTACGATATGTGGTTTATGGAATGGATTCCTTGTTGCCAGAGGAAAAATTCAACCAATGGTTGCCACGTTAATCCTTATGGTTGCAGGTCGTGGAGTTGCCCAACTGATTACGAATGGGCAGATCATGACGATTTATTACACTCCCTATTTTTGGTTTGGAAATGGCTATATTCTGGGTTTGCCGGTCTCGATTTACATTGTTGCATTCGTGTTGCTTCTGGGTTGGGTATTAGTTCGAAAAACCGCCATTGGCTTGTTCATCGAATCGGTTGGAATCAATGCCAAATCGACTTACTATAGCGGCATAAACGAACAGAACGTTAAACTATTAGCCTATGCCTTTTGTGGGTTTTGTGGCGCGATCGCCGGACTGATCCTCAGTTCCTATGTCCATAGCGCAGATGGAAATAACAATGGTTTGTACTATGAATTGGATGCCATCCTGGCGGTCGTCTTGGGCGGAACCTTAATGACGGGTGGTCGCTTCTCCATGCTTGCCAGTGCCATCGGTGCGGTCGTCATCTGGACCTTCACTGTTACAGTATATAGCCTGGGTGTGCCGGCTAATGCTCTGTTAGCTGCTAAAGCAGTATTGGTCTTGGTGGTCATTCTGCTCTACTCGGATTACTCCCGCCGTTTGATAAATCGATTATTCGAGCGAAGAGGTTCTAAGTATGATACAACGAGTTAAACCCTTCCTTTTGCGACACGGTTCGTTACTATTAACTTTTGGAATTTTCATCCTGGTCTACTTTATCGGCAGTCAGTTGTATCCCGTCATGCGGAAGCCACAGGTGTTTTTCAATCTGTTTATTAATGACAGCAGCCTGCTCCTTGTTTCGATTGGGATGACGATGGTTATCCTGAGCGGCGGCGGCGGGATTGACCTTTCGGTAGGCGGGGTGATCGCACTTGTAAGCACGGCTTCTGCTGCAATGCTCCGCAGCGGGGCGAGTCCGTACATCGTCATTCCGCTGATGATCGTTATTGGCATCGCATTAGGTGGGTTGATGGGCTGGATTATTCAATATCTCAAAGTCCAGCCTTTTATTGCAACCTTGATGGGTCTGTATTTAGCTCGCGGCCTGGCCTATATCATCAGCCTGACCTCGGTAACCATTACGGATAATGTTTATAAGCAATGGGCGTTGACACCGATCTACATTCCATTCATTTCCAAAGCATACATCTATCCTACTACTCTAGTTGGTCCAATCATGCTGCTGGTGGCGATTTACCTGAGCTTCTTTACTCGCTTTGGCCGCACGATCTATGCCATGGGTAGCAGCGAACAGTCTTCGCTCCTGATGGGTCTGTCAGTCCCTCGCACAAAGATATTAGTTTATGCGTTCAGCGGGCTTTGTTCCGCTCTGGCGGGAATCGTATTCAGCATGTCGTTACTGGCGGGTTATGGACAATTTGCAACAGGGATGGAGCTTGACTCAATTGCCGCTGTAGTAATCGGAGGGACTTCATTGGCAGGCGGTGTTGGTAATGTCATTGGTACCTTGTTTGGCGTATTGATACACGGCACAATTGTGTCCGTCCTCCAGTTCAATGGCACACTGAGTTCATGGTGGACTCGAATTGGGGTAGGTTTGTTAACCTTGATTGCTATCGGAATTCAGAGCCTGTTCTATATCAGGAAAAAACACTCATAAGGGTACTTGCCGTACCAACTTAAATTCTTTTCTGCCAGCCAAGTTAATGTTGTGTTGAACGAAGTCGAAGCATCTCGGGATGTCCCCGGCGATGCTTCATTGCGCTGCGCTCCATTCAGCATGACAATTGAAGGGAAGTCGTGTTGAACGAAGCGAAGCATCTCGAGGATGTCCCCGGCGATGCTTCATTGCGCTGTGCTCCATTCAGCATGACAATTTAAGGGAAGTCGTGTTGAACGAAGGCGAACATCTTGAGGATGTCCCCGGAGATGCTTCATTGCGCTGCGCTCCATTCAGCATGACAATTTAAGGGAAGTCGTGTTGAACGAAGGCGAACATCT
>CAZTJD010000036.1:11414-15183 GCA_964613985.1 uncultured Anaerolineales bacterium
TGAGGATGTCCCCGGAGATGCTTCATTGCGCTGCGCTTCATTCAGCATGACAAAAAAATGATGGTGAAAAGTAGACCATCTACTGGGTACTTATATAAAGTTAAATGAATTTATCGAAAGTACCTCAAAAAATCCTTAAGGTCTCGCACGATTACTGCGCTTCAGAGGACCGTTATTGGCTTACACCGGTGCCAGGGTACCGGCGAAGATAATCCAGGCTAAGACGGTCTTGGCACTCAAGCTGAGGATGATATAGACCCTCTCACCGAAGAGGTAGTCTGCCCAACGCCCAACTTTTTTATACTGCAGGACCATGTTAATGGCGAAGATGTTAAAGAAGATAAACAGTGTCGGGATGATAGCGTAGACGAATGCTGGGGGTTTTGCTTCGCCACCAGAGTTTACTGCGCCAACGAAGTAGACGAAAATAACCACCCAGGGCAGAATACCGGCAAAACAGCCAAAAATGAAAGCGGTCCAGTTGGTCTTCTGGGTGTGCTGATTGTGGTATTCCATCATGAGTCCGAAGAGATTCATGGTGGCGTTGATCCCGAACGCAAGGATGATGGCACCCAGGTCCCAGACACCGCAGAGCATTCCGATCAGGACGATCATCAGGGAGGAACTCAGGGCATATTCGTAGAAACGGACCGGGTTCATACCTTTCTTCAGGTTTCGGAAATAAAAGTCTTTGCCAATGGTGCCTAGATAGAAGTGGGCAACCGCGGAGAGAAGCAAGAAGATGGCGACGGCAGGCCCAAAGCGCAGTTCATACAGCAGCTCGGATTTGGGCGATAGGGAGAAGGTCTCCAGATTAAAATTGAGGAAGTTGGTGTAGATGGGGTAGGTAGTGTCATTGCTGACCACCCACATAAAAACACCCTGGATCAGGTGCAGGAAGCCCATGATCAGGTTGAAACGGCGCAAGCCTTCAAGCCGTGCATTCATGGACTTTTCGGTTTTTACAGGGATTTTGCGCTTGTCTGACATTTTTATGACTCCTAAAGTGTAAAAGTGTGGAAGATAATGTGAGTGGGTGAATGATTGAATAGGAAGAGTTTGTTTACCCACGTTATACTATTGTAGCTTATTTCTGGTTGTTTCACAATGGAAATAAAGAAAGATCGGGGCATAACTGGTCTTGAGCAGTGCCTACCTCACCTTCATTCCCTAATCCCATTTCCTTATACCGGTATCGCGGCAATCACCTGAGAGGAGGTGAACATCCAGGCAACGAGAGCCGCGTTGAGGATTGCCCCCAGGTAAGGGCGACCGGTCAACTGGAAAAACCAGGTCTGGATGGGCAGGACGATCAGCAGAACTCCGATGATGTGGAACAGGTTCATGGTGAAGGAAACAAGCATGCCACCGGGACCGACGAAAGGCACCACGCCAGCAGTGAGGAGCGGGATATACTGCACTGCGAGAAAGAGCAGGATGGGGACGATCATCACCAGGATGTTTTTCAGAGACCATGAGAAATAAGTTCTGAACCAGGTGGATTTTTGTGGGCGGTGAAGTTGTCCGTGGAGGAAAAAGCCCATCTGCAGGAAACCCACTAACAAAAAGGGGAAGTAGAGCAAACACATCCCAAACCGGAAAGGGGTGAGGTCACTGGCAAAGGGGAACAGGAAGCGGTAATCAACGATGAAAAGGGCTTCCAGGAGGTGTTCCAGGCCGTAAGTGAATCCAAACAGGATCAATCCCAGTAAGGCAGTCTTGCCCAAAGCGCTCCAGTCCAGGACGAAGGCATCCTTTTGGAAAGAAATGCCCAGGTCTGACCAGTTCAGGTTCTTTTCCTGGTGTTGGCGCGTGAACCAGCGACGCAGGATGAAGAAGCCGATGATGTTGATCCACAAGAACCACCATACCGTACCGTTAACCATCATCATTGGGAAGACCTTGTCAATGGGGATGACGTAGACGTGCAATCCAAACAGGATAAAAATGATCGGCAGGTAGAGCCAAATTAGAAAGCCGTTGATCGTGGCATAGCGCCATAGTGCTGGAATAGTACAGGTATAGGCTGTGGAAATCTGCCCTCGTAGGGTGGCGAACGGACGGGTTTCGAGTAGCAGGGCGCCAAGAGGCATCACGGCGAGGAGGCCGGCAAACAAGGCGAACAGGGTGGCAAATTCCTTTATCTCCCAGATCTGGGCCTTTTCATCAACCCACAGGGCAGGGTCTGAATCCAATGCCGATCGCATCCAGGTCACAGCCGAAGCTACTCCTTCATGACTATGGGATTCACCGAGATGGATCACCGGCAGCAGGACCACTTTACGGGCGGTGCCTTCCTCAAAATCCCCATAGGTGACGCCGAAATCCAGGTTACCTCCGCCGATCGCAGCACGGGTGGCAATGCTTGACATCCACTCTGCCCGGACATCGCGGGTGCCGGTCATTCGCTGGCGGTATTCATCGTATTCCCCGAAGATCATGAGCATATTTTGAGGGCGGTCCAGGGTGGCGTCATCCCGGTATGCAAAACCGGAGATCACCAGGGCTTTTACGGTGGGGTTTTCCAGGGCGATGGTGTAAGCCATCTCAGCGCCGAGGCTGTGACCCATCAAGCCCACTTGCTCGGGATCGACAAAGGGTAGGGATTTGAGCTTTTCAAGCGATGCACATCCGCCGTAGGTGGGGTCGAAGGCCGGGTCGTCCAGGTCCAGCGGGTTGCTGGAGTTGCCGCGACCGATGGCGTCGATCTCCAGGACAACAAAACCGCGGCGTGCCAGCTCGATAGCGTAGGCATCGCTGGTCTCGCGGTTGTTCTGGTAGCCATGGATGTAAACTACACCTGGACCTGGATTGGAAGTAGAAAGGGCACGGGCTTTGAGCAGCTTGGCACGGATAGGGATGCCACTCTCATTCTCATAGCGCAGGTTGCTGACCTCGACCCGGCCGAAATCGCGCTGCACCAGGGAGGCTGTGACTTCAGCAGCAAGCAGGATGAACAGCAGGACTGCCAGGAGGATAAGGTTTGTACGGCTGGTGGGGCGAGAAGGGGTGGAGGGGGTAGTCATGGTGTGATCCTAGTTGAGGAGAGTCTGGAAGATGATGAAAAAAATTCCAAGATTGAATCTTGACGATCTGGGATGTGGTAATTAAATCATATAAATATTCTAACCTAGAATGAGTCTAATGTAAAAAGCTAGCGGATGATTTCTAGATGGAAAAAGAAACCTAAAATACTCGGTTTTTGCAGCAAAAAATTAGAATATAATTGCTGGATATTTATTCTTCGTTTGTTTTCTATTAACCCCAGCACATGTTTCACGAATGATTGGAATTCTTTTGAAACGGATTTGTATTTTCCCAGTATTTTATGTATTGATTCCTGTGAATTTATGGAAGTGATGGTGGATCCTTCTCGGTTTGGAATGGCGAAATCATTGTTCACGGCAGGACAATCTGCGGGATTCGATATGAGAAATGAAAAGGAAATGAGTACTTTTTTTACATTGTATAATGATTCTTTGATGGCGGATATGATAGATGACCAGGGGAGGAAGAGTGGACCTGTTGATCGGAAGAAGAAGGATAAAGCGAAGGAGAAACGGAAGCGGAAGGCTGCGAAGGCGGCTCGGAAACGGGGAAGAAGGCGTAAACGGTAGGAGGGCGAAAAATCTTACCCAAGTCTCGTTGAAATTGTATTTTTTTTGTAATAAGTCAGACTTCCGAAGTCTATCGGTGGCGGGAACTTTTGAATTGTCCGCTGAATAAGACTTCGGAAGTCTATCGGTGGCGGGAACTTTTGAATCGTCCG
>CAZTJD010000036.1:15443-32316 GCA_964613985.1 uncultured Anaerolineales bacterium
ACTTCGGAAGTCTATCGGTAGGGGGACTTTTGAATTGTCCGCTGAATAAGACTTCCGAAGTCTATCGCCGTGCGGGATTTTGAATTGTTCTCTGAATGAGACTTCCGAAGTCTATCGGTAGGGGGACTTTTGAATCGTCCGATGAATAAGACTTCGGAAGTCTATCGGTGGCGGGAACTTTTGAATCGTCCGCTGAATAAGACTTCGGAAGTCTATCGGTAGGGGGACTTTTGAATTGTCCGCTGAATAAGACTTCGGAAGTCTATCGGTAGGGGGACTTTTGAATTGTTCGCTGAATGAGACTTCGGAAGTCTATCGGTAGGGGGACTTTTGAATTGTTAGCTGAATGAGACTTCCGAAGTCTATTGGTGGCGGGAACTTTTGAATTGTCCGCTGAATAAGACTTCGGAAGTCTATCGGTAGGGGGACTTTTGAATTGTTCGCTGAATAAGACTTCGGAAGTCTTTCCTAAAGTGTGTTTTTTTAACAATGTGAATAGGAAATCTACGATAGAATTATCAAAATCTTTATATGGAAAATAGGAGATGTCCACCCAGACAAAAGGAACCTTCATCGCTCTGATCGGGATCGCCCTCTGGTCCACAACCGCAATTTTTATCGGATACTTGTTGACCCATTATCCTCTGGAGTCGCTGGTTTTGGCATTTTGGCGGGATTTCTTCGTGGCTGTAAGCCTCCTGATTGTCCTGTTCCTGTTCCGCCGTTCGCTTCTGCGCATTCCCCTCAAGCAGGTGGGTTTTTATATCTTTTACGGCCTGATTTTGTCGTTATTTAATTCGATCTGGACGGTTTCAGTGGCGACGAATGGCGCTGCTGTCTCAACCGTGCTTGCTTATAGTTCAGCGGGAATCACAGCGGTCCTGGCATGGTGGCTTTTCAAAGAAACGCTTGGGATATTGAAAATACTTGCAGTAACGATGAGCCTGGGGGGGTGCGTAATGGTTTCCGTTGCCTATGACCCGCAGGTTTGGCAGCTCAATCCTATTGGGGTTGCGACAGGCCTGGTCTCAGGATTGGCGATGGCTTTTTACAGCCTGATGGGACGAGAAGCTGCCCGGAGGAAGATCAACACCTGGACAGCCTTATTCTATTCATTTACCTTTGGCGCCTTCTTTATCCTGGTTTTTAACCAGTTGCCCGGGATTCCCGGTGCGGCAGGTTCTCTCAAAGGGTTGCTGCCGGATATGGCTGCCCAAGGGTGGTTGACATTAATCCTTCTTTCTATTGGACCGACCGTCCTGGGTTACGGCCTCTACAACGCATCCATGAATTACATCCCCGCCAGTATCGCCAACTTGCTGGCGACCCTGGAGCCAGTCATGACCGCGGTGCAGGCCTACATCGTGTTGGGTGAACGGATGGATTGGATCCAGATCATCGGCAGCCTGGTCATCCTTTCGGCGGTGGTCATTGTGCAGTTTGAACGAAAAGAGATTTTAGTGGTTGAAGCAGTATAAAGTCGATGTTTATTTCCCCCTAATCATTCAAGCTCTTGTTATTTCGATGTGTCTGCTATAATCTAATCATAATATTTGTGTCGTTCGAATTTGTTGCTAGGGTTTTATTGCCTTTTGTAGAGGAGGAAAACATGAATACTAAAACTTCACGAATCTTACTTATCTTTGCAATCCTTGCTTTGGCAGTACTATCATGCAAACTCACTTCTGGGGAAGAAAAATCAGACACGATACCACAAGACCAATCCGAGGAAGATATTCTTCCAACAAACACACCTGAGACAAAACCTACAGAAGTGGTGATTTCTGAAACGGTTGAAATTGTCGCGACACCTACTCCGAAGGTAATTTTCCAGTGGGCGAAATCAGCGACCGCCAGTTCTGAATACGGCAGCGCAGAATATTCAGCATTCCAGGCGGTCGGCCCTCCGAACACGCCAGATTGTGGGGATCAAGGAACAGCATGGGGATCCCTCGAAGGAGATGGGATCGATTGGTTGGAGCTCAGGTACCGCAAACCGGTGATACCAACCGAGGTCAATATCTACGAATCTCATACACCCTCACAGGTCGTCCTGGTAGAGCTGATCGATATAACAGGCTTCTACCATGAAATCTATCACGCCAAACCGGAGATGAAAATGGACTGCCCTTTTATCTTATCGATCCAGGTAAGTGGGATAGATTATCCGGTCGAGGGGGTGAAAATTACTGTAGACCAATCTAAGCTTGATCTCCCCTGGGATGAGATCGATGCCGTGGAGCTGGTGGGGTGGGTAGAAGGTAAGGAGATTGTTGCCGAGAGGGAAGTCGAAGAGGAAATCCAACCGCAAGCTGCACCCGTCAACCAGATATCCATGCCTGACAGCACCTTGTGGCGGGTGAGTGAGCAGAGCCTGGAAATAGAACTGGATACCTTTGGGGAAATCGCAGTTTCCGAGGGTGGCAAAATCTATGTGCCCGTCAGCAACGACGGTATCTTGATCTTTGACTCCAACGGCAACCTGCAGGACCGGATTCGACATGACGCCTTGCAGAATGCGGTGGATATAAAAATCGGACCGGACGGCAACCTCTATGTGGCAGATACTTTTGCCAACCAGGTGCTGATCTTCAGCCCTGGGAGCGAACTGCTGTCCCAATTCGGAGAAAACGGCAATGGTCCTGGTCAGTTCGGCAACTTCGGACCGAAAGCGTTGGCGGTCTGCCCAGACGGGATCATCTACACCCTGGATGATAACCGTGATGAGAATGATGACCCGTTCCAACGGCTGATGATCTTCACTCTGGAGGGGGAGTACCTGGGCGAGAAGATGATTGAGGAAGGATTCCCGGTTGGTATGGATTGTGGGGTAGATGGGTACCTTTATGTGGTGAACTATTTTGGTCATAACTTGGAGAAGCGAGATCGTGATGGGAATGTGATCGCTGAGGTGGGTGGAGATGCGCTAAGAGGGATGTCCCCGCAGTACCTGGCGTTTGACCAGGATGGGTACATCTACCTGACGGTTTGGGAAGAACCCGGGATCGTGATCCTGGACCCGAATGGCAATTTCCTGGGTCGCTTTGGGTACGACGAAGAATACGATGTCAGTCCCTGGCCTGACGGGGCGATGAACCAGCCGAAAGGCATCGCGGTACTGCCGGATGGTTCCCTGGTCTTCTTCACCGATTACGCCAATGGTATGCCGTTTTTGGAAGCGCTGGAGGTGAGGTAGGTTATTTGGTCGTTAAGACGAATAATAAGACTCCCGCAAATCACTTAACATGAGTGTGGGAGTCTGGTTTTCAAATAACTCGTTTAGACTTGTATTACTCTATCAAGGTGGAGAGGTAAATTCTCTCAATACTAATGGGATAAAGACCTTAATCCAGGGATTGACCTGTGTGATCGCTCTTGACACATACACGTTGCTGGACTGGTCGGTCATCAAGGCTTCGTTGATGATGAGGACGCCTGGGGGACCATCGACCTGGACTGAAAATCCCATGGTGATGGGATCGGGCGGGGTGTAGACGATATCCAAAGCCTCATCTTCGGCTGGTTTATCACCCGAATTATTGTAATACATCATGTCGCCTGAGGTGCCGGTGGCATCTTCAGCGCCAATGGTAGCCGTGGTCCATCTCCAATGAATTGAATCGTATTCAAACCAGATCTTATCCGTACCCCGTCTGATCCAGATCTGGAAGGTTGCAGTCTGCCTTCCATTTGTGCCATACTTTGGCGCACTTTTCCATTCCAGGATATCGTATAAATAGATCAAATCGGTTAATGTTCCTAAATACCATGTCCCGCCATCATTAAAATCGATGTCACCCCACCAGGGCGCGAGCAAGTTATTGGGAATGGTGGGATCCGGCATTTCTAAATTGTTATAACTCGAAGCGTAGCCACTTTCTGATCCAGCCTCCAGGGTACCATTCACCGACCAGATCGCCTCGGTATAGTGTTTTCCCAGGTACCAAAAATCAAAACCACTCAATACCCATCCACCTTCATCCGGATTGCTTGGGAAATCGACCGGTTGTATCCAAGGATAAGAACTCAACGAGACAAAATTGTCAGAGGTGGGACCTTGAACCTCGATCGTAGCTGCATCTATTGTGCCTTGCCAGGTAAGTTCTTCTGACCCGGGGTAGTAGTTCAGGCCTCCCCACGTCGATCCCTCCAGGTAGTGAGTATATTGGGGGATGGCGTCTGTCAGGTCATGGGTAGCCGTGTTCGTGTCCGGATTTCCGATTGTAAGGGTGTAATTTAGCGTCCCATGCACACTCACATGATCCAGGTCAACTTCTTTTCCTAGAACAGAGAGATTTTCCCTGCTGGAGGCGTACAGCGCCAGGGGAAGATACGTATCAGGGACTTCTGCACCCTCTGGTGAGAGTGTGAGCGATCCAAAAAGCCACACATCTTGCAGCGTGTCGCTGAGAGTAGCTGTCAAGGTGAAAGCCTGGGAAGCACCTATGGTTAAAGTAAAACTTATCGGGTCAACTTGTAAAAGAACTCCTTCTGGGCTGTCCAGCGCCGTATACCAGGTTTCGGTGTGATCGAGGTCATTGCTGACCGTGCGTGTCCAGGAACAGTCCCGGAAGCAATCATCATCTGCGAAACTCGGCAGGTTGAGGGCTGATGCATTGGCTTTGTTCGCGGCTGAATATGCCGCGGGGCTGATGTCAAAAAGCAGCCCCGCCTTGGCAGCCTGGTCAACCTGGACTCTCCCCGAACCGATATCAAACGGCTCAGTTGAGGTGCTGCCATCTTCTTTAACTGTATTGGCGTGTGTAGCTGTTGACATCAGGGCCGACTTGATTTCAGCCGGGGTCCAGGCTGGGTGTGCTGCTTTGATCAAGGCGGCTGACCCGGCGATTTGCGGACTCGCCATAGAAGTACCTCCCAGGAGACTAAACTCCTGCCCCTCATCTGGTCCACCAGGATTATCCGCATAGGCTGCCCAAATGGAGACACCAGGAGCCCCTATGTCCGGCTTGATGAAATCCTGGCTTCCTGGGCCTCGGGAACTAAATCCTGCCATCACATCCCCATTTGAGGCGCTGTAATCCACCGAAAAACCTGTGATCGTTGCGGTCTGAAGCACGCTGGGGTCCAACCAGTCTTTCAGAATAATCCCGTCTGCCTGGGAAATATGGAGGCCAGGAAGATAATGTGCATCGGACACAATCCCATTCCCATCGTCAACCAGGACGAAACCGCCAGCTCCTGATTCGAGGACATTGGCTCCTTTTTCGACTCGTGGATATACCCCTCGATCGCAAACCACAATCTCGCCATTGAACGTTCCAGCTTCCCAAGGAGTATCAAAAACCATGTCATCAGGATTCCCCATTCCGCACAGCCTGGCATTTTCAGCATTTGCACCAGGCTTCAAGGTTTCGGTGTAATCACCAGCATACACGATTGGTGCTGGGCCGTAACCAGCTGTGAATCCCTCTCCAATCATATCCAAAGGCGGTGAATCACCGCCGGTCATATTCACCAGGTTATTAAATATCTTGCGGTTGTGAGTTAGGGCTGCGGTTGAGAGGGTCCAGGGGGGTTCTGGTCCCACAGATCCTGCAGCAGGCCCTTCATTTCCAGCAGCTCTGGCATAGAAAATCCCTGCTGATACAGCATTGAGGTACGCGGTTTGTTTTGATCCATTAAAAGTATCCCCACCAATCCCAATCGACTCGTTAATGACATCCACCCCGTCAAGGATTGCCTGTTCTACTGCTGCTACCACATCCGTATCGTAACATGAATATTCACAGACATCGTATGCGATCAGATTGGCGTGAGGTGCAATCCCCGAGATTGAATCCGTAAAGCTGGTGGTAGGACCATATAATACCGATTCTGCGATATAGTTTCCTGCGGCAGTGCTCGCGGTATGGCTGCCATGACCGTCACTATCATTGGGTCCATCGTCTTCTCCCCAGCTGGCATCAGCATAATCCCAGGCGCCGATCAACTTGTCATTACAATCATAAGAGGGGTTATAGTTTGGATTCGTGTCATCACACCAGCCGAGGTAGTTGCCCGTTCCATTCGGATTTGAGTGCAGGTATCCATCCTCCCCCAAGGCTGCAAAAGAAGGGTGATCCATGTTGATCCCGGTGTCGATCATGCCGATGGTGATGCCTTCCCCTTTCGTCCCTGGGCCGCCAGTAGCGGATCCATCCCAGACGCTGGTCGCGCCAATCCAGGTTGGGCTGACATCGGTGATCGGTGGATTTGCCTGGTCACTTTCTACCTTTAAAACCCCAGGGAGTCTGGTGACTATGGCAGCCTCTTCGGGTGCCATCTCTATTGCCAATCCATTTAAAGCATACCTGTATTGGTAGCTAACTTCAATTTGCCGCCCGAGTGTGCCTTGGATTTGGTTCAAAGTGTCATTTTGCCTGGATTGTAAATAGTCTGCGTATGCCACTACCTGTGAATCGTCAATATCCAGTCTGCTATCTCCAGTGGAAATTGGACTCGTTGGTTGAAAACCAGAGATGCCACCGGTATAACTGGGAACCGCGGGCTCCTCGAGGATCACGAAATATACTTCCGATTTGCCAAGCTGACTTGATACTTCGCCCATTATTTTCGGTTTTGTATCTACTGGAGTTAACTTTGATTTATCTATTTCAGGAGGTGCACCAGTTAATGTAACAGCCAGTTTTTCGGGTATGTGAATACTCGTTGTTGAATTTGCTCCAGATACCGCGATCGGAAAAACCAGGGTAAAAATAAGCATGATAGAGAAGGCTTTAAAGAGATTTTTGGTCACATTCTGTTCCTTTTTAGTAATGATTTTCTCGAATTTTCTTTTTTACTATTCCTTTCAATCAGGAAGAAGTCTAATTTTACTCTTTACCCCCACGCTTGAAAATAGGCCTAAGAATCCACATTCTATCAGCCATTTTCTTCATGCCCCGCCATCTTGGGGAGGAATTGTACATACTCTCGACATAAGCATCATATTTACCAGATCTTTTTAATCGGAGCAGCGTTCTCATTTCCGGGATGGTTGCAATCAGAAAGA
This sequence comes from uncultured Anaerolineales bacterium, assembly GCA_964613985.1. Classification (GTDB taxonomy): domain Bacteria; phylum Chloroflexota; class Anaerolineae; order Anaerolineales; family UBA11858; genus CAZTJD01. The sequence goes on from CAZTJD010000036.1 coordinate 22,456, forward strand.
TGACATTGATCACGATTGCGTAGGCGATCTCCCATGATCCACAGCGCCAAATCATCCAGGGGATCATCAACCACAACCAGGCTGCATAGGCAACCATTGGATTGCCAATGATGACCATCCCGATAAATAACGATACCAGCGTCGTAGCAATAGGGGCACGCCAATCGACAACAAAGAAACTGCCAAAGATCACAGCATAGCCGCGTCCTCCTTTAAAACCATAGTAAACAGGCCAGTTATGCCCCAATAATCCCCCTAAAGAGCTGAATAAATAATAAGGATCCTCTGGAAAAAGACCCTTAATAACCAGCATGGGAATGATAGCCTTTGCCATATCTAGAATGCCAACGGTAGCTCCCAGTTTTAGCCCCAGGACCATTGATGCAGCATTAGCGCCAATGACATCTACAAGTTCATTCTCCTGTTCTTGTCCCATATCAATGGTGAGTTTCGTTAGGTCCGCCTCTGGTGCTGCTAATTTGGTGATAATACGGGCAAACGATATAGACCCTAATAAGTAGCCAACAAATAATGCCAGAAATCCCAATCCGATATCCATCAGAGCACCTCCTTTACGAAAGATAATATTTTCTTCATCATCAATATTATAAGGACGGTTTCTTGGGTATCTTTCGTAAGACAACCCTATGGTTAATTGTAACTTTGTTTTCCGTATTGCAGGAAACAAAGCGACCCCATGTCCTGGCAAAGTGGAGACAAGTAGTAACGTGGTGAAAACATCCCATGACCAGACTGAGGCAAGTGTCTACTCAATCCTTAGAGGGCAAATCCAACGCTTCGATTTTACGAAATTTTATCACTCAGAGTTATCTTCAACGATATTTTCAGTCTTCCCTCGTTCAAAAAGAGGTCTTAACACCCATAAACGATCAGTCATTTCCTTCATGCCTCGCCATCGAGGGGATGCCTCGTACATACTCTTTGAATATTCTTGATATTTGCCGGATCTTCTTAAACGAAGCATCGATTTTATTTCCGGAATTGCTCCTAACAAAAATACAATGTTGACAACGATTGCATAGATAATTTCCCATTTCCCTCCTCGCCAGATCGTCCATGGGATCATCAACCATAACCAAAGAATAGAGGAAAGCATTTGATTACCGAGTATCACCATCCCCAAAAATAGACTAGCCAGCATTGTTACGATGGGCGCAAGCCAATTCATTACAAAAAAACTTCCCAATAACACAGCAAAACCGCGTCCTCCTTTGAAACCATAATATATAGGCCAGTTATGTCCCAATAATCCCCCAAAACCTGAGAAAAGGTAATAAGGTTCGCCTGGGAAAAGAATTTTAATAACAAGCATTGGGATTATTGCCTTTAGCATATCTAGTGCTGCTACTGTAAGACCCAATTTTGCTCCCTTGACCATTGAAGCGGCATTCGCACCAAAAACACCGGGTATTTTTTCATCTTCACTAGTTTCCATAGCGATGGTTAGTTTCCCGAGGTCAGTCTCTGGCGCAAAAATTTTGGTTAAGATTCGGGCAAAAGAGATGGACCCTGCAAGGTATCCAACTAATAAGGACAGAAATCCCAATCCGATATTCATCAAAACACCTCCATAGCGTAATTAAATTTCCTTGTCATTCTCATGATATGAACGATTTCCTTTCACGCTTTATTCGTATCGCAAAGCTTCGGTTGGTTGCAACCTTGTGGCGCGTAAGGCCGGTAGCAAACCTCCGACAACCCCAAGAAGGATTGCGATAAGGGCTCCTCTCACAAAAATATCTAATGACCAAATTGGGTTAAGTGCCTGTCCGATCCCCGGAAGAGAGCTCATGAGGTAGGTGATCCCAAAAGCGACGCCAATCCCGAAAATACCGCCTAGGATGCCAAGCAGCAGGGCCTCGGATAGGATCATGCGCAAGATTCGAACCTGTCTCCATCCCAATGCCCTCAAGATTCCAATCTCACGAGTCCTTTCAATGACTGCCATTAACATGGTGTTTAATACCGCCACACCTCCAACAAAAACGGCCAGGATTGTGATAGCATTCATAAGCAAATCGGTGTACTGCATCTCAGGAAGTTGTTCTAGAAAGTCTGCGTTCAAGTTGGCCTGGATGGATGGAAAACGGCTGTTTATCAAGTCGGTTAGTTCCTCGGAGCGGCTCTTGTTTTCTACATTCACAGCCAGCATTGTAACCTGGTGAGGTTTCCCAACGATATCTTGTGCATCTCTCAAGCTAACAACGCCCCCCATTTCTTCCCATGATACTCCTGTTTCGAAGATGCCAACCACCTTGAAACGCTTACCACTCAGCACAAGGGTATCCCCAACTGAACGGTTTAGAGATTCAGCCATGATCCTCCCCAGCATTACCTGGCGATTACCGCTAACCGTGGTCCCTTCCACAGGTTGAAATCGCTGGATTGCAGCCTCTGTTGGGGAATATCCTTGCAGCATAAATAAACCACCCGCTTCAGGCAATGTAATGGAAGTGAGTATCATTCTACTGACATATTTAACGCCAGGGATGACCTTGATCTTGGTGGCGATTTGTTCGTCCAGGGAACTCAGATTAGACGCTGCTGCATCTCGCTGCCTGACCATAATCTCCGCTTTAGAGCCCGTGGCAATCTGGCCCATGGCATCTGCCATGCTTCGAATCACCCCTTCGAGCGCCATGATGGATCCTACGGTGATCCCGATGGCACTGAGGGTAAGGAGTGTCCTGGCTGTCCGCTGCCAGAGACTCTGGACCGCCATCCCACCGAATGGCAGCCGGTTAACCTTGGTATTCGTTGCCCCCCCTGCAAAACGGAACGCTTCCACAGGAAGCATTCGCGATGCCCTCCAAGCGGGGTAGGTACCACCAATCAAGCCAACAGGGATCACAACATAGAGTGCACGTAGTAAGTGTTGCGCTTGTATTTGACTTACCATACCACTCAGAAAAGGCGAAATCGAACCCAATAAAATTAAAGCTAACAAAGCAAGGCCTAACCCGAATGCACCACCGAACAGGGTGACTGTAACAGATTCAACCAGGATCATCCGCATCACTCGAAAATTGCTCCAACCCAGTGCTTTTAGGACCCCTATTTCCTGGGTCCGCTCTATGACGGACATCAGTTGGGCATTCATCATCCCCACACCGCCAAGGATGATGGCGAGACCTGCAATTCCAACTAAATAAACCTGCAAGATACTGACCATGGACATCTTACTGGCGTAGGTGTCAGTGCTACTCAGCAGCAGTTCAGGCCAGCGGCGTTCCACCCGCATTACGAGTTGTTGCCTCAAGTTGGGATCTTCGAGCTGGATGTAGAAAAGGCTCACCTTGTTAATTCGATCAAATTGGTTTTGCGCATCATCCAGAGCGATGATAGCGCCTCGATCTTCAAAAGCATCTCCAGTCTGGTAAATGCCAATGATCCTGAAGGTGCTGTTCCCCAACCGCAGGGTGTCACCGTTTTTCTTCTGAAGCGCTTCTGCGGCAGATGTACCCAGGACCAGAGGTTTTCCACGACTGCCTTCTCGTGAAGGGTTTAACAATCCTTCCCCGTCAATTATTTGGAACCGCTCGAGGAGATAACTGCCTTTAGGATATCCAAAAACAAAGAAGAATGGGTTTTCTTTTGTTTGTACCAGTCCCTGGATCATACCGCTTACCGCTTTTACTTCGGGGAAAGAGGTTAGTTGTTTACCGATATTTTCATCCAGGGAGCTGGAACTAAGAGAGAAGGCATCTGGTTGGCTTAGCAGCAGGTCTGATTTGCTGCCAGTCATCATTGAGGAATACCCTTTTTCGATCAGACTGGTTAAAACACCTAGAGCGATGATTGCAGCAACACCAATTGCGATGCCGAGGATTGTTAGCGCAGTTCTGGCTTTTCGACGCAGCAGGTTTTTTATGATCATGGTGTAAATTTAGGAAGATCAAACCATAGAGATGGTGTGAGGTTATAGATGCATATTATCTCGAGAAAACCATGTAGTTCTCAAGGGATAGGCAGTTGGTTTTTTCAAAGCCAGGTGACATTAGCAAGGATATTACCACATCAAAAAAACTTAGGGTGATAAAAAATTTCATTTGAATATTATCATACAATGAGGTTCTTTGAAGATGAACAGCAGACTTGGACAGGCGTTATTTGTTCCCACCTTACAACCATTGACTGTTGGGGTGATCATTTTGGGGAGAGCAAATCATAATGAGGTCATTCGTTCCGCCATGAGGACGGGTTCGGCATTTTGAGGAGAGCGCGTCATCTTACCCTCGACGATGAAGGGTTTCGAGGTGGACATCACTGCCCGGTGCTGACGGTAGAAGCTGGGGCTGAGGTAAACGGGAAGGACGCCTTCCATATCTTCTAATTCAAGGATGTAGTAAGGATGCCCCTGGTGGGCGTAAAAACGCTGGGTTGTCAGGCGTAACCCTACGACAATGATCTTCTGTTCCATATGGTCTAAGGCTTCGGCGGTGGTTATTGCATTGGTTTCAGCAAGCCGGTCAGCATAGAGTTCCAGGGGGTAGGCATCTACGCTGTTACCGAGGATGGCAAGTTGGGCGTTGACACGACGTTCCAGGTCCCAGGTGGAGTCATCTACCCTGGCATCCAGGGTAAATAGGGGTGGTTGGGCGTAAGACCAACTGCCGATCTTAAGCCGCGCGAGGAGTTCCGGGATTTCACCCAAACCTTCCAAAGCGCCGACTTTGATAAGGTTCTCAACCTCCTTGCGTTGAGGGTCTACCCGGGTGAGGAAATCATCTAAAGAAAAGAAAGGTCGACAGCGGAGGATGCGCTCCTGGGTGCGTCGGGTAAGGTCGCGGACCTGATCCAAGCCCATGTACAGGGTGGGAGTCCCTTCTGGGTAGGTTACGGAGAACTGTGGTTGTGCATGGTTGATGTGAGGGGCTCGCAGGAGCAAACCCAATCGGCGAGCCTCGTTGAGGTAGACCCGCTGGTGGTAATAACCGCCCCAACCCGACAGTACCGCAGCCATGAACTCGGCTGGATAATGACACTTGCACCAGGCGGAGCGCCAGGAGACTGTTGCATAGGAAGCAGCATGGGCTTTTGGGAATCCGTAGCCTGCGAAAGCTGCCATCAGGTCCCAAATTTGGGCGGCAGTCTCAGGGGGGACACCGCTGACCTGCTCTGCCCCCCTGATAAAACGCTGCTTTAAAGTTCGCATCTGTTCGCCCGGGTCGAAGTGACTCATCGCCCGACGCAACAGGTCAGCGTCAGCAAGGCTGAGACCTGCCAGACGGTTCGCAATTAGCAGGACCTGTTCCTGATAAAGGATGACGCCGTAGGTCTCTGATAGCAGGGGGCTGAGGTTGGGATGGATGTGCTCCACTTTCTCCTGACCAAGATGTCGACGTACAAAGGCGTCTTTCAATCCTCCTGTCATCGGTCCCGGGCGGTATAAAGAAAGGGCGACCATTAGATCTTGCGGTGTGTGGGCATTAATTTCTCGCAGGGTGGCGCGCATCCCAGGACTCTCGATTTGGAAACAGCCGATGGTTTGGGCTTGCCGGATTATTTCGCCCGTCTCAGGATCGTCCTCGGGAATGGCATCCAACACCTCCAGGGCGGTGGTATATTCTGTGCTATGCCAGGTGTAGACCTTCTCGGCAACATCACCGATAACGGTTAATCCGCGAGTCCCCAGCAGGTCAATCTTGACCAGACCGAGACTTTCGATCATCTCAAGGTCGAACTGGGCAATGAGGATACCTTTGCTGGCCAGATGGGTGGGAACCAGGTCGGTCATTGGAGTGGGGCTGATGACAATACCCCCGGGATGGACGGACAGGTGACGGGGAAATTTCAGGATGGAACGCGCGTCTTGAAAGATGGCATCATAACTGCGTCCGCGAAAGTGATCTTCAAGATCAATGAAGAGATCCTGACGAGCACCCCGGCTCGATGGAGGTCCCCAACCCCGATAAGGTAAGGCTTCCACCAGTTCATTGGTCTGAGAGGTGGAAAGACCGTGGGCTTTGGCAGTTTCACGCAGAGCAGATCGAGGGCGGAAGCGGTTGATGGTCGCGACCATGGCAACTTTATCCTCACCAAAGTGACGATAGACAAAGTTTAGGACGCCGTCGCGGCGGCGAGAACATATATCGGTGTCAATGTCCGGTGGGGTGCCACGGGCGGGGTTGAGGAAACGCTCAAAATACAGGTTAAGGGAAACGGGGTCCGGTGTGGTAATCCCCAGGCAGTAGGCGACCAATGAGGAAGCAGCTGAACCACGGGACGAGATTGGGACACCGGTGTCTCGAGCGTAGCGAAGGATCTGGCGGACGATAAGGAAGAGAGGCGCATAAGCGAGATCGGAGATAACCTGCAGTTCATGATCCAGGCGCGCCTGCAGTTCTGGGGTGAGAGAACCATAACGCTCTTTGGCGCCGCTTTCTGCCAGGTCGCGCAGCCGGGAATCGGGGGATTCGCCGGGGAGTAATTCGATCTCGGGGAAATGGGGCTGGCCTAAAGGCAAGGTCAAGTTGCAGCGATTGGCGATAGTGCGAGTGTTTTGGACGGCCTCAGGGTAATCCTGGAACAGGATTGCGAACTCGCTTGGGGACTGGAAAGATTTGTTCGCTGGGGATGTGGGAGAAGGTAATTCACCAAAGGGGACATTCTCCCTGATGGCGCAGAGCAATCGCTGGCGGTGATCATCTTCGGGATTGATGAAGTAGACTGGGTTTGCAGCTGCTACAGGCAATCCAAGGTCATCTGCCAGTCTGGCAAGGTCCCGTACAGATACAGTATCTCCAGGTGCAGTTGGGTATAGCTGAAGATATAAGCGATCAGGGCAGATCGCTTCCAGTTCGCGCAGGAAACGAGTTGCTGCCCTGGGACCGCGCTGGTTGCAGATATCCTGGAGCAGGCCGTCATCTGCGCCAGTGAGGCAGAGCAATCCTGTGGTCTCCTGATAAAGAATTCGGTATTCTAGACCGCGCCAGGGGTTGCGGTGGGATTGGGTCTGGAGGCAGCTGCTCAAACGGCAGAGGCTGCGCCAACCACTAAGATCCAAGGCCAGGAAAACCAGGTTGCCGCGTCCCAAGCGGTGGTTAACAACCAACTCCAAGCCGAGGATTGGCTTAATCCCAGCATGGTGACAGGCTTCATAAAATTCGATGGCGCCAGTGAGGCCATGCAGGTCGGTGAGGGCAAGGGCATCCATCCCGGCATCGACGGCAGCATCGACCAACTCGCTTGGGGAGGGGACTGCAGTGAGGAAAGAGTAATAGGAATGAGTGTGCAGGGGGATGTAGGGATATTGGTTAGGTGAGTCGTCCATGGCAGGGTACCTGGATAAGATTATACCCGGGTGTGGTTTACCCTTGCGAGGTAATTCATGGTATTATGTGATGGTGTCTGAACCAATTTTTCCTAGACTTCACCCGAAGGAGGGTTAAGGATGAATTATCCCAGTAAAAAATACAGAAGATATTACCGTCATTTTTTCAAGTTGATCAAGCCAGTTTTAGTTTACGCCCAAAGGAGGGTGGAACGCAAGACTGACATCTTTTTTATCTCATATCCGAAATCGGGAAGGTCCTGGTTGAGGCTTATGCTGGGAAAATACTTGTGTGATCAATATGAGGTACCAGCAAAATACATGACACAGACTTTCCAACTCACTGCCAAGGCAAAGGTACCTCTTTCCATATTTTCACATGATATTATCAACAATCGAAAGAGTTCCTATTTTTTGCGAGATAAGTCAGAATATAGAGAGAAAAAAGTGATTTTCATGACACGTAATATCAAGGATGTCATGGTATCTTTATATTTCCAGGCAACGAAGCGGATGAGTAGATACGAAGGGAACATCTCAGATTTTCTATGGAATTGGCAGTCTCCGGTAATGAGGTTCCTGGATTTCCATAAAACCTGGTATGAAAATAGGGATATCCCGCTAGATTTTTTGCACCTTACTTATGAAGGAACCCAAAAGGATCCTGAAGGAACTTTAATAGATATCTTGAAATTTTTCGGGATCGAGGATATAGACCAAAAGCTGATTAGCAGTGCAGTCGCCTTTGCATCCTTCGATAACATGAAAGCCATAGAACAGAAGGGAGAAATTAAGGATTTTCGATTCCAACCTGGGGATATAGAAGATCAGGAGAGTTTTAAAACCAGGCGAGGTCTTGTGGGAGGATATGTAGATTATCTTTCCCCACAGGATATTGAGTTGATTGATATCCTTGCCAGTAAGTTGGGGAATCCTTTTGTGGAATACTGATTTTTGTTTGCTTTCTTTTCCAACCAATAGCGTTTCCGAAGCTTGTCACTCATAAAAACCTACCCTTTTCTCATCCTAATGAGAAGAACTCAAGGTGGGGGTATTATAGGTGGTATTCAGGTATATACTCTAAATATTCTGGCGGTATAATCTTTCTTGTAAATTTCATCGAGGTTTGCAACTATTCCAATCGAAAGGGTTTACTTGATGATGATCATTATCCCCATAAACACTCCTAATGAACTTCGTTCCTTTCTCGCATTTCCTTATACTCATTATCGGGAGGATCCGGTATGGATCCCGCCGTTGCGGGATGAGGTTCGTAAGCAATTCGATCCTCGCCATAACCCTTTTCTTGAGCATTGTACCTGGCAGCTTTTTCTGCTGAAGGATGACAAACGGGTTATCGGGAGAATTGCGGCTTTTGTGGACAACCTGGCAGTGGATTTCTGGAAGGAACGGATCGGCTTGTTCGGTTATTTTGAATGTATTCTCGACCCAAAAGCTTCGAGGTTGCTGCTGGAAGCTGCCCGGGACTGGCTGCGAACTGCTGGATGCTCGGTAATGCGAGGACCGTGGAGTTTTGTTTCGCAGGAATGGGGCATGGTCGTGGAAGGGTTCCAACCCTCCCCAGTGATCATGGCTCCCTACAACCCTCCTTATTACGAGGATCTTATGACCGGTTTTGGGTTGGAAAAAGTGAAAGACCTGCTGTGTTGGTATGTCTCCATTGTGGAGGGGTATGCGATCCCGGAGCGCATCTTGAAACAGACCGATCGCGTGGCAGATCGTTGGGGGGTCCGGATTCGCGAGATAGATATGGGGCGGTATGATCAGGAGGTCCAAACCCTGATTGAGCTTTCAAATTCCAGTATTATTGATAATTGGGGTTACTCGCCAGTGACGGAGGCTGAAGTAGAGGCGATGGCCCGAGACTTAAAGCCAGTGATACAGCCAAAGGGTGTTCTATTTGCTGAGGATAGGGATGGGCATCCGATCGGTTTTGCGATCGCTCTACCAGATGTTAATACGCTACTGAAGGGACTGAATGGCCGGATGTTTCCAACCGGTTTCATTAAGCTTTTGTGGGGAATCCCGAGGCTGCGGCGATACCGGCTGTTTGCATTAGGCGTCGTCCCTGAGTACCAGGGTAAAGCGGTGGACAGCCTGCTCTACCGGGCATTGAATGAATCGCTTTATACGCCGGATACGTGGGTGGAAATTAACTATGTTTTGGAGGATAACTGGCCGATGGTCAATGCCATCAAAAAGTTGGGGGCGAAGCCGCTGCGTCGATACCGGGTATATGAGATGGAAATCAGTTAGAAAGTTGGGGATTGGGTTTTTGTAATCGGTGGGGAAGGGACAGGAGGGGTGGGATGGGAATCTTACCTGATGGGTACACGCGGAGCGTGAATGGGGGATGCAACGCGGAGCATTGCATCCAGGAGAGGGGTATTGCATCCAGGGGATTAGGACTAGCAATGCTGAGGATTGCATCCAGGATGTGGAACACGGAGCATTGCATCCAGGAGAGGGGTATTGCATCCAGGGGATTAGGACTAGTACTGAGTCATAGTGAATAAGATGGAATAGAACTTGCATCGATCAGAACC
>CAZTJD010000037.1:0-32106 GCA_964613985.1 uncultured Anaerolineales bacterium
CTTCAAGCGTTTTTTCAGCCTTTTTGGGGCCAAAATCTCTTACAAGATCAGGTATCATACCAATCCGGATATCCTGGATTTTGTTAAAACCTTTCCGTATTGCTTCAGTAAGTCTCTGAGTATCTAGTCTATGGCTTTTAAAATCTGATGGCGAATAAAAAACTTCTGCATAACGAATATTCTGTTTTGTCAATTCCTGTGCTACAGCTTCAGCAATATATTCAAAATCATCATATTCGCGTAAATAATTATTCTTCCATACCCAGGTTTCTATGAAATGAGAAAAATCTTTATAAACAAATTTTCCTTTCAGATCTTGTAAGGATGATACACTATTATCGCCACCATATTTATTGACCAATTCCCAAAGGACATCATGCGGAATAGCTCCTTCCAGGTGGACATGAAGCTCTACTTTAGGGATGGCATTAATCCATGAATCGTATAAAGCCATATCATTCTCAAGAATATTAGAGTCCATTTGAATTCCATTTTACATCAAAATACTTTTATTTCGTTGATACAATCGAGTAACCGTATCTTATTACTCACAAAGCAGGAACATCCTGCTTCTCCATTGACCATTCAAAAAAGAGAATGTCATTTTCAATGGTAGTTAATAACTTAACTGAGTCGGAAAGCTATTTGAAATTATGGGAAGAGTATAACCTTGGTTAATACCCCGAACGGTTATTGAGTAGTATTTAATTTCTCAACATTGGTGCAGTCAATCCCTGAATGTTAACATCAAGTAAAAAACATTACCAGCAGATGTTTGTTCTTTTCGTCCATTCTCCGTAAGACCAGAAAGTCTTCGTAATATTCATACTTACCATAAGATTCTAAAAATCAAAAGGGGAAACGATATCCTTCTTAGCCTTCTCCTTTAGGTTTATTAATTTTATTCGGCAATCATTAAGACAAGCCCAAAATTCATCTGGCATACCAGGTTCAACCTTAAATAAGGTTTCCATTCGGTCATATTTTTCAAGATATTTTGTTATCCTTATTGAAAATTGCCTTATATATTCTTCTTTTGTATAAACCCTTCCATTAAATACACCTTTGAACAAAGTCACAAGATCTCCATGTTCGGGAATATAACCTATCGGGGTCTCAATGGCATCAAAATCTCCATGGACACGACCTTCTGCCCATAATATCCAAACTCGTTTATCTAACTTCCCATTTAAGTATTCTCCATCTTCACCTTTCAAGAAATAATTCATTGCAAATACCTTAGGGCTAATTTTAAGCCTGTTTCCAAATTGGATATGATTACGAATATAAGTCGATAGTGGAACAATAATAAAATCCATATTTGCCATTGGACTCGATTTTCTTTGTCCCACCTGCCCTAACGTGGCTGCAGTTGTCTCTGATTCTACTGTTGCTCCCATAAACACTCCATAATTCCAATTCAAACTTTCAGCCACGGGTACATTGGTATCTGAATCTCGACCACCGTAAAAAATCCCTGAAATTTTCACCCCATCAGGGTTATCTAAATTCTCATCTACGTTTTCTAAATCAGGTAATTGAAGGGTAAAGCGAGCATTTGGATGAGAGAGGGGAACTACCTTTCCCCTTTCGTCATGAATTCCTGCTGTCCATTTTCCATAATGATTGATACCTTTCATCGGTATATCGATCTCATCTCCCATGCCGACCCAAAAAACACTCCCGTTATCCGTTGTTAGGACATTCGTGAAAATGACCTCTTTCGGTTCAGTTAAAGCTTTAAATATCAATGGGTCATCTTTACCATTGACATCCCTTATTATGCCAAAAATGCCACGTTCGATATTAACACCCATCATTTCTCCATTCTTTCCCTCTCTGATATACGCGATATCGTCACCAATGATCGTTGAACCTGGCAGCATCGCTGTGGATGTTTTACCGCATGCACTCGGATAAGCGCCAGCAAAATATGTCTTCCTTCTTCCATCAAGGGGATAAAATGCTGAAATAAACATGTGTTCAGTTAGCCAGTTTTCATGGTTTGCCCGATAAATTGCCAGTCGAAGGGCTAATTTCTTACAAGCAAGGGAATTTCCTGCGTACTGGTTGTTTACTGATAAGACTCTATTTTCCAATGGATCGATATAGATTCGTCGCTTATTTACATTAATCGTCGTATTCCGCTCGTCCAACATACCCGCACTATGCCAGAAATAAAAGAAATCATCCTTGTTTTTCATTCGTTTAAATTCTTCATATCCGGGACGATATAGCAAATCTTCGCTATGAGCTACATAGAAAGAATCTGTAATTTGCAGTGCTCGTATCGCGAACCGTGAGTTGGTTGGTCCTAGGCAAAAAAACCTGATAATCATAGTTTTCCCTTGCATACAACCATCCATAAAGTTAAATATTTCAGCCAACCCGGATATCCTTTCTTTTACATTTAAACCACGACTGAGTGTTTGACCAGCTGGAAGCAGCGTAGCAGTATTTTCTTTATCCCTTGCCTGGTCAAAATAACCATCATAGTGGATTGTATGTCCCTCCATTTCCAGCTCTTTTTCTTCCCCGTAATCAATTGCAAGCTGTCTTACTTTGGCAATATCACAGGCTGAATCATCAAATACCATCACCTTTTCTGGTTTCATCAATTCTATTGCATCTTTGATAACTTGATTAACTTTCCTATTTGATAGTTCGTCGATTTTTCTTTGGTCTACCTTAGATAACATTCCTAAGAACATAATTTCCTCCAGCAAAATTTTAGAATTAATTAAGACATTTTCTTGGTTGATTATACTGGATTAATATTCTAAAAGTCTCTAAATGTTCACAAATAAGATGAATCATTCAGTCTCGAAACTTATCCATAAATATCAAAATTAAGCACTAGGGTGGAAGTTGTCCGGTACTGGTGGTGGGTATTTGATTTTAGTTTCTGATAAGCCAATCCCATACGCAATGAGAATCATCACCAGGAGATCTATTGATTGAATTTTAATTTAAAATACATAACCTCTAATATTCTATTTTTATTCTTCTTTCAATATTCTTACTTCCTAATCCTATAATAACAACATTCCAGTTAATCAAACCTAACCAATTCAATGGAGGTATTAATATGTATAGAAGATTTCGTAACCCATCACTATATCAAGAATTACTCAGGATGCAGAATGAGATGGATCAGTTTTTACGAGATTCATCTCCACAAAGTGTACAAAGAGCTGCTACGTTTCCTGCCATTAATATTTGGTCGGATGAAGAGACTGCAATGATCACAGCAGAAATTCCCGGCGTTGATAAAGATGATTTAGATATCAAAGTAACCGGAGATACAATAACCATCAGCGGAACTCGAAGACCAGATGAATTACCAGATGGTTCACGATATCACCGCCACGAACGAAACTACGGTGAATTTAACAGAAGTATTCAACTCCCTTATACAGTTGATGTAGATAAAGTAAAAGCCGACTTATCTCTGGGTGTATTACAGATTTCTCTTCCAAGGGTTGAATCTGAAAAACCCCAAAAAATTACTGTAAAAGCTTCCTAATTACCAAAAAGGAGAATTTAAAATGGCTGATAAAAAATCTTTGGAAATCCAAGAACAGGAAATATTAAAGCAGGAAACGGAAAGAACGAGGGAGTGTTGCTGCTTCATCCCCCGAACAGATATCTACGAATACGATAATACCATCGTCCTTGTCCTCGATATGCCGGGTATTCATAAAAACGCAATCGAAATCACCCTGGAAAAAGATATCCTTGAAGTTAAAGGATTTTCCCAGATTGAAGAGTTTGAAGGATTATCCCTGGTGAGGATTGAATATGAACCTGGCGACTATGAAAGAAAGTTTCGAGTTTCAGATTCAATTGATCGTGAAAAAATCAAAGCGGCGTATATTAATGGAGTTCTTCGAATAGAATTGCCCAAGGCTGAAAATGCAAAGATGCGTAAAATTGCCGTCAAATCTGAATAACTAATTGTAAAAAAAATAAAAAGAGCTGAATTTTCATCAGCTCTTTTTATTTTATTCCGTTGATAGCGTATCTAGACCTGAGAGGCAATTTCTAAGTTTTTCGTGAGTGTTATCCCTCAAATTACCGATTTTCGAGCCCAAAGCGGAAAACTTTTACCATCAAATACTAAAATACTCGGTTTTTGCAGCATAGTCGTAAATGGATCATTAAAGGTTAATTCAGGAATTTCGCGTCTTGGTAAATTGCCATGTCATAATAAAATATGACATTTGACACTATAAATGAGATTAAATATCATGTAAAATTAATATGTAAACAATTTTAGTAAACACGCTTTTGTCCATTTGAGGGTATTTTGGTAACAATACGAGATGTCGCTAAGAAAGCTGGTGTTTCTATAGGTACGGTTTCACGGGTTATGAATAATAAATCGGGGGTTAGCAAACCTACCCGGGAACGGATTATTGAAATTTCCCAGGAACTTGGTTACAGCCCCAATAAACGGGTTCCTCTAACAAATACCCAAATCACCCATCTTGGATTATTAATCCGCCCGACTGAACAACCATTGACCTCCGATCCATTTTATGGAGGAATATTTCATGGTGCAGAAAAAACCTGCCAAGAAAATCACATCAGCGTTTCCTTCAGTACCTTGGATATTGTCAATGGCCATCTCCGCAAACCTCCTACCATGATTGATGATGATCGCATCAGCGGTCTTGTTTTGCTTGGTGCACTCCCCTTTGAAGTGGTTCGAACCATTGATCAGTTAACCGAGTTACCGATTGTTCTCATTGACAATTGCTATCCCAACTGCCAATGGGACTCTATTATGATAGAAAATGTTAGAGGTGCATATTCAGCAACGAAACATCTTATTGTTAATGGACATAAAAAGATCTCGATGTTGAGTGGAACAGATCATCCAAGTATTGTAGAGAGACAAGAAGGCTTCTTGAAAGCGATGCAGGAGCATGAATATAAACCACTAATCATAAAAACAAAATCCCAACCACCTGGAGACGGTTTATCCCCTTTAGACGGACAACAAGGTATTATAAGAATTTTGGAAGAATCCCCACAAACTACAGCAGTATTTTGTTCTAATGATAACCAGGCAATTGGTTCCATCATAAAATTGCAAGAATTAGGGATTAATGTACCCAATGATATTTCTATCATTGGTTTTGATAATATTATTACAGGGAATTATACGACCCCTCCCATTACCACAATTCATGTTGACCGAACCTCGCTTGGTCGGATAGCCATCCAAACTTTGATTAACCGGATTAATCATCCTGAACATGCAGTAATTAAGACTATTGTTGGTACCAAGGTTATAGAAAGAGCTTCTGTGGGTAAACCACGGGTCTCTGAGCAAATTAAGTGGTAATAGAAATGCTTATATCATTCACATCCTGTGTCTTTCTAAAGGGTGTATTATATGTAATTCATGGAAGGAGGTGATTGCAATAAAAAATTTTTAAAGATTTAGAGAATATCGTCGATTATCCTATCCTAAATATATAAAAGAGGAGAACTCCAAAATGAAACGTATACTTTTTATTCTAATGATTGCTGTCTTGGTACTTACTGCCTGTGCACCAGCTACACAAGAACCAGCAATTGAAGAACCAGCAGTTGAAGAACCAGCGGCTGAAGAACCAGTAGACGCGGCTGCGGTAGCTGCCACCTTGCCTCGCAACGAAACCCTCTACTTCAACGGCCAGCAGTGGGGTTCAGTCGTAGGCTGGAATCCATACTCTTCCAGCAACAATAATGCCATGGCTATTGCCCAAGGGGATAACGCACGCGTCCTTATGTTCGAGACCCCATATTTGTACAACATGCTCGATGGCCAAGTATATCCCTTATTGGCGGATGGTGCTTATTCTTGGAATGATGCCCGTACTGAGATCACCTTCAAGATCAATCCTGCCGCTATGTGGAGTGATGGCACACCTGTAACAGCAGATGATGTCGCCTATACCTGGGCTACCCATGTCATGTACAATACGCCTACTGGCGCTTCCAATATCGACTTTATCGAAGATATTGTAGCAGTTGATCCGCAAACGGTTGTCGTCAAAGCAAAATTGGATGAGAATGGAAATGCAGTCAATCCACTGATCGTTGCAGCTTACCTGAGCAGCAATTACGTCATCCAGAAAGCTTGGACCGAAACCCTGGAAGAGCGTACCGGTGGCGATGCCACTGCCTTACTGGCTGATACGGCGGAGGATGTTGTTTACTCCGGACCCTATCATAAATTCTTTACGGATGATAGCAAAGTTGTCCTCATTCGTGATGACAACTACTGGGGTAAAGATGCAAGCATGTGGGGCATGCTGCCTGTTCCTAAGTATCTGGCGCATACGATATTCAAGGATAACGCAGCTGGTACGACCGCTTTGCAAGCAGGTGAGGTTGATGTTAGCCAGCAATTCAACTCCAACGTTCAGGACCTCTGGCTTGTCGACAACCTTCCCATCTCCACCTACCTGCCGGATGCTCCTTATGGCATTGGCGCTAGCCTCCCAACCGCCTTCTACAATCTGAATTCCTATGGATTAGACCAGCTTGCGGTTCGCAAAGCCATCGCTATTGCAGTGGATTATCCCACCATCATTGCCAACGCCATGACCAATCAATCGGCTACCTTTGATCAGGTTCCGCGCTCACTGATGAATCCAACCCCGGGTGAGCAAGCTCTATACGATCACGATGCTGTTGCCGACCTGCAGTGGGCTGGCAACGATATTGAAGGTGCCAAAGCGCTTCTCGACGAAGCAGGTATTGTCGATACTGATGGTGATGGTTGGCGCGAATTTGAAGGTCAAAAGCTTAGCTATATCGCCACCTGTCCCAATGGCTGGTCCGACTGGCAGGCTGCAATTGAAGTGGTTGCTGCTGCTGGGAAAGAAATCGGAATCGATATCACAAGCAACTACCCAGAATGGGCTGTATATCAGACCGTCGTCACCAAATCTGATGCTCCCCTTCCCGAGGGTTATGACATCTTAATGATGTGGAGTGATGGGGCTGGTCCCACTCAGCCGTGGTCACGTATCCGACATTTGATGAGCTCCGAATTTGTAGGTATGGCAAGCAACTGGAACGGCAACTGGGGGCAATACAGTAATCCGGATGCTGATGCCTTGATCATGGCTATACCTACTGAAACCGACCAAACCAAGTTGAAGGAAATGTACACTGAATTGGTAACAATTTACCTGACCGATATCCCTTCCTTCACGTTGATGTACCGGCCTCAATCGTTCCATACAGTTAACGAGAGCGTTTGGACCAACTTCCCTCACCAGGATGATGGCACTCAACCGCCTGTTCCACCGCTCGATCTGATGGATGGTTGGAGTATCGCTGGTCTCTATAACCTGACACTTGTTAATCCGTAAACAACAAGTCAATCGAAACAACCATGTTCCGGGATAACCGGAACATGGTTGTTTAAAAAATTAAATCAAAAGGAGGTGTTTGGTTGAAAGGTTACTTAAAATACTTTTCAGGAAAACTGGCTTGGTTCTTCATCACCTTTGTTTGCGCATTCCTTTTGAATTTCATCCTACCACGCCTGATGCCAGGAGATCCTGTTGCAGCTATCGTTTCAAGGCTGGCACAAGGCATGAGCAATGCGACCGGCGTACAGGCGATTTATCAGCAATACGCTGATCTGTTTGCCACCAACAGACCAATGATTGAACAATTTTTCATCTATATAAGGAATGTGGTTAATGGTGATTTCGGATTCTCGTTCAGCCAATATCCCAGAACGGTGGCAGATGTTATTAAATCTTCTATATTGTGGACGGTATGTTTGCAATTCCCAGCAATCATTGTCGGTTGGTTTATTGGGAACACATTAGGCGCCTTGGCAGCTTATCTCAAGGGAGGATTTGATAAGGTACTTATGCCTATCAGTATTTTTGTGAGTAATTTTCCTGC
This sequence comes from uncultured Anaerolineales bacterium, assembly GCA_964613985.1. Classification (GTDB taxonomy): domain Bacteria; phylum Chloroflexota; class Anaerolineae; order Anaerolineales; family UBA11858; genus CAZTJD01. The sequence goes on from CAZTJD010000037.1 coordinate 7,924, forward strand.
ATTTGGCATGGCAGTAATTTTGTTAGTAATTTTTGGGGTAAATTTAAAATTGTTCCCTACTTCGGGAGGTTATGGATTTGACCTGATCCCAAATTTCAGCTGGAATTTCATCTGGTCTGTGATCGTTCACTATCAACTTCCATTTTGGTCAATTGTTTTAATAGCCATAGGCGGCCAGGCGATCGGTATGCGCTCCATGTCCATCTATGAACTAAATGCGGATTATGTAAAATACAGCCGTTTTTTAGGAATCCCAGATCGAAAGATCATCGGCTATGTATTCCGCAATGCCATGCTTCCCCAGGTGACTGGTTTGGCTTTATCGATCGGTACTATGGTTGGTGGTGCACTGGTAGCAGAAATCATCTTTAGTTATCCAGGGCTTGGTTCGACGATCCTGACTGCTGTATTGGGGCAGGATTATCCGTTGATCTCGGCCACCACTTTGATCGTTACATTAATGGTGCTTAGTGCTACCTTTATCATCGAGATTCTATATGGATTTATTGACCCTCGTATTAGAGCGGCGCAATCGGATTAATCAGAGATGCAGTTATGAAATATACTATTCAACAAGTATTTAAATCGGGTAAATTTATTGTTGGGTTTACTATTTTTATAATAGTATTACTAACTGTCATAATATATCCTCTGATCATCACCGAACCACCTTTGGATATCATCAGCCAGGGTACTTTTGTTCCACCTGGAATCTACGTGAGTGTTTATGACAGTATCGGTTCCACAAAATATACCCTAAATCTGGATAAAGCCACTGCTAAACGAATTGAGAGTAAATTAAACAATGACGATCGCTTAGCTATACAAGAATGGCTTATAGCTATCGGGATCCCTGAAAACGAGATCAATATCCAGGACACAGAGAAACTCATGGAGCAGTGGAAAAATCATTATGACCCATCTATCATAATCGCTGGTATGACCAATGCCAAGAGAAATTACTATATTAGGCTTGATACCCAACTTGATGGAATCTTATCTACCGAAGGGGCGATTATTGCTTTTAGGAACATAGATACAGATACTCTGGAAGAGAAAAACACGATCAAACAAACTGACTATGTGAACGTCAACAAGGTTGCTAATGTGCGGGTTTTACCCCTTGGGACGGATAATTTCGGTAGGGATGTATTAACAGAGTTGGTTCAAGCTACCGAAGTATCATTGCTGATTGGTTTTGTTGCTGGCAGTATTGCAACCCTGATCGGTTTATCTCTGGGATTGCTGGCGGGTTATATTGGAGGCTTGATGGATGATGTTATCATGTTCTTCACCAATCTCTTTACAGTCATCCCCAGCTTTGTGTTGTTAATCCTAATCTCCTTCAGTATCGGACAAGAGAAACGCGGTGCGGTCACGATTGCAGTGGTGATTGGGTTCACTTCCTGGGTATGGACTGCAAGGGCAGTTCGAGCGCAAGTCATTTCCTTACGCAATCGAGATCATGTTAACTTGTCGAAACTATCCGGTCACTCGATTGTTCACATCATCATCGCAGATATTCTACCTTACATTGCTTCTTATGTCGTCATGGCATTTATTCTACAGATATCCTCGGGAATTCTGGCTGAAGCTGGTTTATCGATTCTTGGGTTAGGACCTAGAACAACTCAATTTCCGACCTTGGGTCTGATGATGAACTGGGCTATGATCTACCAAGCTCAAATTCTGGGTAAATGGTGGGCATATTTCCCTGTAATTGTCGTTATCGCATTGATTACGTTCTCAATGAATTTAATGAACACAGGACTTGACCAAGTGTTCAATCCAGCGTTGAGGGAATAGGTGGTTGGTATGTCAAGAGTAATTCTAGACGTTTCGGAATTAACAACAAAATATATTACTAGGTTTCGCGAAAATATATACGCTGTAGACCACGTTTCTCTAAAGGTCGAAGAAGGCAGGTCCCTGGGAATTGCTGGAGAATCTGGCTGTGGAAAATCGACACTGGCACTCAGCTTGATGGGTTATTACTTTCCCCCTTTGCACTATACGAGTGGAGACATTGTCATAGATGGTCAAAATATTTCCGGTATGGATCCAGATGACATTCGAAAAACAATCTTGGGGAGAGAAATTGCCTACATTCCCCAATCCGCGATGAATGCTCTCAATCCCACCCAGAAGATCATTAACTTTATTGAGGATGTTATTCAAGCACATAATCCATTCCCCACCAAAAAAGAGGTTTATGAACTTGCCAAAGAACGTTTTGAGAAGTTGGGGCTTCCAGCGAATGTGCTGCATAAATATCCTGTGGAACTTTCAGGCGGTATGAAACAGCGTACGGTCATCGCAACATCTGTGATTCTTTTCCCTAAAGTGTTGATTGCTGACGAGCCTTCCTCTGCTCTTGATGTAACTTCACAGAAAATGGTTATCAAGATGTTGCGAGACTTGATGGAAAACGGATTCATCAAATCGATGATTTTCATCACGCATGAACTCCCATTACTTTATAACGTTACAGATGACATTATGGTCATGTATGCAGGTCAAATTGTGGAAAAGGGTTCTGCCAAAGAAGTCGTATTTGATCCACTCCATCCATATGCCAGAGGCCTCATGGGTTCCATCATCGTTCCGGAAAGCGGTCTACGTGATGTAAAATTGACTGCCATTCCTGGTGTACCACCAAATCTCAAAAATCCACCATCAGGCTGCCGTTTTGCGGAGCGCTGTAAATTCGTTCAACCAAAATGTACCGCATTTTCTGTCCCAATTCGCGATATTGGGGGAGGTCGAGCGTACCGTTGTATCTTTACGGAAAAAGAACTGAGAGAGGCTTATAAGCATGACAGATGAAAAGAATATTTGCTTGAGTGTTAGAGGACTTACGAAGGTATTTGGATTTGGACGCCAGAAAACCCTTGCCGTTGACCATGTTGATATCGATCTTTATGAAGGCGAAGTCGTCTCGATTGTAGGTGAATCGGGTAGTGGAAAGACCACTTTTGCAAAGATGATTTTGGGGTTAATTAATCCCACCGAGGGAGAAATTTACTTCCAGGGAAAATTGCGCGATATAAGTACCCAAAAGAAGAGAAAGGAATATTGGAAAAATATCCAAGCGATCTTTCAGGATCCGTTTTCTTCATACAATATATTTAATAAGATCGATGCCTTGCTTTTAGATTGTATTCGAATGCATGGTGGTCGAAGTTTCCCAGATGCTAAAAAAGTAGAGATGATGGTAGAGGCTTGCAGCTTTGTTAACTTGAAATTCGAAGAATTGACGAATAAGTATCCTTTTGAACTTTCAGGCGGACAGCAACAGCGATTAATGATTGCTCGTATCTTCCTACTGAAACCCAAGATATTATTAGCTGATGAACCTACCTCAATGATTGATGCTTGTTCAAGGGCTACCATCCTGGATATGCTGGAGCAGTTGCGACAAGAGACCGGTATGACGGTTATTTTTATCACCCATGACATTGGACTTGCATACTATGTTTCTGATAGTGTGTATATTATGGAGAAAGGAAGATTTGTGGAAAGCGGATCAGCTGATGAAGTGATCCTCAATCCGAAAGAGGTTTACACACAACGTCTACTCAGCGATGTTCCAAAGATATACGAAGAATGGGATCTCTCGACTGTATAATCGAATGCCACCCTAATCCTGCTTAGGCAGCATTCACTATCCTAAAAAAAGTAGTTCTCAACATAAACCCTTATATACTTGGAAAAATAAGCAGTTTGTCTGGATCCTTGTTGAAGGATTACTGAATTTTTCTTTTTCTACGGAACCTAATTTTCTGTCATTCCACTTCAATGGTCATGATATTTGAATTATATCCTGGGCCAGCGCAATTGCGCCCAAGACGCCTGCTTTGCCATCCAGTCCTGCGTACACAATATAATTATCAATATCTGAAGTTATTTCTTCCTTTTGAACGTAGTTATTCAAGTTTTCCAAAGTCTTTTGGCGAATCATTTTGAATAGATTTTTCTTCTTCATCACCCCCCCACCCATTACAATCCTTTGGGGAGATAATGTACAGATAAAACCATGTAAAGCTATGGCTAAATAGTGCGCTTCCAGTTCCCAGGCTGGATGGTCATCAGATAATGTTTCTGCTCTTGCTCCCCAGCGTGCCTCAATCGAAGAACCACTTGCCAGACCCTCTAAACAATTTCCATGGAAAGGACATCCGCCATCATATGGATCTTCTTCACGAACAGGAAGCATTACATGACCCATTTCAGGATGAACGAGACCATGAACCAGTTCCCCATTGACCATTGCTCCTCCCCCAATGCCAGTACCGATGGTCAAATAGATTACATTCTCTAATCCTTTGGCAGCACCCCAACGGTGTTCTCCGAGCAGCGCACCATTTACATCGGTATCAAATCCAACTGGTAGAGACAATGCCGTTTTTATTTTGTCGGCAAATGATGTGTTCGACCAACTTGGTTTCGGGGTCTTAGTAATGTAACCAAACGTATTCGATTTAGGATTCAGGTCAACCGGTCCAAAGCTGGCAATTCCGATGGCTGTCAAATCCACTTCATCTCGATACCCTTGGAAAAATTCAATTGCTTGAGACAGTGTTTCTTCTGGTGTAGTGGTTGGAAAATTGGTTTCAGCCAGAATATCCTCGGGCCCTGAACCGATTGCACAGATAAATTTCGTGCCGCCTGCTTCGATCCCTCCAAAATATGTTTTCATTCTTATGAACCTTTCTTTTTGTTTAAAATGTGGGTGACTTTTGAGAAGTACAAATTAAAAGCGGAACGAGTATAGCATATAAAACAGATGACATAAATGGGATACAATAGAAAACACAAAATAATACACATCTACATTTGTAATAAAATAAACCGTCATTCTTTCCCCCATTCCTTGATCTTTTCAGGAACATGAGAGCTCACCAATGACTAATGAATCAAAATTAGAAGCTGAAGTCGAACGTAATTATAAACACAATTTCTTGGTCAATTTTTTTGATGGAACTGCATTCTGGTTTGGCGCTAGTTTTTTCGCATATCGAACAATATTGCCAGTTTATATTGCAAACTTGACAGATAATGAATTTGCGATTGCATTGCTATCAACAATCGTGGCAACCGGATGGATGTTGCCCCAGTTGTTTACAGCACAATGGGTCCAAAGCCTTCCTGTTAAGAAATTCGCTCCAGTTAACATTGGGATCTGGGCAGAGAGACTGCCAATCTTACTCCTAGTGCTTGCTGCCTGGATTGCGACCCGATCAAAAGAAATTTCCCTTATTCTTTCACTGATTTTCATTACCTGGCATATTGTAGGTGCAGGAATAATCGCGGTTGGATGGCAGGATATGTTGGCGAAAATATTCCCATTGAACCGACGCGGTCGTTTTTTTGGATTAACGAATTTCGGTGGAACCGCAACAGGTGTTTTGGGTGCATCAAGTGTTGCTTGGTTACTATCTCGATTTCAATTTCCATATAGTTATATGTGGGCTTTCCTGGCAGGATCTATTCTGATTTTCATTTCCTGGTTTTTCCTGAGAATGACAAAAGAACCAGCGGTGTATCCAACAAATCCTCCTTATCCAAGGAAAGAATATTGGGGTCAAATATTGAACATCGTTCGAATAGATGCAAATTTCCGACGATTCCTTATGGCTCAGATTTTTATGGGGGGAGGAAATATTGCATTAGGTTTCTTTGCAGTTTTCGCAATTCAAAACTGGGATTTGCCTGACAGTGAGGCTGGGGCTTATACAATTGCTATGTTGATCGGCCAAGCACTCAGTAATCTCCTGTTTGGTGGGTTAGCTGATCGAAAAGGACATAAAGCAGTTTTAGAATTATGTGTTCTTTCCACATTAATATCCTTGGGAATTGCGGCGTTAGCCCATAATTCCCTATGGTTTTTCATGGTTTTCTTCTTTACTGGTATAGCAAACGCGGGGTATATACTCTCAGGGATTATGATCATTTTCGAGTTTTGTAAGCCTGATATTCGTCCGATATATATTGGATTAAACAACACATTTAACGGAATTTTCGCAATCATAATGCCATTTATTGGGGGTCTCCTAGCGAAAGTTTATAACTACCAAATTATGTTTGGAGTGACTTTTTTCATTTGTAGTCTCGGGTTTTTCCTTCTTAGATTCTGGGTCCGAGAACCCCGAATTGGGGCACCCACCGAGATATAGCAAGCAAAATAGCAGAAATTATTGAAATAATAAAATTATAAAGAAAGTTGCTGTATTGAACATCGATTAAAAAGAAAATAGCTAATTAATTCGCGAATTCAAGGAGAAAATAATGGTAAAAAATGCGAAAAAGGTTACAGGTAATTCCTTACCTAACATGCCCTGGGAGAATAAACCTATTGGCTGTAAGGATATTGTCTGGAGGTATTCGAAAAATCCTGTAATTCCTCGTGATCTTATTACCTCCTCGAACAGCATATTTAATTCAGCAGTTGTACCTTATCAAGGTGAATTCCGAGGTGTCTTTCGATGCGATGATAAGCGCCGCTTCATGCAGCTTCACGCTGGTCGCAGCACTGACGGTTTAAACTGGAAGATTGATAACGATCGAATTCAATTTGAACCTGCTCCGGAGAGTGAACCACAGGAATGGATCTATGGCTACGATCCTCGAGTTTGTTGGCTCGAGGATAGGTACTGGGTGACCTGGTGCAATGGTTTCGTGGGATGGCCTACGATTGGATTAGCCTATACGCATAATTTCAAGCAATTTTACCAAATCGAGAACGCTTTCCTTCCATTCAACCGCAATGGTGTTCTTTTCCCTAGGAAAATAGATGGCAATTTTCTCATGCTCAGCCGGCCTAGTGACCAGGGTCATACTCCATTCGGTGATATTTACCTCAGTCAAAGTCCAGATATGATCCATTGGGGAAAACATCGATTGGTTATGAGTACGAAAAATGGTTGGCAAAACACAAAAATCGGCGCTGGTCCCATACCAATTGAAACCAGGGAAGGTTGGCTAATGATCTATCATGGAGTCCTGACATCCTGCAATGGCTTCGTATATAGTATGGGCGCCGCGCTCCTAGATTTAGAACAACCTTGGAAAGTCCTGTATCGTACAGAGCCATACTTGCTACATCCCCACCTGATTTACGAACAAGTTGGTGATGTTCCAAACGTCGTCTTTCCCTGTGCAGCATTACATGATACCGACACTGGTCGCTTAGCAATCTATTATGGTGCCGCGGATACTGTGACTTGCCTAGCCTTTTGTCAGATCGATGAATTAATTGATTTTATTAAATTAACCTCGTTATCTTACTAATCCTGGGATTATCAATCTGAATGTACGGAGCAAAATAATGATTATGGAACATTTACACGATAATTGGAAATTCCGACAGGTTGGTACAGAGACCTGGCATAAAGCCAGTGTGCCTGGAGTAGTGCACACAGACCTGATAGCACTCAATTTACTTGAAGATCCTTTCATCGGGGATAATGAATTAAAGGCGATGTGGGTTGCAGAGAAAGACTGGGAATATGAACTTGTTTTTGAACCAGAAGAAAAAATACTAAAGGAAGAGAAAATATTCCTTGTAGCTGATGGTTTGGATACCCTCGCAGAGGTTTACTTTAATGACATATTTCTTGGCAAGGTCGCGAATCAATTTCGTCAGTGGACTTGGGATATTACAAAACAAATCGTCAAGGGGAAGAATACTCTAAAGATTATTTTCTTTGGTCCCGCAGCCCATGTCACCAAAGAACAAAAGAAACGCCGGTTAAAAGGAGTTTCCCAGGCAATTGATGGCGGTCCTCACCTTCGAAAAGTTCCCTGCCAATTTGGTTGGGACTGGGGTCCAATGCTTCCAGCAATTGGGATTTGGAAAGATATTCGTCTGGAAGGACGTTCAACCGCAAGATTGAAGGATGTGCACTTAAGACAATTCCACGATGAAGGAGAGATCACTCTTCGAGCAGAAATCGATGTTGAAAACTGGTCAGATAATGATTTAACCATCGGCATGAGTTTACGGGATCCAGATAATCTGGCAACCGATTTTAACAGAGTTGATATAAAGAATAACGCAATCATTGAGGTTAAACTTGAAAATCCTTCCCTCTGGTGGCCGAATGGATATGGTTCACAACACTTGTATCAAGTTACCATAGCCTTGTATAACGATACGGAGAAGATAGATGTAAAAGTTTTTCAATTTGGTCTACGGACGATAAAGCTGGTTCAGGAATACGATGAATATGGTAAATCCTTTCAGTTTGTCGTCAATGGGATCCCTATCTTCGTTAAGGGATCAAATTGGATTCCTGCAGATACTTTCATTCCCCGTGTTAGTGACCAGCGACTAGAGAAATTAATTTCTGATGCAACTGTGAGTCATCAAAATATGTTACGCGTCTGGGGAGGAGGACTATACGAGGAAGAACGTTTCTATGATCTATGTGATAAGTATGGCATTCTTGTCTGGCAAGATTTTATCTTTTCCTGTAGTATTTACCCACTTGATCAAAAGGAATTCTTTGAAAATGTGCGTGCTGAGGTTGAGGAAAATATAAAACGCATTCGACATAGAGCAAGCCTTGCCTTATGGTGCGGGAACAATGAAATGGAATGGGGTTGGGTCAGCTGGGGATGGCAAAAATTGCCTATGGAAGAACAATTGCCAACATTAATTGAACAATTCCCTCAACTCGGATTCCTTGTAGACCTGATTGGAGAACGTGATCTGCTTCCTGATTGGGAAAAACTTAAAACTGCTTATGACCTTTTTTTCCATAGTCAACTTCCTACATGGGTTGCTGATTTTGACCCCGATACTGCCTACTGGCCAAGTTCACCATCTTCAAACATTCCATTTTATGATCCGAACAGTCAGAAAATGGGCGATGCCCATTTCTGGGATGTCTGGCATGGACGTAAACCATTCACGGCCTATCGTGAAAGTTTTCCCCGTTTTATGAGCGAATTTGGTTTTCAGGCATTTCCAACTATGGAAACAATTGAGTTCTACACTAAACCTGAAGATCGAAATCTTACTTCTTATATCATGGAACATCACCAGCGAGGTAACCATGGGAACGGATTGATTATCGCACAAATGACAGATGCCTACCAGATGCCAAAAGATTTTTATTCCTGGATTTATCTCAGCAATATTCTACAAGCTGAAGGTATACGTTACGGAGTTGAACATTGGCGTCGCAATATGCATCGAGTGAGTGGTACGCTTTATTGGCAACTTAATGATTGTTGGCCTGTTGCTTCCTGGGCTTCTATCGATTATTTTGGTAGGTGGAAAGCACTCCATTACGCCACAAAGCGTTTCTATACTCCATTACTACTATCTATTGAAGATAAGCCTCCCCTTATGGATGTCCATATCAGCAGCGACCTAACAGAAAATGTTGGGGTGACGATAAAATGGTCATTGGAGTCTCTCGATGGGAAAAAGATCGAATCAGGTTTGATCAATACAACGATCATGCCACTAGCGAATACACTGGTGGAAAAATTTGATTTCACAAAATTAATTTCCCACAACAATCAAAGAAATGTTATTTTTGTCTGCGAATTGTGGCAGAATAATAGCCTCATTTCGACGAGTATAGCAACATTTGCTCCTAGCAAACACCTTAACCTTGCTGATCCCAAATTGATGGTCACAATCAAAGAAGAAGGTACTGATTTTATCATCACCTGTACATCGAATCTATTGGCTCGTTTTGTTGAGCTAAAACTCAAAGGGTTTGACATTGTTTTTAGTGACAATTACTTCGATATCCCAGCTGGTAGAACAAAATCTGTTAGGTGCGTAAAACCTGATGCGGTAACTCTGGATAAAGCAAATCATCTCTTACAAACTTATTCTCTCTTTGAATCTTATTAAAGTTATGCCCTTGCTTTGTTTAAATAATATATCACAGGTCAATAAACATTAAAACTAATGTCATCTCAAATTCATTTCACATCTGCGTTGGACGATTTCCGCCGTGCAAGACGCCAGGAAGCCATTCAAAGTATCCTGAGTCGTTTAGCTGGAAAATCAGATACCCTTCTCTCGTATGATGAATTTCGAAAACATCTACATGCTATTGAACAACCTGGAAGGAAATTAAAGGATATTCCAATTGACGCAATCGTTGGTAGCGTAAATCGATATAAAGATTTTTACAATCATTTTCTGCCCAAAAACTCAGTAGATTCAGAGCGATGGGCACGAGTTAAGATGGCAAACCAGACGATGGCTGGCTTGCCGCCAATAGAAGTCTACCAACTTGGTGAAGTTTTTTTTGTTTTGGATGGTAACCACCGTGTCTCTATTGCATACACATCTGGACTATCTATGATACTGGCATATGTCAGAGATGTGCAAATGAGTATCCCTATCAAGGAAGGTTTCGATCCTGACGAGATTATTCTCAGATCAGAACACCGTGATTTTCTATATAGCACCCAGATAGACAGTCTCAGACCCACAACAAATTTCAACCTAACGTCACCGGGAAAGTATCCAATCCTACAGCAACAAATAAAAGCGATATACTTTGCCATGGAAAGAAAAAAGGGAGGACCTGTAGCCTTCCAACAAGCTGTAGTTCAATGGCATGATCGTTTTTATATGCCAATAATAGAAATAATTAGAGAAAAAGATTTATTAAAAGAATTTCCGAGCCGGACAGAAACTGATTTGTTCTTGTGGATCATCAAACATAAAGCTGATTTGCAAAAAGAATTAAATATAGATATCAATGCGAATTCTGTAATTAACTTATTGTCAAAACGGTCTGAAAATAATTCGGGGAAATTTGTAAAAAATATCCGGAAAACGTATCATAATTGGTTATATGGTCCACCAGTTGGTGAATGGCGGAAAGAACAACTACTCCAAAAGGAGGGAAGGTTGTTTCGTGATATACTTCTTGTTTTGACTGGCAGCGTGAACGACAAAGCTGCACTCGAAATGGGGTTTACCATTTCTAAACTTGAGGGTTCTCAACTTGCAGGGCTATATATTTCCCGCCCGATAAAAGAAACCAAAGATTATAGGATTGGCGTATATCAAAAAGAATTTAATCAAAAGTGCAAAGAATCAAATCTTTCTGGTAACATCTCTGTCGTTTTTTCAAAAAACCCAATCACTCAAATCCTCAGAAGAACACAATTTGCTAATCTGGTCATTTTATCTCTAGAAAGCAGGAAAAGGAACCCCTTCTGCTTATCCAAACTTATCCAACACTGCCCTACCCCACTCATAATAATTAATAATGAATATTTTACACCTTTGAGTAAAGTTTTACTAGTTTTTGATGGAAGTCCAAAAACCTGGGAAGCTTTATTTATGATTGCTTATATATCTAAATTCTGGGAACTCAATCCCGTTATATTATCTGTCGTAAACAATAAATCACATTCAGAACACTCATTGTTTCAAGTTTACGAATACCTGGAGCAGTATGGAGTAAACGCAGAATTTATAAAAGCATCAGGACCAGCTTCAATTGCCACAACAACTTTTGCTGTAGAAAATCAATGTGACCTGATTGTCATGGGTGGGTATAGTTCGAACAAAATTAAAAGGGTAATAAGTGGAAGTATTGTTGACGAAGTCATACATTCCACATGTAAATCCGTATTAATTTGTAAATAACGTAATTTCCTTCAGTTCCAAAAAAAATATAAAAATGAGTAGGTGTTTTAATCTTCCCCGAGTAATTCGATTATCTCAAGATGGTACAATTGAAACCACATGAGACATATTTGCTTCCCGCATTAGTGGAATATTTATTTTATCGGTGTGGATTAAATACCAAAATATAAAAGGAGATTGTTGTGAAATATAGAAAATTTGGAAAATTAGACTGGGAAGTATCGGCTTTGGGGTTTGGGGCAATGCGTCTTCCTATCGTAGACAACGATACATCAAAAATCGATGTGAAAGTAGCGACCAATATGATAAGGTATGCAATAGATCATGGTGTTAATTATATCGATACTGCTTATCCCTATCATAACGGACAAAGTGAAATTTTCATTGGAAATGTTCTTAAAGATGGTTATCGAGAAAAAGTGAAATTAGCAACGAAGTTGCCTATTTGGTCGGTTGAAAGAACTGAAGATTTTAATAAATTTCTCGATGAACAACTTGTAAAATTACAGACTGAAAACATCGATTTTTATTTACTTCATGGCTTAAATAAAGATCGCTGGCAAAAAATCCAGAAATTAGATATTTTAAGATTAGCAGAAGACGCGATTAATGCAGGTAAGTTTCAACATCTAGGTTTTTCTTTCCATGATGATTATCAATCTTTTAAAACAATTATTGATGGTTATGATAAATGGATGTTTTGCCAAATCCAATATAATTTTATGGATATCAATAATCAGGCAGGAACTCGAGGACTTCGTTATGCGGCTTCGAAAGGGCTTGCCGTGGTTATTATGGAACCTATCCTTGGTGGTAGATTAGTAGATCCACCTCAGCTAATAGAAAAAATATGGGAAAAGTCAGAAATAAGGCGGACAGCAGCGGACTGGGCATTACAATGGGTATGGGATCAACCCGAAGTTTCAGTAGTACTGAGCGGCATGAGTACTATGCAACATGTGATAGAAAATGTTGCTAGTGCAGAGAAATCCGGGATCAGTAGCCTAACAAATGATGAATTATTACTGATTGATCAAATCAGGAAAAAATACCAGGAGTTGTCCCCAATCCCCTGTACCAAATGCGATTACTGCATGCCCTGCCCCAATGGCGTAAATATTCCAAGAAACTTTGAGATATATAACGAGAGTGTAATGTACGAGAAAATCGATGATGCTCGCACGGCTTACAATCATTGGTTAGCTGAGGATCAAAGGGCTGATAACTGCATAGCATGTTTAGAGTGTGAAGAAAAATGTCCCCAACAGATTACGATATCAGAATGGCTACCCAAAGTCCACGAAACCCTCACCTACTGAATAGGAACCAAGCTCCAGATTATTACATCTATGATGCTTTTCTTTTCTTCTCTTCTGAGTGCGTGATTTCATAAATCACAACCAATGTTTGCCAATTAGAAAAGTAAACGATAACACTCATCGTAAGCAATATCCAAAGTGGAGGTATGAATACACTGACGATAGATAAGGCAATAGAAAAAAGTAAAAGTAGTATGGTTCTACCCATATATCGGACAAAGGTAGCAAAACTGTTCTTTAGTGCTAATTTTAATGTTGGTTTTTCCTGTTCTAATAAGAATGGGTATGTATAGATATGTATGCAGGTGAATATTAAAATAAAACTCAAGAATAAACTTTGGAGTAATAAGAAACCAATTCCTTCGAATTGTCCATAAAACCATACATTTATAAATAGTAAACCGTAGATCAGCATGGAGATCAATCCCCATTTCCAGCTAGTCCAAAATTGTTTCTTGAACCCCTCAAAAAAAGTTCCAAATCCTGCAGATTCACCATGTGCAATTCTATTGGTAGCATAATATAATCCACCCAGTGCTGGGATGGCAGTCACGATGATCGCAGAGAACAAAAACCAAATTAAATTTAGTCCCACTAAAGAAAATAATGCATCCCATGCGTCTAATATGGCTTCTTTTAGTGTTTTTCTGTACATAAATACTCCGTGATTCGTTGATTTTAATTTTTTTGGTTAGTTATACTTGTGAATAATTAAAACACATGGTTGAAATATTGATAAAAAAAGTGAAAATAAAAAGATTAATGACTATGCGCAAATATCATTAAAGCAGTCCTCTTTATTCCATTAAATGGCATCCATCTGATCTTAAAGGATAATCGAAACATAAATTCAAGTTATCTTATGAACAAATCTAAAAATCGATTTAATAGGGCAGCTTACGGGGGTAAGGCCTGGTCTCCTCGAACTCAAAATCACCGGAATGAGCTTGGTAATATTTGGGCAAAAGCTGGTATTAACTCCGAATGGGCTCCGTTAAAAGGCGTATTACTCCATAAACCAGGCTCTGAAATTTTTGGTATTACCGACCCAGAAAACTACCAAATGTTAGATGATTTGGATTACAAATTGGCAATTATTCAACATGATACTGTTGCTAAAGCATATCATGAACTAGGAGTAAAGGTTCATTATGTTGACCCAAATCTCAAACCACCTCCCAACTTGATGTTTTGTGCAGATCTGGTTTTCATGACTCCAGAAGGTGCTGTGCTAGGCCGACCGGCTTCAAATGTTCGCGCTGGGGAAGAACGTTGGGTTGCCAGACGCTTAGCTGATATCGGGATACCCATTTTGCACACCTTCACCAAACAAGCCACATTTGAAGGAGCAGACGCGCTCTGGATTGATCCAAAGACTGTCTTGGTTGGGGTTGGGTTAAGAACAAATGATGAAGCGATCTCACAAATTTCTAACATCCTCAAGTCAATGACCGTGGAAGTGATTGAAGTGGACCTTCCTGTAGGGACGATGCATCTGATGGGAATTCTCAGGTTCTTGGATCAAAAAACCGCCTTAGCATGGCCATATCGACTTCCATGGAGAGCGCAGAGAGCAATGAAGGAACGCGGTATTAAGATTCAATATATCCCAGACGAATTTGAAGCAACTGAGAATGGTGCATTAAATTTTGTAACTATAGGACCAAAAGAAATATTAATGGCTGCTGATAATCCTATAACCCAGGAATTCCTTGAAAATATTGGGGTGAAATGTCATACCATTCGTGTTAATGAACTTCATAAAGCAGCTGGAGGAATTGGCTGCCTGACAGCTGTTATAGAAAGACAATTCATATAAACCAAATATGATCTGCCTATCCCAATATCAAATAAACATCAGGTTGAGTGATTAGGTCATCTGGATTATTAAAAAGGTATTGGATGATTTCTAAGTGATAATAGAACGTCAAAAAACCGAGTTTAAGGAGTGTTTTTATGAAACAATACAAAACTTACATTCCAGAATCAGCGATGGTTATTGTCGCCCATCCGGATGATCCTGAATTTTCCTGCGCAGGTACTATGGCTCGTTGGGCAAATGCTGGTACCCGAATCTGTTATGTCATCTGTACGAGTGGAGATGTGGGTATCGCAGAACCTGGAATGACACGAGACGAGGCAGCAAAAATACGTGAAGCAGAACAGATGGATGCTGCGAAAATTACCGGCATCGACGAAGTTGTGTTTTTGGGTGAACCGGATGGAATGCTACAACCAACTTTAGCTTTACGCAAAAAAATTGTCAGAGAGATTCGCCGCTTTCGCCCTGAAGTCGTTGTCACCAGCGACCCAACCAGAGTGTTGTCTGGCAACAGCTATATCAACCATCCCGATCACCGAGCTGCAGCAACAGCAGCGCTTGATGCTACTTTCCCCGCTGCAGGACAACCAAACCTGTTCGAGGATATTGCAGATGAGGGATTCCTGGCCCATAAACCACGCAAAGTATACATGACTTCCTGGGAAACAGCAGACGAATGGGTTAATATAGAAGAATTCATCGAGGTTAAGGTTGCGGCATTGCGTGCCCATAAATCTCAGATGAAAGACTGGGATCCTGAACAGAGAGTAAAAGATTGGGCTGCCTCGCGAGGAGAAGGCAAGGAAATGGCATATGCTGAATCTTTTCGAGTGATTACCCTTGTAAACGACGAGCAGTGGAAAAAAACAAATGGGAAAGTTTTATAGTTCGATTAGACTATAAATTTACAAATCAAGGAGTATGAAATATGGAACTGAAACAATTGATTGCCCAACGCTATAGTGTAAGGGCTTATTTACCGAAACCGGTTGAGGATGATAAATTAAACACTGTCTTGGAAGCAGCTAGGCTTGCACCTACTGCTGCAAACCTACAACCTTTCAAGCTAATCGTAATCCATACGGAAGGTCGAGAAGAAAACCTTAGAAGAATTTATAACCGTGAATGGTTTTCTCAAGCACCTATTGTTATTTGCGCAGTTGGTCTCACCCAAAACGCTTGGACAAGGTACGATGGGAAAAACTATACCTTTGTTGACGTCGCAATAGCAATGGATCATCTCATTCTAACTGCTGCTTCCTTAGGGCTTGGAACATGCTGGATTGCAGCCTTCGATCCTGCACAAGCCCGATCCTTTTTAGGGCTTCCAGACAATGTTGAACCAATTGTCTTCACACCCTTAGGCTATCCAAAAGATAAACCAAAGCAAAAAATCAGAAAACCATTATCGGATATCGTTTGTTACAACCATTGGTAAAAATCGGCTGCTAAACAATACCGTACTAAGGCAGGTTCTAGAGATCTCCATTCATTTCCTGGAGAAAAGATATCCTTGGATAAAGAATTATGCCGAGTGTGTAAATGAGGCTATACCACTCAGCTACATGCACCACACAGGAAATTGGATGGGGGTAACAAGAGGTTGGATATTGATCAAATAGTACCTGGCTAACTAGGCGTGGAGGCACCAAAATCTCTTCCATGTCTTGTTTAATATAAAATAGCGAGTAATAAGTAGAACCAGGCGATCTGTATCCTTCATCACATCCCAGAAACTTTCTAGAATCAATAAAAGATTTCCATAATTCAAGTAGAATTAATTCTACTAATTTTATTGAGTATATCAGTACAAGATCAGACTAACTCGTTATTTACTACCGGTCAGAATACCTGAAGTAAATTAGGGAAATTCAATGTTAGAAAATTTAACTCTAAAAAGGACTCTTTTATACAGTAGTGCTTCTGCTGGATTAAATATTATGGGCATATCCGTCAGCACCTGGTTGCTGTATTTTTACTCTCCGCCTGTAGATTCGGGAAGGACAATTTACATACCTATCGCTCTCGCAGGGGTATTAATGACAGTTTCTTCTCTTTGGGACGCAATCATTGATCCTTTCATCGGTCATTGGAGTGATACTTTACGAACCAGGTGGGGGCGACGAAAACCATTCCTAATTTTTGCAGCGCCACTCACTGCAATTACTCTAATTTTAATTTGGACTCCACCAAAAAATGGAACAATTGCACTTAATGCTGGATACTTTTTTGTGATCATCACCTTGTTTTATTCTGCTTTTAGCCTTGTAGGGATCCCATATGATGGATCTATGCCAGAAATGGCAGAGACACCTCAGGACTTGGTTAAACTTAGTACCTGGAAGAACATATTTGGAATCATTGGGGTAATGATCGGCGCGCTTGTAGCTGCCCCTTTATTTGAAAGTATCGGGCCAATAGCAATGGGAATTGTTGTAGGTGTGGTCGGTCTCATTACGATCTGGCTAACATTATCTGGACTAAGGGAAACAAAGAAACCCATTGGCAATCCAATGCCGGTAATTGATGGTCTCAAAGCGACATTAGAAAACAAGCATTTTATCTATATGTTCATTTCTGTCTTAATAATCCATATTTCTTATGCCATGGTCACTGCAAACCTGCCTTACTTCATTACCCTTATTGTCAGAGAAAGTGAGGCATTTGTTGGCATCTTCCAAGGTGTCTTGGTTGTGTGTATGCTGCTTTCTGCTCCATTATGGGGTTGGCTTAGTCATAAATATACAAATCGGAAGCTTCTCATGGGCACCATGATCGGATTAGGGATTGTCTTAGGTTTAAATTATTTCGTCGGGATTATCCCTGGTATGACCGCTCTAACACAAGGATTGATTACAATAGGATTGGTAGGTCCACCTTTAGGTGGTTACTTCATTCTCGCTTATGCAATGATGGGGAATGTGGTTGATTACGACGAGTTGTTTACAAGTAAACGCCGTGAAGCAATCTATTATGGTTCATTTTCGCTTGCTGCTAGTATCGGTCCGTCCCTTGCCGCTCTCCTTTTACCATTTATCTTAAAAAACTATGGTTTTACTTCAGCTAATCCAGCTGGGGTCCGTATTGCCTGGTTGGTTGCATCAGCGCTATCCTTTATTGGCGCGATTTCGTTCATCGGATACAAGCTAGGAGATACTCCACAAGAAATGCTGAAATAAAGTAACTAATCTTACCCTCAATGAAAAAAACCTCTTCTACAAAGGCTAATATATTTGGTCGAAAGGAAAGAACAATGATGGAGAAAATTATTAAAGCAGGATATGCCAGAAAGATTATATCTCCTCCAAAAGGGATTTACTTGATCGGATATGGAGATCGATTCTGGGGGAACAAGGGGATTCATGACGACCTTACGGCTTCAGCATTAGCACTAGAGGACGGTGATCATCGAATAGTTATAGTTGCCTGTGATTTGTTGGCTATAAATGAATTTACTTTGCAGCAAGTGATTAATGGCACCAATGAGAAAATTCTGGTTTGCTGCTCCCATACTCATTCCGGACCAATCGTCTATAAACATCAAAATTCTTCAAAGAAAAACAGATTGTATGTAGATTTTCTAGTAAAACAACTTGTGGATGCAATCCATGAGGCAGCTTCAGATATGCAATATGCCTCATTAAATTGGGGAGAAAGTGTCGTTAACCTGGCAATTAACCGCAGAGAAAGAAAACCTGACGGTAAAATTGAAATAGGTAAGAATCCAGAAGGATTTATAGACCGCTCAGTTGGTATCATTCAAATCAAAGGTCAGGATGGAAAACCCTTAGCAAATCTAATAAACCTTTCTTGTCATAATGTTGTTCTGGGACCGAGCAACTTGCTTGTCTCTGCTGATTGGGCTGGAAATATGCGAAAACGCATTGAAAATGACACGGGTACACCATGCCTTTTTATACAGGGTGCAGCAGCAGATTTAAATCCGGACCACGAATGGGGAGATAATGATTTCGATGCAGTCGACCAGATCGGGATGTCCACTGCTTCAGATGTATTATCTGGTTTTTCAGATCTTAACCCTATCGATTGTCAAACGATCAAGTTAGCGGAGAAAGATATCTGGCTTCATTTAGAATCACAAGTAAAAAGTACCAATCCACCAAAGACCTATCAAAAAGTACTTTCAAAATTGACAAAGCTTCCGAAATTCATGGTTGATCCAATCTTGAATATCCGTTATCCATGGGAAACTGTAATCAAACCACTTAATGGATATTGGTCGATTCCCCTAAAGACATCAGTTCTCCGGTTGGGAGAAGTCACCTGGGTAAGTCTGGGAGCTGAAGTATTTAATCAAATAGGCTGGAATATAAAAAACCAAACCAGGTCACCTTATGCCTTCTTCAGTAGCCTTACGAATGGCTGTATTGGATATTTACCAACAGAAGAAGAATACGTTTTAGGTGGTTATGAAGTTGATTTAGCCCCCTATTTTTACCGTCTACCCGGGAGATTAAAGGCTGATTCTGCGAAAAATGTCATCCTTGAGATTGCTGAATTAATTGAACAAGTTGAATCTGAGAGAGAAATTTTTTGATAATATCTTCGAGATAATAATGCTTATCATTCAAGAACAATTAGAAAAAATCCGTACCAGTAAGGATCGACTCCCTAAGCTCATCGATGAACTTGAGAAAAAATTCTTAGCCAGGGAACCCAAGGTAGAATCATTCATACCTGAAAATGGTAGGTTTGACAGAATTAGAGACGATGCTAATCGCTTGCAAAAAGAATATACCCAGTTTGAAGTTCGCCCTCCTCTCTATGGTCTTCTCGTTGGAGTGAAGGATATCTTCCATGTAGATGGATTTCCCACTCAGGCTGGGACAAAAATTCCTGCTGATGAACTAAAAGGACCAGAAGCGATCATCATCACAAAGTTGAAACAAAAAGGGGTAATCATTTTTGGAAAAACAGTCACGACAGAATTTGCTTATTTTGCTCCTGGACCTACTCGCAATCCACACAATCCTGAACATACGCCTGGTGGATCTAGTAGTGGTTCTGCAGCAGCTGTAGCTGCAGGTTTTGTGCCTTTAGCACTTGGAACTCAAACGATTGGATCCGTTATTCGCCCTGCTTCCTATTGTGGTGTGTTTGGTTTTAAACCAACCTATGGTCGAATTCCAACCGAGGGCGTGATTCCTCTTTCTCCTTCGGTTGATACAATTGGTTTCTTCACCGAAAATGCAATGAATGCAGAATTTCTCAGTAGGTTTATCATTGACGACTGGCAAACATCCAGTTTAATTACCGACAAACCCGTTTTAGGGATTCCATGTGGACCATACATGGGCAATATCGAACCGGAGATGGGAATTTTTTTCGTTGAAATTTCTCAGAAATTACAATCTTCCGGATATTCTATCTATGAAGTACCCGCGATGGAAAATTTTGACCATATATACAAACATCACAACAATCTGGTCGCTTACGAGGCTGCAAAAATACATAAATTATGGTATGAAAAATACCCTCACCTTTACCATTCAAAGACGGTTGAACTCATTATCCGAGGTCAAGGTATAAAAGAAGATGAATATAAGGATGCATTAAAAAGCAGATTAATTCTCAGGAGAAATTTACAATCTCTTCAGAATCAATGGGGCATTGACCTGTGGTTATCCCCCCCGGCACAAGGTGCAGCTCCGAAAGGTTTAGATAGCACTGGGAATCCAATAATGAATCTTCCCTGGTCACACTGCGGATTTCCAACAATCAATCTGCCGGTAGGACACAACCAGGCAGGTCTTCCAATGGGGTTGCAAATCACAGCTGGAATGAACAAAGATGAGGCGTTATTAAACTGGGTAATAAATTTCTCAACAGTTCTAGGAGGAGATTATTCCACCAGGACTTGAGTATAAACTGGATAATTATTCCCATCCAAATCTTCTACAAGGAAACCGATAACATATTGCCCTTCTGCGGCATATATTTCTTCCCATCGTAAAGACTCTTCTCCAAATATAAGGGTCTCGCCATTTATCGAGGTAATCCCTGTTACATTACCGTTATTATCAAAGTCCATCCATTGCTCAAGTATTGTAAATGTATCACCAATCTCCGGAATAATCTCGTGAGGTGCACCCGTCTCGTCTTGTCCAGCGAAGCCAAAAACTTGCTGTAACATCCCATCCCTAAAGTATAGTCTTGCATAGCGAGTTTCGCCACTGCCGACAAAATAATAATTACCTTCTACAGAATAAACCGCATCTTCCGATGTTGCACCATAAACTTCTGGCTGGAAAAGAGCAGGAACAAGGTTTTGCCCATCAGAGATAGCAAATATATATGGGTCCCAAGTGAACTCGATCGTAAAGGTACCACTTTCTCCCCATTTAGGATAGTAAATCCCTTCTAGTTCGTATGTATCGGGGCTTTCAAGATAGTCAGTATCGGCAATAAAAATCGAATTCGATTCCTGATCATAATATCCCACTAACAGTTTAATATAGCCAATATTTTCTCCATCAATATCCACACTGATATCAACTGGATTCCCCGGCGAGGCGACATCATTTGATAACTGGATGTCAGAAACAGATATCACCCCTTGCCCAGGAATCCTAGTTATTGTTACAGTTTGTGGTACATATGCACCCACCTGATCAATTTTGAATGTTCGGTTCTGATAGTGATAAGCCAAAAACTCATCCCATAAAGAAACTGTTGAAAATCGCTCAGCAATTACTGAGTAGGATTGTGGGCCTGCCATAGGAGATCCGTATAATGTTGAATTTGGAAAATATATCGATATACCAGACGAACCAGTCTTCCCATTACCATGCTTTTCACTAATTATCGTTCTTGTTAACACTTCTAGAACCTGATTTGCGGCCTCTTTCACAGAGGAATTATTGGATTCCCGATCAATTAGTTGAATAAAATGCCCAAGATCCAGAAATGATGGAGGAACTTCTCGACCAAAAATGCTCGTGTATGATCGGGCATAATTTCGTGCAGTGGCAACAATGGATTGATCCTCATCTTGTAGTACATAAGAGAACGAATTAAATTTTTGGATTAGTTCTGGCACTACTTCCAAGTCCACTGCAGACAAAGTGATATCCCTGCTTAATTGAAGCGTTAATTGTTCTTGTGTTGCCCGTCCCATTCCAAATAATGCTGCTAAAGGAGACCCTTGAGAAGCAAACTCTTCCCGAGCTACAGGATCAATAATCCTTTGGTCTTCATCAATATAACTGTCAACCACTATTTGACTTAATTCACTACTGCTAATGTCAGTGTTTTGTGATAAGACCTCTAAGAAACCTGTATAAGCCCAACCTAAAGACGGTTCGGTCTCTTCAGAAGCGATGGCATACTTTGCGTGTGATTCTAGAGCAGTAAACACTTCTAATTGAGCCATTAGGCAAGCATCAAAGCCAATAATGTCAAATTTCTCCAAGTTTGTTCTTTGCCTAATCTCACTAAGAGCAGAATCAATTTCATCTAAAAACAAATGATCACCAAGCTTGGAAGCTAAGGGTGCTATATTTGAATCTTTTTCCCGTGAAGTTGGATCACTCCAACCTCCTGGCCACCCCATTCCATGATCAGACATGATAAGGACATACTTATCAGCTGGAAAATTCTGCATAGCCCATACGACGAAATCAACCAAAACTTTTCCATCTGCCATATTCGCTTCACCAAGATCCTGAACCAAATCAGACCCGATTCGGTTCAAGTCATTATCTTTTTTCACATAATATCGACGAGTAGATGTCCAATTCCCATCACTTGAATAACCAGAAATATATCTATCAACCTGAGCCACGATGGTGACCCGGCTTGTTGAACCAACCTTTTCAGCCTCATTTAAATCGATTAAGATATCTTTTTCTAATGTTTGGTCATCAGCATCCTGGTATAACATGACCAACCATGTCTGTCCTTCGGAACTTACAGGTTGTTTTATTATCTCGACTGGTTTTGAGGTTGAGGTTGGTATGCTTATATTTATTACTTCAGTAGGCCTACTCTCTTGAACGGAAATTGTATCTTCAGACCCACCAGTGAGTGAGTTAAAAACAAAGTACAAAATTGCCGCGACAATTATCAACCATATAGGTAGTTTTATGCCTCCAGTAGGTGATGTAGATTTTCTCGCTGTAGGTTGGCTCGGTGGTAAACCACGCTCATCAGCGGTCTCATCAGTCCTTCTTCGCGATGGGGCTTGAGCTCGAGGTTTACCTTCTGGACTATCGCCTTTTCTTCTCCGCTTGACTTTTATTTTTTCACGATCATCCATGATTAACTCTCCACAAATAGAAATTACCCTAATAATTATTATTTCTCATAATATCATAAAACACAGAAGTATTATATTGGATAACAATGCAAAAATAATTAGTATTAAATTCCACTATTAAATGTTATGATACTCCCCTTTCATGAAAAACTAAAGAGTTGTTAAAATTTTCTCAGTTGGACATAGAAACTTGTGTTCTGCTCAAATACCCCTAAGCCGTCCAGTTTTATGATTTGAATTTTGCTAAATAATAACTTAGGAGAAAAAATGGATACCTTTCCTCGCACAACCGTGGGTGGTTTGTCTTTATCGAGATTGATTATTGGGACCAATTTGTTCCTAGGGTATTCGCATTATTCACACGCCAAAGATTTATTCATTAAGAACAATCAGACTCGATACACAATTGCCGATATCCTGGTCACATTCCTTGATGCAGGTATTGATACCATCATGGGGCCTCTCCTACCGCTATTGATTGATTCTATTCAGGAAGCCCAGCAACGAACCGGGAAAGAAATGATCTTAATTTTGACACCCTGGTTCAATATCCTTCCCGGAGGTCAATCCGAAAGTGAGCCGGAGAAAATAATTTCTCAATGCCGTGAAGCAGGTGCTGCAATCTGCATGCCGCATCAGATGGTCACTGACTCCCTAGTAGATCGCATGTACCGCAAAATCCGGGATATTGACAAATATACCAAAATGATCAGGGATAATGGAATGATTCCAGGATTATCCACCCATATGCCTGAGACGATCATATATGCCGATGAAACCGGGATTGATGTCGAGACCTATATCCAAATTTACAATCCAACCGGGTTTTTGATGCAAGTAGAAACAGATTGGGTGATGAACATTATTAAAAATGCTAAAAAACCAGTAATGACAATCAAACCTCTTGGGGCTGGCAGATTGCTTCCTATATCAGGATTGGCTTTTGTATGGAACACGATTCGAGAACAGGATATGGTTACTGTTGGTACGACAACGCCAGATGAAGCCCATGAAATCATAGATATTTCTAGGGACTTGCTTGATCATCGAATTCCAGGTATTGAGTTGCAGAGAACTAGAAGCAAGTCCTCCATTGATGGTTAACAGATTGGGTACGTAAATGTTTATG
>CAZTJD010000038.1:0-31538 GCA_964613985.1 uncultured Anaerolineales bacterium
ACTTTGCAATTCGCGAAGGCGGCTTGACTGTAGGCGCTGGGGTTATCACCAAGATACTTGAATAGAGAGGATTACGTTCTTTTGGACGTAAATGAAGTGTAAGATATGTCTGGAAAAAAAGGAATTCGCCCTGTAGTTACACTAGCTTGTTCAGAATGCAAGGAACGTAACTATACCACTGAGAAGAATCGTCGGAACGATCCAGGGCGACTTGAAATGAATAAGTTCTGTTCGCGATGCGGAAAACATACTCTACATCGCGAGACCAGGTAGTTATTTTGTACTAGTGTCAGTTAGCTAGAAGATCAAGAGGTCCGAAATATACCTATTGATGTAAAAGCGATTAGCTAGTAGACTAACTGAACAAATAGGCGAGTAGCTCAATTAGGTAGAGCAACGGTCTCCAAAACCGTAGGTTGTGGGTTCGATTCCTGCCTCGCCTGCTAAAGAGATAACGCCGCCCTCCACTTCTTGTGTGTTTATGGGAAGGCGGCGTTTTCGCCGAATAAACATTTACGGCGTATTGATTGATAAAAATAACTAATTTGCCCTGTGGAGTTTCTCATGGCCACGAAGAAGAAGCAGAAAAAAAAGCAGACTCAACAAAGCGGTATTCGTCGTTTTTACCGGGAAACAGTCGGTGAATTACGGAAAGTTAGCTGGCCTACCCGGGAGGAAGCAACTAACCTGACCATCATCGTGATTCTCGTTACCTTTGGAATGAGTGCTTTCTTAGGTATCATTGATTTTCTATTTTCTCGCTTGTTTGCATTATTCCTTGGCGGCTAAACTAATTTTTATCTCAATACATAGAAAAGTGG
The DNA here is from genome assembly GCA_964613985.1 of uncultured Anaerolineales bacterium. Classification (GTDB taxonomy): domain Bacteria; phylum Chloroflexota; class Anaerolineae; order Anaerolineales; family UBA11858; genus CAZTJD01. Next base: position 822 of record CAZTJD010000038.1, read on the forward strand.
AAAGCAGAATGAATGAGAACAACCAGAAACTAAAGGGAACGGAAGACGCACAAGCATCCTCCCTTGACGATACGTCAGCTCAGGAAGAACTGTTTCTTGGAAAGGAAGGAGAAGCCCAGGAAGAAACCTCCGGTAGTACCGATACTGACCAGGATGACGGTGATGATCGTGGATGGTATGTTGTTCATTGTTATTCTGGCTACGAGAAAAAAGTTCGGCATAATTTGGAACAACGCATCGAGACGATGGGGATGAAAGAAAAAATCTTTGATGTCGTTGTGCCAACTGAAGAAGAAATAGAAGTTAGAGAAGGAAAGCGTCGAACTGTAGAGCGAAGGGTTTTCCCTGGTTACATCCTGGTGAACATGGTACTGTCTGAAGAGTCATGGTATGTAGTCAGAAATACTCCAGGTGTGACAGGTTTTGTTGGCATGGGAAACCAGCCTATCCCCTTACGTCCTGAAGAAGTGGCTCATATTGTCAAGCGTATGGAAGCAGATGCACCAAGAATTAAGGTAACCTTTAGACTTGGGGAACGAGTTCGAATTGTTGATGGGCCGTTTAACGATTTTCGCGGTACAGTTTCAGAAATAGACATGGAACGAGCAAAAGTTCGCGTGATGGTGAATTTTTTTGGCCGGGAAACCCCGGTTGAATTAGATTTTTTGCAGGTAGAGAAAGCTTAAATTAACCACGTGGGAGGACCTTGAGAGTGTCCGCTAGCACCACAAAGGAGAAAAAATGGCAAAGAAGTTAAAAGCAGTTGTGAAGTTGCAAATAGAAGCCGGTAGAGCTAATCCAGCACCACCAATTGGTCCTGCCCTGGCAACCCATGGAATTAACCTAATGCAGTTTTGTAAGGATTATAATGCCCGTACACAAAGCCGAATGGGTGAAATTGTCCCAGCAGAGATAAGCATTTTCACAGATGGATCTTATCGATTCATCTTAAAGAGCCCTCCTGCCTCTGTTTTGCTTAAGAAATATGCTGGGGTTGCAAAAGGGTCATCAGAACCTAACCGACAAAAAGTTGGTAAAGTTACTCGAGACCAGGTTCGTGAGATTGCTGAGATCAAAATGAAGGACTTGAATGCAATCGATATCGAGGGTGCAATACGCCAGATTGAAGGCACAGCTCGGAATATGGGAATCCAGATTGTAGATTAAAACCACGTGGGAGGACACCTGGATCGTCCGCTAGTACCACTAAGGAGAAAATAATGGCGAAACGCGGTAAAAATTATAAGGAAGCACTTAGTTACATTGACCGACAAAAGCAATATACGCCTCGAGAGGCCCTGGCTTTAGCAAAAGAAACATCAAAAACCAAATTCGATTCTACTGTTGAAGTGCACATTCGGTTAGGTGTTGATCCACGTCATGCCGATCAACAGGTTCGCGATGTAGTAGTTTTACCTCATGGGCTGGGAAAGACTGTAAAAGTCCTGGTTTTTGCCCAGGGTGAGGCAGTTACCCTGGCTAAAGAAGCTGGCGCTGATTATATTGCGGATGAGGAAATCATCAAACAGATTCAAGGTGGGTGGACTGACTTTGATGTGGCCGTAGCGACACCAGATATGATGGGTACAGTTGGTCGATTAGGTAGAATTCTTGGCCCGAGAGGGTTGATGCCTAATCCAAGAGCGGGTACAGTTGTGCAGGCAGACGATCTACCAAGAGTAATCAATGAATCCAAAGCTGGTCGTGTTGAATTTCGCGTCGATAAGACAGCTAATCTGCATGTGCCTATTGGCAAGGTGTCTTTTGATATTGTCCAATTGCGAGAGAACATGGCCTCCCTAATGGATGCTGTAAAAAAGTCTCGCCCTTCTGCATCAAAAGGAGCTTTTATCAGAAAAGTAACTGTATGTAGCACCATGGGACCTGGGATCAGGGTTGACCCTATCCAAGCCCAAGCGATGGATATAGATGAGTAGATAGGAAATTTACAAAAATTTTTACCTTCGCCAAAGACAGCAGGCGTCTATTCTTTTATGATGGACTTAATATCCTGCCGAGGTGGAGACTATAACAAGTTACAAGCTTGTATAAAAGTCTTTACCTGATAAGGCAAGGTAAAGACTTATTTTTTTGAAAGGAGGTAGTGAACCGTTGGCTATATCAAAAGAAAAGAAACGAGAGATTGTTAACCAATATAGTGATTGGCTGGAAAGAAGCAGAGCATTTGTCATGGCCGAGTATCTTGGAATGACTGTAAAGGACATGGACGAACTTCGTTCTAGAGTTCGTGAAGCTGGTGGCGAATTTCATGTTGTCAAGAATACCCTGATGAAGCGTGTCTTGGAAGATGGCGGACTGGAATATAAAGAAGATCATTTCCTGGTAACTACTGCTATTGGATTCGCTTTTGAAGATGTCCCCGCTTTAGCAAAAACGATGACTGATTTTGCCAAAGAGTCGGATTTTCTTAAGATTAAAGCCGGGTATCTTGAAGGGCGTCTGCTGAGTGCGGATGAGGTTATTGCCTTGGCGAATGTACCCCCGTTGCCAATTATGCGAGCGACCTTGTTGAGTACAATTCTGGCTCCTGCGTCCCAATTAGTACGTACGCTTGCTGAACCCGGTCGCCAGATTGCTGCAGTGCTGAATGCATTCTGTGAAGCAGAAGTTGCAAATTAGTCTATCTCAAATAACAGTTGAACAGACAGCTGGTTTTTTGCGATAAAAATATGAAAAAAATATTGATACATAAAAAAATTAACAAGCCGAAATATAAAGGAGTATAAAAATGGCTGATCTGAATAAATTGATGGATGAACTTAGCGAACTCACGGTTCTTGAAGCTGCAGAACTGGTAAAAATGTTAGAAGAAAAGTGGGGTGTTTCTGCAGCTGCACCAGTAGCAGTTGCGGCTGCTCCCGGTGCTGCAGTTGTTGAAGCTGAGCCTGAGGAAGAGAAGACGGAATTTGATGTCGTCATCAAAGATGCCGGCCCCAAGAAGATTGAGGTCATCAAAGCCATCCGCCAGCTTACCAGCTTGGGTCTAAGGGACGCGAAGGAAATGGCTGAAACTGAAGGGGCAAAGGTATTGGAAACAGTTGGAAAAGATGTTGCCAATGATGCCAAGGAAAAACTTGAGGCTGCCGGTGCAGTTGTCGAGTTAGTCTAAGAGAAAATTCGCGTTTTGATCCTATAAATTACCTGCTATTTACAGGGGTCTAAATTTATCCAATGATGTTTCGGGTTTTGCCAGTGAGTCTAAGGACTCGTTGGCAAAACCCCTCCATTTCCATTTCGACGACTTTTGAACTAGGATAACATTATCGTTTGTCAATTGATACCTGGAAAACACCGCCAAAAGGTGGTCTTTTGTCTTTTTCTAGGCTGTGGTATATTTTCTATAGAAGCATAAAAAATTGTCCCTGAATTTGTTAACCAGGCTAAGGATGGTGTGTTTTAAATAGATTTTAGAGCATCGGCTGAAAAGCGGAATAACCAGCTTTCAGTTCGGATGACCGGGTAAATTATCCACATTAAAACTTTTATGATAGGACTGCTAATCTAAATGATCACAGAATCATAAAATAGCACAATTGGAGGTGATTATGAGTGCTCGAATCCTAATAATCGAGGATGATGAAGGTATCTTGAAGTTCTTACGGCGTAGCCTGGCATATGAGGGTTATCAGGTGGATATTGCTACGGATGGCCAAACAGGGTTGATTGCCGCTCGAGATAACACTCCAGATTTGGTGATTTTAGACCTCATGCTACCAGGAATTGATGGACTTGAAGTCTGTCGCAGGTTGCGTGCTGGAGGAGGTGATATTCCTATTCTGGTACTAACTGCTAAAGATAGCGTATCCGACCGAGTGATAGGACTCGATATGGGTGCAGATGATTATATGGTGAAACCGTTTGAACTTGATGAGGTGCTGGCTCGTATTCGCGCCTTGTTAAGGAGAGTTCAGCCAACCAGTCGTCCTAAGGTAATGCGTTTTTCCGATCTATCCCTGGATACTGGAACTCGTCAGGCAATGCGTGGGGATCGTGTCATTTCACTAACGGCCAAAGAATATGAGCTCCTGGAACTTTTAATGCGCCATCCGCGACAAGTATTAACCAGAGATGTAATTTTTGATCGCGTTTGGGCTTATGATTTTGGAGGGGCTTCAAATATTATTGAAGTCTATATCCGATACCTACGTCAAAAACTTGAAGCTGAAGGTGAAGATCGCTTATTACACACGGTTCGCGGAGTGGGTTACGTTTTAAGAGAACCAGATTGATGTCCCTTCGGGCAAGGTTGACACTGCTGTATACATCACTTGTAGGGGGAATTCTTTTGCTATTTGTCTTCATTGTTTACCAATTTGTCAGTATTATATTGATAAACCAGATTGATAAAACACTTGCCCTAACAGCAAATGAATTGATTGCTCTAACTCAAATGACATCTAGTGGAGGGGTAGATGTTCAAGTAAAAGATCTGGATTTAGCTACCAATGTATACATTCAATTTTGGGAAAGGGGTGGGCGGCTTCGTTTTGCCTTACCGAGTCTACCCTGGTTAGAAGATCCCCTTGATCCTCTTGGAAAACAGGTTATTGAACCTATTTATCGAGAGACATACCTCCATAACACTCATTTCAGGGTTTTAAGTGTGCCTATTAGTATTGGCAATCGCCCTATCGGAACATTTCAATTAGCAGCAAGTCTGGCAATTGTCGATATCACTCAGCATAATTTACTGGTGATATTATTAACAGGAACTCTAGCATCAATGGGTATTGCTGCCCTGCTGGTTTCAATAACTACCTTTCATTTTCTATCTCCATTAGGTAAAGTAACCGAAACAGCCCTGAGAATAACTCGAGCTGATGATCTCTCTCAACGGATACCATATAGCGGACCAGTTGATGACGAGGTCGGCCAGCTCATCAAAGCTTTTAATCAGACTTTAAGTCGTTTGGAAAACTTGTTCAACACACAACGGCGTTTCATCGAAGATGTTGGGCATGAACTGCGTACCCCCTTAACAGTCATTAAAGGAAATGTCGGATTAATGCGTAAGCTGGAATGCGGAGATGAGGAGGCTTTAAGTAGCATTGATGATGAGGTCGATCGTTTGACCAGGATGGTAGGTGACCTTCTTCTACTGGCGAGAGCAGAATCTGGCAAATTACCCCTTGATTACCAGGTTGTGGAACTTGACACCTTGCTTTTAGAGGTGCTTCAGCAAACTAAGGTATTGGCAGCCAATCGAGTGGAATTGAAATTAAGCGAGATCGATCAAGTATTAGTCTGTGGCGACCGCGATCGACTAAAACAGGTGTTGATTAACCTGATTAGTAATGCAATCAAATATACTCAGCCTGGGGGAGAAGTTGTTGCAGGAGTTGTAAAGGAAAGCCAACAAGCGCGAGTGACTGTATCTGATAATGGTCTTGGAATACCGAAGGAAGATCTACCCCATATTTTCGAGCGGTTTTATCGGACTGAAAAATCACGCAAGCGCACAAGAGACGGTAAAGGTTTTGGTCTTGGTTTATCTATCGCTTACTGGATCGTACGCAACCATGGAGGACATATTGAGGTTGAGTCCCAGGAAGGCATTGGGACTACCTTTACTATCTGGTTACCATTGGAAAATGGTAAATGTAGTTAATAATCCTCAGAAAATGATTAAACAGCTGATCATTATTCAAAATTCTTTTATTACTGTTTCGACGAAATTATTATAGTGGACCTGATAAACGTAAAGGCGTACCATCGATTTCATGTGATAATGCTAATAATTTAATCCCAGATTGAATGAAGCAGCAATACAGAGGCTGGCTCCTCCTGCAGATAGCCATTCGTCCAATCGATCGCTTCGAGTTTTATCCTTAGTTGCATCTGAGTAAATACCCACTCCCCAATAAACATATCTTACTGTCTCTGCGGGCCATTCAGTCTCAGGCATTCTAGCCCCGTTTATTCCCCCATTGTAACCAGCAAGAGCTAGGCGGATGTCTCCATTTCCAGCATCAAGAGCTTGTTTTAAATAAGCTAACCCACGACGGGCATTTATGTTTGGTTTAAAAGGATCATCTCCAGTGGAGAAATGATAAGGCATTACCTGGAAAAGACCTATTGCTCCGGCTGATGATTGAGCTTTCGGGTGACCACAAGACTCTATTTGTATCACTGTAGCAATCAGATTAGGATCTAACCCATATTGTTTACTCCAGGGAAGGATCTTGAATGCCCAATGTTGTACCTCGGGGGTGAAAAGTGCAGCGATTTGATTTTTTACTGTTGTAGAGGCTTTTTGGGGCACTTGTGTCACTCGGCTGAGGAGACCAATGAAACACAAACTGATGATGATAACCGCAAGTGGAATCAGGGATATGCCAAATGGAAGACCCCCAGAATTATCTCCGAGGGTCTCTTGTTGACCATGGTTCTCATTGTATTCAAAGGCCGACATCGTTCATGACACCTTATAACCGGACTTGACCTGTCCGATTTTCATCTCGATTGTTAGAAAATGAGACGGTTGAGTGGGTTGAATCTAAGGGAGTGTATTCGGGTTCGATAGGGAGGGAAGATTCGTTCCCGTATAAAGAGCTTCTACGTGGTGAGGGTTGGAAAGATGATGCATTAATTGTCTTGTTTACAGGAGTTGGACGAGAGTTATTGTTCGATGGTCGAATACTACGATTAGGTTTCCGCGTAAGGGGGGAATTGTTTACTCTGGTTGATGATGTCGAGGTTCGCACGGGAGTTCGAGTGGTTGCCTGACTGAAGAGACGATCTCCAGCCATTGAGATGGTACCGATGATCAGCACTCTACTCAGCCATACCATTACGGCTACGAAGATTGGGACAACATTCAAAAGGGTTTCACGAGCGACTACAGCCTTGCCAAGAGTCTCGTGGTTTAGGAGGGCAATGGATATTCCCCACCAGGTTAGCATGGCGTTCATTACTGCTGCTAACATCCAGGCACCAAATAAGTACCAGACTTCAGCAGGTTCATCACTGGCTTGTTCAGGAGTAAATAATCTGGCAATGCCAGCGAAGTCAATCCCGCAAAACGCAATGGAAAGTATCGTTGCCCAGCGTATGCCGAGAAATGTGAGTTCGCCCAAGAGATCGCTTAGAGCAAAATCAGTCGTGGAGTAATTAAATGCTTCAAATGCAATTAATGCAGCAACGATTAGGGCTCCAAAAAAGAACCCACGTTGTATTTTTATACGATTTGAGAGAATTGGAAGAGAGTTTAGCATGACAGGCCTCCTATAGGGCAGTTAGATGAATAAAGATAAAGCTGATATAGAACATGTGTTCTAGTTAATAATAGAACATATGTTTCATTTTGTCAAGCCCTATTCCGTCATTATTTTTGGGTTTTTTGAGTGCTGAAAAAAGAGACTGGAATCAGAGAAACCGTTTGATTATCTGCTAGTGTTTGCCTTGAGTCTCCCAAGCCCCCAAATTTTCGGGGTATTCGTGTTTGGATAGTGCCTTCAATAGTGCTTCTGGTGTTTCGGCAACAGTGAAGAGAAGTTTATGTTCTCCATAGATAAACCCCTCTGCGTCTGCACGGGCAACCATTTTCAGAAGATGATCATAATATCCTCGTAAGTTGAGCAGGCCGACTGGTTTTCGATGTAGGTCAATCTGTGCCCAGGTGATGACTTCAAAAAACTCCTCAAAGGTACCATAACCACCAGGGAGAGCGATAAAGGCATCTGATATTTCTATCATTCGTGCCTTGCGGATATGAATATTTTCGACCACTTCATATCGGTTAAGGTTCTTGTTTGCCAGTTGAGGGTTATCAAACATTTTTGGGATCACGCCCCACACCTCCCCTCCTGATTGTATTACACTTTGAGCGAGGGTCCCCATCATCCCGGTACTCCCTGCACCATAGACAAGTGTATAGCCTCCTTCAGCGAGCAATCTGCCCATTTCAGAAGCAACGGCTAGATAAGTTTGAGATACCTTATCAGATGAACCACAATAGACACAGATTCGTTTCATGATCGCTTACTTTTGTTATCTTCACAGATTGACCAATCACTTTCGATTCGTAGAGGATAAATGTCTAAGATAATTTGGAGGAATTTACAGATTTTGAATTATAGCACTCAACATCAAGGATTGTCTTTGGATTCCAATGCGACTCCACACATCATACTTCTTGGCATATTGTTTGGTACATTAATGCAGATGTCATAGTCTGATATCGATCAAGTTTTTTAACAACTTCTACAGGGTTGTGTTCCCCAAGTTCTTTCCATTTGGATGGAATTGGTCTGACCGAGGTGGATTGTCACATGATTATTGCTTCATTTTTTATACGAAACAACCGCCTGGGGCACAGTTGTATCTATCTTTTTTATTCTGTGTAGTATGGTTGATTTCCGGTGGGGAAAGTTAGGCGCATGTGGAACCTTTGGGTTTCGGACAATGTTACTCAAATCGATAATAGATTAAATCGAGATACAAGAGCAGCATTGGATATTCAGCGACTTCCTGGATACCGTTATAACTCTATTTTAAGATCGCACCGAGTTCGCAGCCCATTTTGGCATAGAATTTAATGGCTGGGAGGTTTGAACCATCAGTTTCCAATCCTAGCTGACCATTGCCCCGAGTTTTTGTCCATTGCACTACATGCTGGAGCAACGCTTTTCCAGTTCCCTGCCTCTTATGGTCTGGGTGGACGCGAATATCCCAGAGAACAGCAAAATTTCCCCGCTGCAGAGATCTGGCTGGAAAAATGGTACCATCAAGTGCCACGGCTGCCCAATCAATGGGTTGTCCCTTTTCCAGTGCTATGAAAATACCCCACCGGCTCAAATCATAATGCCTAGCCCAGGCAGAAGGATTGTCTTCTCCTTTGTTGTCGTAATTTCACTCAAAAGGTTGTTCTAGTCGTTCTTCAACCAGTTGAAGACCACCAGTGTTGTTAGGGATTGGTTTAACTCGGTAGACCGCCTCGACCAGGAAAACACTAGGGATGGAGGCATAGAGGGGATATTCAGCAGTGAGAGGGAACGAATCTTCAATCTAAAATCTCATCCATCATCTGAGCAACTGCTTGGTAGACGGGAGATTGGTCACCCAGTTCCACTAATGGTTTCCCACTAAACTCAAATTCCATCAATTCGTCGTTTGATGGAACTGACCCCAGGAAATTCATTCCCAAGCCATCAATCCTTGCTTTTAACTGCACAGGAATTTCCCCCATAAGGCGGTTGAGGATCAGGTATACATTTTCAATATGGATGTCCAATCCTTTTATGATCTCTTTAATACGTTCTGCAGCTACGATCCCACGCAATGTTGGGTCAGTAACCACAAGTAAATGCTGTACATCGCGAGTTGTGCGGCGGCTGAGATGTTCCATCCCTGCTTCATTGTCAATCACCACATAGCGATAGCTTTTGCTAATACTGTCTACGACTTCTCGTAGGTTGTAATTTACCGCACAGTAACAACCCGGTCCTTCTGGACGCCCCATGGCGATGAGGTCGAAGTATTCGCCTTCTGCCAGGGAAGAACGTACTTCGTAATCCAGGTAATCGTGTTTGGTCATTCCCCCCTGGAGGGTGCCCATTGCCGCGCCGCCCTGCATGAAGGACTGTTGCACCTGTGCCAGCATATCTTCACGAATATCACCTACCGTCCATTCCAACTTTAAGCCCAGAACCATGTTCAAATTGCTGCTTGGATCCGCGTCAATCGCGAGGATCGCCCCAGTTTTGTTCTGGGCGATATATTTGATCACCATGCCGGCAATCGTTGTCTTCCCGACCCCTCCTTTACCAGCAAGTGCAATTGTTGTTGCCATAAAAAAGCTCCTTTAAGTAAAATAAACAGGCAAATAAAGTATGCGACCTAAAAAAGTATGCAAATTATTTTAGGGTATGATAATGCCCGGAATAACCAAATCGTTGCTAGCTTGTTGTTGTTTATTCCCTGCTTACCTTGTTTGCATTTACCTACCCAGCCTACCTCTTTTGTCCTACTAAAACCTTTGCCATTACCTCTGTAGCCTGCTTCAATTCCGGTACATGGTCATAGACAGGAATCCCCAACCGGTCCGCTTCCTGTACACCTAGATTGGCAGGAAGAAAACCCAAAACAGGTATACCTGGTGAATTGGCTTCCAGGAAGTCGGATTCATCGTGATTTCTGATCTTGTTGCCTACTAGCCACAGCCGGTTCAGGCCGATGTCATTCGCCAGTTTCTTGATCTGCCGTGCAGTGCCCAGAGATCGACGAGTAGGTTCAACGACGATGATCATTGAATCGACAAAATCCACCGTTGCGCGTCCTAGATGTTCAACGCCTGCATACATATCCATAATCAATACGTCTTCATCGCGAAACATCAAGTGGGTGAAAAGAGTTTTGATCATGGCTGATTCTGGACATATACAACCTGAGCCACCTAAATCGACCGAACCCATTTCTAATAGTCTCACACCCCGGTGGAGTACACTGAAACGCTCAGGGATATCATCGACCCTGGGGTTTAGGGAGAAGAAACCGCCGATGGTTCCGGGTTTTGCTCCCGTTCGTTCTTCAATGAGCTCATCCATTTCAGCAATCGGTTTGAGTTTTGCCAACTTCTCATCAGGAAAACCCAGCGCACCCGCAAGACAGGGGGAGGGATCTGCATCAACTGTTAATACCTCTCTTCCTTCATCAGCATAAGCCTGAGCCAGCAGTGCGGCGAGGGTTGTCTTTCCTACTCCACCTTTACCACTAATTGCAATTTTCATATTTGATCCTCTATTCTTATAATGATTGCTTACTATTTACCCGAAGATAGAACGATCAGGCTCCATTTATTTCAGTCCAACAAAAAAATATATAACTTAGTAGATTTTTTCAAAGGATTTTCAGATAGACATTTATTCGTTTATTTTCTAATATTGGCTTTGCTCAAACGGCGCGCTAAAGTACTACCTAAGATTGCATATGCATCCGTAACCAGGTGATGATGGGCATTTGCATCAAATAAAATCCGGTACGAGGAAGGGAAATCTTCATCACCCAACCAACAAACAACCATGACTGGTACACGGGGCAGTACCTGGTAGGAGAAGGAAATGTTGCCAAAGAATTCACGACGTCCTTGTAAGCGTAAATTTGCATCAATGAATGCCTCCGAATTATTTTTAAACACTTTTGCCAATTCGTCACCTGTGTAGCTTTGAAATGCCTGGGCATAGAAAAGTCCCCCAGGAATCTGGTTAAACGCAATCCATTCTCCTGTCATAGGCGTACCATCACAGATATCGAAGTAATAGGCTAACATAGTCAAATCAAAAGTATTTAGGCTTTCTCCTGTATCAAAAAAAGCACCGGTGAATTCGGGAAAAGTGAGCAGTACCTTGCGACCCCAAAATTCTAGCTTGAATTCACCTGTCGCTGCATCTCTTGAGGTATAGAGTGTGCCTGTTCGACTGGCAAGAAGCTCGGGGTGTTTCCGCACCAAACGTGCGCGAATTTCATCAATCCGATCCCCTAATGGGTTTGGGGTTTCTCCTAGAAGCCAACCTTTTTCTGCCATGATGACTCCGATGTTACAAGTAGATGTTACAAGGGATCACAGGTTTACCAGTGATCCCTTGAATTATAACAATATGGTAAGCGAAGAATGTTTAAGCAATTATTAGTAGTTAGCTAATTGGGAGGTTACTTTACTTCGCTCAAAATGAGAGAGAAAAAGTTTCTAAAAGTGACTCCGCGATTTTTATACTTTACTGATGGCTCACTCCGAAATTAGTTCTCCTGTTTAGTTATGATTTATTGTTCGAGGTATGAGTCAGCGTAGATTACTTTGTTCAACAAAACCTGTGCTGTCTTCCAGATTGCAGCCTGTTCTGGGTCACTTAAATCAACATCACTCGCTTGAGGTAACTCCATGGCGGCAATTCGATCATGAATCTTGACATAAAGTGCTTTGACCGCTGTGCTTTCATCTCGGGTATCTACGGTTTTGATAACTTCCAGAAGCTCATCATCCAATGGATCAGCGATCATCATCTGCAAACCTGCACCCATCAACATGGCACAGTAAACCTGGTTAATTAATGGGCGGTTAGCTCTTGGTACCGCGTTGGAAACATTCGACAGACCTACCGAAATGCCTGGAGGCGGATCCCAGGCGTACTGGAGGGTTCGTACCGCTTCGATGCACTCGGGGCAGTATTCTTGGCATCCCGATACGGTTAGTACTAATGGGTCAATGATCAAATCTTCGATGGGAATATCCAGTTCGATGCAGCGGGGGATGAGCGTCTCTAAAGCAATCCCAACTCGTTCATCTGCACCAACCGGTATGCCACTCTTTGCCATGGTCAAGGCAATCACCTTAGAACCATATTTCTTAGCCAGTTCCGGCACCTTTTCGAGCCGTTCGGGTTCTGCTGAAGTACTATTGAGGATCGGTTGTGCCTTTGTGATGGTCTTCAACGCTGCTTCCATGCCGTTGATGTTGGTTGTATCAATGCAGAGTGGTACATCTACAACGGTTTCGACGGTTTGTATCATCCAAGGAAATAATTCTTCCCAGTCTTTCTTGCGAGGTCCTAAATTAATATCTACGCACTGCGCACCAGCTTCTACTTGTTTCAGTGCTAATTCCATGAAGAACTCGCGATCGCGGTCCCGTATCGCATCCTTGACAGCTTGGGCGATGATGTGAATATTCTCTCCTATTATATACATCGTGACCTTCCTTTCAATATTCCATTTAGTTGAGTATGTTTTCCCAAAAGAATAAATTGATTTTTCTAGATTACTCGACTCTGTCCGTATCAGCCTTTTTCCAATGCTTTTATGACGGAAGGGAACAGAGATGAGTCTGTATGAGGTAGGAACAACGCAGACATAAAAGCGTCGTAGAACTTATTATCAGCGGATAATTCGATATATGTCATTTTTGCAGCAATATCGTTAATTCGCTGCCTTAAGTTGTGGTCGATCAAGCCTAGATAAGCCCCTTTGACAGAAGTATTTCCTAAGAAATCAAAGTTTTCCCAGGGCATATCAGGCAGCAATCCAATCTGGATAGCCTTTTCCACATTAATATAAAGCCCGAATGAACCTCCAATTAAAACTTTATGGATCATTTCCAGCGGGTATCCCACACTTTCTGACAGGACAGTGAATCCAGCAAAAATCGCAGCTTTTGCCCGTAGTAGATTGTCGATATCGACATTTGTGACTACGATGTCTTCTCCGGTTGCGGTTTCATCAGCCCAAGCAATAACATATTCTGAGCCATGGTCCCCTTCACGAACACGTTGTGTGTCTAAACTCAAATTAATTTTACCCCCTTTGTCGATCACACCCGTGATGAACATCTCTGAAAGTAAGGAGATCAGGCCCGATCCGCATAAACCGCGTGGTTTCACATTCCCGATTACTCGGAAAGAGGGTTCGTGATGCTCACTGTTGATCCAAGTCTCTTCAATTGCTCCTCGCGTGGCTCTCATCCCGTGAAGGACTCCAGCTCCCTCGAAAGCAGGACCTGCTGAGCATGCACATGTAACCAGGAAATCCTGTGATCCTAGAACTGTCTCTCCATTCGTTCCTACATCCAGAAATAGAACCACCTCTTCAGAGGAGGTCATCCCGGAAGATAATGCTCCTGCAGTAATATCAGCACCGACATAACTGGCAACGCCTGGCAAGCAATCTACCACTGCTGTAGGATGTATTTTCAGTCCAACTTCACTGGCAGACAATAGGGGGATATGATTAAATGCCGTAATGAAAGGAGAAAGGCGGATGCTTTCAGTTGGGATTCCTAACAACAAATGCATCATTGTACTGTTGCCAGAAACCGTTGCTTTGAAAATGTCTTTCTGGGATGCATTCACCCTTTTGCAAGCCTTTTCTATTAATTCGTTGATGGTATTCAAAACCAGTGCTTGCATGTTCTCCCGGCCTCGTCCTTTGCTGGCGACGATGATCCGAGAGATCACATCTTCGCCACGAGAAATTTGTTGGTTATATTCAGAAACCTGAGCTTTAACTTCTCCGGTGAGTAAATCTACCAACCAGACAGTTACCGTTGTGGTACCGATATCAATAGCAAGTCCCCATAATGGTGCTTCGTCTGGGAGTAGACCGGGTCTCAGGTCTAAAAGTTGGGCAGGACAATCATCACAATCCCAGGTCAGGGAGTTGAGTGTGATGGTCACCTGCCAATCTCCTTCACGTAAGGTCTTACCTAACTCACGCATCATCTCTAAGGAGGCGCGTGGATGAGTTACCCCCAATTCCTTGCGGATGGCGGTTTTTAGGCGAGACCAGTCGTCCGTCTGGTCATCCATACTTGGTGGAGTCAGTGTCATTGCAACACGCCGGATGGTTTGACCTGTTTTTGGGTTGTATCCTTCAGGGATTCTCACCTCGGCAACCGTCCGGTCAGTGGTAAGGCGACGTTCGATTTTATCCTGAGGTGGAATAGTGATTTCTATATCCCCCTCGATGACGGTCTGGCAGGAAAGCGCATAACCGCTTTCGATGTCTTGTGGTGTTAGTCGCAGTGTGCTCCGACGTCTGATGTTCCCTTTTTCTACTATTACCAAACAGCGACCACAACGACCCTGCCCTCCGCAAGGATGTGTAATCTCCACACCTGCTAAATGTGCTGCTTCTGAGATCAGAGTCCCCGTGGGTACCAGGACGGGTTTGTCAGCGATGTCGAATTTTACGCTATGGTCAGCCATCATCTAACTTTCAGTATACAGTAGTTAGGTATCAGTGGCAAGTCGTTTATATAACTTGCCACTGATTGTCATTTTTTGATGACTGTCTAGAGAGCCTCTTTAAGATAGGAAGTGATATCAACAGCTTCTCGAGGTCCAACTTTGATGTCCCAATCCGGTAATTCTTCCTCAAGCTCCCCGGAAAGCACTGCGACGTGCCCGGGGAGGACGATGCGACGCTTGTTAACTTTATCTGCTACTCCAAATCTTTTTACATCCTTGGCAATGCGTTCCGCATCGAATTTTCCAGCAGCCCACGCAGTGAGAACACTCATCCCTTCTGCATCTGTGACAACGAGCCAAGCTGGTTTCCCTGACCCTTCCACTTCGTTTGCCACACTGAAATAAGTGATGCTGAAGTTGGTTGTGACCAAGACCGGGTCTTCAGGTCCGGGATGGTTGATCTCGTAAATACCTGGTTGAACCTGGATGGGTTTTTGTGGATCGGTGAAAATATTCTCCCGCAGCACTAAAAGTGGATAGGTCGCTTCGGGGGTGAAATGATCCAAGACGATAAAACCGGCATATTTTCCAATGGCTTGAGCTGCTAGCATCACCTCACGGCTCGGATCACCGACATCACCAGGAATGCTTAGGATGGGGAAACCTAATGGTCGAAAATTTTTCTTCAAAGCCAAACGACGAGAGATAGTGTTTGCAATCAAGGTCCCTTTAAAACCGCGTTGGCTTGGTGCGAGAACAACATCCTTAACACCCGCACCTTGTACTTTCCCTGATAGGGCGACCATCTCATCAATGGTATCCGCAGTAATTGCCAGAGCAGATCCCTTCTTTACCGCCAGTTCCGCCATTGCCTCCCAATTTTCTTGAGTGGCAAAGGCGATCAAGGCAGTTTCGCCTTCACTTAAATTAGCCAGACCAGGTTTGATGTTCTCCGGATCTCCGATCAAGATCAGTGGTTTGTGACTGACTTCACGTACAGCATTTACAGCAGCACCAAAATCTCCACCATCCGCCTGAACAGCAAAACCGTCTATTCCCAGTTCGATACCGACATAATCAACTTCATACTTGTCGGCTAGTTCGACCTTGGCTTTGATTTCTTCACCAGGCATGGTATCATAAACCCGGACGAAAAAACCCGGATGACTGTAGAAGGTTTTTTCATGTCGGAATAGAACAACTTCATTCCCAGCTTTCACTTCATAGCCATTGGATTTGAGGACCATGGGGCGTACAGGAGGAGCAGAGGCTTCAGAAAGTTGAGCGGCTGCTTCCTCGCTCACATGTGGGCAAAGGTCAAGTTCAGTCTGTTTTGCAGCCAATTTCATTGCAAACGCTAGACAGGTAGGAAAACCGCAATCTTTGCAGTTCGTTTGCGGAAGTAGCTTATAAATTTGTATGCCTGAAAGTGCCATATTTTTTCTCCGTTGGAAGTGTTTCGCATTAGGTATTGCACATTCTGGGATTTGTCCGGAATGTGCAATACGAAGTATGATTAACCTTGTTTTTTACCTGTCAAATCTTCAATTGCTTCTCGTGTACGACGAAGGCTTTCGGGGTGTCGAAGCACCACAATATTAGCACCAGACTCGATCAGCATGGTTGCTGTCAGCGTTTCCCAGTTGATAGCTCGTTCTTTCCAGCTACCCCATTCTTCTGGGACACCTTCACCAACCTTGGATTCTTTGGCTTTCCAGCACTCTTCCCCAGGGGTGACCAGCATGGGCATTTGGGTCATGCTGTCTCCCTGGAGGGCGGCTAGCCGCAAACGTTCCATAACCGAGTAGCCGTATTCAAAACCATACCCTAAGGCGCCGGTGGTTGGATCCATGATGATTCGGTCCAGAGGCAATCCCAGATCATTGATCAGGATGTTTAATTGCTTTGCTAGATTGACATCCATTGCTGTGCGAGCGTCAACCAGATGCCCACTCGCCATCGCTGATGCAGCAATAGTGCGGTAATTCTTATCTTCGCAAATTCCTAGAAGAAGGCGCTCACCCTTGAAGGCATCTGATATGGGGACTAGTAGTTCGTTATCGGCATCGACTTGTCCAGGACCAAAAACAGCAAGCGGTAAGCCAGTGGCTTCTAGTACCTTTCTCACTGCAGCGACAGCATCTTCAGGTTTGGTGGGGTTCCCATCAGCGTCGTTCAAACTCAGCTTGAGCAAGATCATGTCCGCACCGGCTTCTTCAGCAGCTTTCGCCCATTCACCGGGGTCATCCATGACATCTCCCCATTTCTCTAGTAGGAGCTTCGACCAATCATCTGGACGACGGTCTTTGATCTCGATGGCAATTACGGGTCGGTTAGGCATTGTGCCTTCGAAATCCATGAAAGGCATAGCAGTCTCACCACCAACCACGACTACGCTAGTACGGGTGCCGCCATTCTCAGCGGTTGCACCAATTTGAACTACTCGAACCGAACCCGTCCAGCTTTCTTTATCGATCGCTGTCTTGCTCCCTGGAGCCAACCATTCCTTATCTGGTGGAAGCGCTACTATGGCCGGCGCTTCTGGTTCTGAGGTTAGCGATGCTGGAACAGGGGCAATCTTCGGAGTGACAGACACCTGGGAGACATCTACTTCACCAATTTCAGCCAGAGCACTGATTAGGGAGCTGATCAATGTCGTGACAGCTCGTTCCAATCGTTCGACACGATCTTCTACTGAACCAGAAGGTGCAGGTTTTCGATCAACAGGAGTCATAGCTGGTGCGATGGGTTCCTCAGCTTTTGGCGCAGCCGGTTTTTCTTTCGGTAGCTCTGGTTCGGCTGCTGATTTTTCTTTTGCCATGGCTTTCTCTACCACGGCTTCAGCCTGGGCTATCACATCGGATTCGGCTTCGAGTTCCTCTATACGACCTTTGGCTTCCATCGGTTCCATATCCAGGACGGGATGGTTCTTTTCTTTCACCCATGCTTCCATTTCCTCGACAGTGGTCACTTGTGTGCCGTCAGCGATCTTGTCCAGAAGGTCCGGAACACCTTCGCGCTCTGCAGCAGCTCGAAGTTCATAATCCATGGTGTCTTTGAGATTCTTACTCATCCACACAATGCGTTTGAATCCACCATCCGCTGAGATGAATTTAGGGCTGATGATATAGAATTTACCTACTCCCATCACTCCGGGGGTCTGCAGACCACCCCCAGCGATACCTGCCAGGGTAGAGAATTTCATCCCCATTGGGGTCATGCTGGTGTCTTCACGACTGACGATCATTACCCCTTTAACCTCTGGGATGACCATGACGATGCATTCGAAGCAGCCGCAAGCCGTCATGGGATTCTCCATGATGGAGTACATCGATACCTCTTGGACTGTTCCATGAGAACCAATTTTGGCATAGTCCAGGGTGCCTTCCCAGTAACCCATCTCCTCATCGATCAGTTTACCCAGTTTGATGGGTTGGTTTGGTCCGGTTGGATTGATATTAAAACTCGCCTTGCAATCAAGCCAGTTATAAGCACCACATAATCCCAGGCGTTCAGGGCTGACAATGCAGACATGATTAGGGGCGAAGGATTGACACAAGGTGCATGAATAAAACTGATCGACGGCGTCATCTGTTAGGTCCGCCAACCTCCTGTTTCGTCTATCGTATACTTCACGGGCGTTATCTAGCCATTCTTCGAACTTGTCTTCTTCGGTGTAAAGTGTTACCTGGACCTTGTCTACGATCGCACCAAAATCGGAATGCATACGGGCGTGTAGGATCTTACCGAAATCCTCTATGGTGAAGCCTTTTTCAGCTGCACCATTCGAGATGCGGATCCAGGTAATATCCCTTTGACCGATATGTTGGATGCCTGATGCACCATTGATGAAGTAGTGAATCTGGCGTTCGAGAACAGGTTCGAAATCCTCCTGCATCTTCCTGCCAGCAACCTTGACGACAATGCCCATATTCATTGATGATTGAGGCTCCAGATCTTCGAAGTTTGGTCCAACTACTTCAACGACACCATCAGTGACTTCTTCCATGGGCAACATGTAGAGGAATTCAAAGCATTTCGAATTCTTGCCGCCGAATTCAACGCGCATATCAGTCTTGCGGACGACCTCGCCCTCGAAAGCAGAGCCGTAAGGTACTGGAACGGGGATTTCATGCATTTTGATCTTGACACCGCGGACTTCAATGCATTTCTGCACCAGTCGTTCAGCGCGTTCCAAGTCATCAGCGCCTTCAATCTGTTCGAAAGGCATCGATATGACATGTTCGTACGTTGTTATACCTGTAGGTAGGATTTCAGGGATTACGGTATCGGCGATTACTGGAAAGCCATAATTGATGGCTCCAGCAGCAGCCGCGTATTTCAGGTCATCGACTTCACCCAGTGCAATAGCAAATGCGAAGACGCGCGCCCGGTTATAAAGCAGGATGTCGCGAGCCTGTCCAGCCGCGATACCCCCAAAAGTTAGTGCCGAGCGTGTTGCGAAACCTAAAGCATAGATTGCGCTGATGGTATCCGTTCCGAAGGGGATCGTGTAGGTGTCATAACCTAATTCGACACCTTCTTCCTGAAGCTGATGGATAATGCTGCGCCCGTTAACATTCCCAGACAAGAAAACCAGGATATTGCGACGTTGGAGTTCTCGTACAATTTTGACAGCGACTTCATTGGATTTGGCACAGCCAATAATAGCAGCAAAGCCTGGCATTCGTCCGTCCACCAACTGGATACCCCAAGAACGGAGTTGGATATCATCGATGGGTCCATTGAGATGACCTATTGGACCGCCACCATTATCCAGGTTGGGGTAAGCGGTTCCACCCGCTAACTCCATCCCAGGATAGGGTTCTGGTTGCTGACCGTAAACGAATCGGATGGCCTCGATAACTTCAGCGGCTAACAGTGTCGCCATGCCACCATCAAGGGTCTCTCCCAGGTAGGGAGTCCATTTTTGTTCTGCAGGGACGGGATGTAAAAGTGAACGAGCCTGTACGACGACTTTTTCTAATTGACCAAGTGTGGTGACTTCGATGCTGGTCATGCCGTAAATGGTGGGTAGGAAATAAGCTGTGTTGGGAAATTCCACCGGTGTGTCAGGCCCCTTCTCCTTAAGGGCCATTTTTAGCATCAGTTCAGCCTCGGTCACTAAGGCATTAGCGCCTCGGATGGCTCTAGTAGCAATATATCTTGACATAAGGTTCTCCTAACCAGTGATTACTAATCGCCTGCAACTGGCAGACCGTAAAGCGCGTTTCGCTTTTCTGCAAATGGCAAGGCTTCTAGTTCTAACATTCGGGCGTCACCACTTTGGCCAAAGCGGTCAGGATCGTACTCAGGCAGGCCAAGGGCAGCTCGTTTCTGATCAATATGTTCCAGCGTTTCACGGATCATCTCGTCCATATCAGAGATGAATGCCATTTTTCCGCCATATAGTTTTTCCCAACCATCGATTAGGTATCTAGCCACTTTCAGGCTATCAGGAACTCGCTCGTTCCCCGATACTGGGGATGAGCCACCGAAAATGACATAAGCACCCGAAGCCATGCAGTAAGTACCGATGGAGAGGGCTTTTTCGCTCATCCACTCAGGCGCTAGACCCACAGCGGGTACCTGGTCGATATCATCCCCCAGGCCACCTTCTTCAACAACTTGCGTTAACACCGTCAGAATGCGGGCATTGTCAACACAGGAACCCATGTGCAAGACAGGTGGAATACCAAGGGTTTCACAGATTTCGCGCAATCCAGGTCCCACTTGATCTAAGCCAGCTTCACCCAGCATCAAACCCTCCTTAGCGCAGGCGATTGAACTGCAACCAGTTTCAACGATAAGAACATCCTGCTTGAGCAGTTCTTTTGCAACGTAAGTGTGTAGAAGATCGTGCTGAGTGCGTGGGTTGTTGCAACCAACTATAGCAGCTACACCGCGAATACGTCCCGCCATAATTGCATCGTTAAGCGGCCTGAAGGAAGCCCGGTATGAACCTCCTAACATGTAATTAATGTACTCATGCGAAAAACCTGGCACTAAATCTGAACGTATATCTGGGATATTTACTTTTCCTCGGTTTTTATAGTTATCAATGGCATTCCGCAAGATGTCTTTTGCAATGGTCAAGGCTTTATGCTCGTCAAATTGGATATGTGTCGCACCTTTGATTTTGGCTTTCTTCGATGTTGTGATGATCTTGGTATGGAAGTTCTCAGATAAATTTACTATCGCCTGCATAATACACTGCACATCTACTACCATGGCTTCAACAGCACCTGTAAGAATGGCTAATTCTTGTTGTAGAAAGTTGCCTGCAGCAGGAATACCCTGACGCATTAGGATTTCGTTCGCTGTGCAGCAAATGCCAGAAAGATTAACGCCTTTGGCTCCGGCAGCCTTAGCATATTCGATGATTTCAGGTGTTTGAGAGGCAGCAACGATCATTTCGCTTAGTGTCGGCTCGTGTCCGTGGACAACTACATTGACATAATCTTCTTTTAGAACACCCAAATTGGCTTGCCCTAAAACGGGGGCTGGTGTTCCGAAAAGAATATCTGAGATATCTGTTGCAATCAAACTGCCACCCCATCCATCGCCAACCGCTGTACGGACGGCATGTTGTAAGATATGCTCAGCTTCCTGATCTACGCCAATATGTGTACGATGCAAAGCCTCTACAATTTCACGGTCCACACCACGCGGCATCACTCCAGTTTCTTCCCATAGTTTTTGCCGTTTTTCAGGAGCGCGTTTTGTTAAAATGACCCTGCCATCCTGCTGTCCAAATTGAGCGATGTAAAGATCAGCCAGGTCATTCGCGATCTCTTTAGGAGAACGATCTTCGATGGGGATGTCATATTGTTTAGCTAGTGTGCGGAGTTTTGCAACATCACGGATGATATACCCTTCCGTTTCGTCATTCGCAACCGCTTTGAGGGTGAAGGCCATATCACGACCATGATCAGAGTGGGCTGCTGCACCAGCTGCGATCGCTCGGATCAGGTTACGTGCCTGGATGGTGTCAACGGTGGCACCGCAAACACCAGTTTGATTTTCTTTGGTGATACGACAAGGTCCCATGCTGCAAACTTTACAACACACACCATCAGAGCCGATGGGACATCGAGCCATATCATCTGCGCGGCTGAAAGCTGTGCCAATATCTAACTTATCAGCAAGAATCAGCATCTCCTGCGCTGAAGGATCTATACTAGCTTCTTCGGGGGTTCGTCTTGTTTTTGCCATTTTTTCCTCAATCTTCATCCATACTAATAATAGGGTTCATTCCAGGGCAAGGCCAGAGTGCCCGTCTTTCTGACTCAACCTGTTGGGCGAAACTGACCACCCCGCTGACTTTCTCATAAGCTTCTGTGTGCCTGTAAAAAGTACCTTGACCATTTCCCTGGTTTACTGCAATGCCTGTTTCTCTTGGAATTGGTAATTCGCCGATATAACCCGCTTTATCCAAAATATCTTTAATCTCTTCCACGCTTACCTTTTCAGGATCGTACTTGACCTCGGCGACGCGGAAGCCGCTGCTGGCGTATACTTCCTCAACGCCAGGCATTTCCAATAATAATCGCCTGACTTCGATGACGTGATGATCGCCATACAATGCTGGGAGTTCTAGGGTTATGACTTCCATATAACGAAACCTCCTTTTAAAGAAATAATTTATATACTAATTGTTCAAAAAATCACAAAAGAGCAGGGCAAGCAGTTTTTTAATTGGCATGCCCTGCTCCTTCTCTCTCGGAAGAATACAGATGCAGATATGAAGTGCACCGGCGATCTGGCTCATTAGTCGTTGCTGGTGATTTTCTAGTGTCCAATCGTCAAAATGCATTTTGTTTTGGGTGCAAAAAAATTCGCTAGGACTGCCCGACCAAATCACAGCTGCGGGACAGCGCCGGAATCACATTCCATGATGCTTACCGGTCTTCCCCGGACGCACTCCAGTAAATTGTTGTCGCTCACCAGATATCGGATATTGTAGGGCAAATATAGCCGTTTAATCTAATAAGCCTGGGTAAAGTATAGTAGAACGAAGGTACAATCGTTAGTATAGCCTGTCACAAAGAGATTGGATGATTGTCATAATAATTGCCTTGATTATCAAATTTTCCATATATTAACATCAACATGGCTATGATACAATTTCGATGCGACCAGGAAGGCACTGCAATGATCAGATGTGGATTACCTTTTATTTTTGTTTCGGATTAACAGGAATTTAAGCAAGGATTATATTTCATTTTGAGATAAATTGTGACTATTTTTATCGAACAGCATCTAAATGAATATAGCGCATAAGAAATCAGAGTTTGATGTTATTGCACTACAATCTGGTGATAAGGTTGAATTTGCCCGTTTGGTCGATCAGTATTCAAGTCAGATTTATCGGTTGGCATTAAAAATGGTAAAAAACCAGCAGGACGCAGAGGATATTTTACAAGAGACCTTTCTCAAAGCTTATCATGCCCTTCCAGATTTCGAAGGTCGATCAAGTCTTTCCACCTGGCTTTACCGTATTGCTACGAATGAAGCATTAATGTTCTTACGGCGAAAATTTCCCGAGCAGGTCTCGGTTGAAGCACCATTTCAAGAGCAGGGTGAACAAACTCCCTTAGAGATTGTTGATTGGTGTTGCCTACCGGAAGGCGAATTATTATCTTCAGAAGGACAGGTTATTTTGGAAAATAGCGTGGATACCCTTACCGAATCGCTGCGAGTGGTTTTTCTCTTAAGAGATATCGAAGGTCTTTCTACACGAGAGGCCGCTGAAGTACTCGATATCTCCGAAAGTGCAGTAAAGACCCGTCTTTCAAGAGCAAGACTCCAGCTTCGTGAGATGTTGTCTGCATACTATACCAAACGATTGTTGCAGGCAAGAGAACGAGGTGAATTATGACTTCTCATAAAAACTGCCGTAAACTTTTATCCTCCCTATCAGATTATGTAGACAGCGAACTCAGTGAGAGCTTATGTGAAGAGATCGAAGCGCATATGGCAAATTGTAAAGATTGCCAGATCGTTGTGAATACTCTGCAAAAAACGGTTTATCTTTACCAAAAGATCGTAAATCAACCTGAGATACCGGCGGATGTGCAGCAACGGTTATTTAAACGCCTCGAGCTTGAAGAGTTCTTGGAAAAATAATTTGTTTTAAAAACGATCCTGATCAAGGATCGTTTTATTTTAGGGTTTGGGGAATTGTAACCTTTAATGCCTGGATGCATCTATCCCACATAACCTTCTATATAGAACAAAGCCTATCAAGGCTAAAGGAGACCAAGGATGACCATCCTGTTGAATGAGCAAATCCAATCCCAGGTTCAAGAAGCCTTTACAGATTTGCAGCATCCCGTTCAAATCTTATTTTTTGGTACCAAACAGCAATGCCAATTTTGTGCTGAAAC
Source organism: uncultured Anaerolineales bacterium (assembly GCA_964613985.1). GTDB lineage: Bacteria > Chloroflexota > Anaerolineae > Anaerolineales > UBA11858 > CAZTJD01. The sequence continues at coordinate 24,907 of CAZTJD010000038.1, forward strand.
ACGACAGTTAGTCGAAGAGATAACAGCATTTTCAGATCTTATAAAGTTAAAAATTTTTGATGTTGATTCGGATGCCGCTGTGGCCCAAAATTATCATGTCGAATTAACTCCCACGCTAGTGATTGCCGGGGAGGATGAGGATGGGCTTATCGATTATGGTATTCGTTTTTTAGGAATCCCATCGGGACACGAATTCAGTTCTCTAATTCAGGATATCCTTATTGTCTCAAACCGTGACTCGGGATTGAACAACCAGGCTCGAGACTTTCTGGCAGAATTATTCGAACCGATCCTGCTGCAGGTATTTGTCACCCCAACCTGTCCTTACTGTCCGCAAGCGGTTGTTACCGCTCACAGGATGGCTCTGGAAAGTCCCTTAGTAGAAGCTGAAATGGTTGAGGCAACGGAGTTTCCCGATCTATCACAAACACATCAGATCATGGGCGTCCCAGATACTGTTATCAACCATGGCGTTGGAAGAGTTGTTGGTGCAGTACCTGAAGGACGCTTGGCAATTGAACTAATCAATATATTAGCGAAAGTGAAATAGAAAAGAACGATACAATTGATTATTCCCCGTACGGTAAGTATCAAATTAAGTGCTTTTATGAAAGATATAACCTGAAATGACGAAACGGTCAAAACGAAGACATTCTCCCCTCCCACGCATCTTTATTGGGCTTGGTCTCATTGTTGTCTCGATTGTTGTTGTAGTAGTTGTAATGAGAAAAAATCTTGAAATAGAATTGCCTAACGTGGTAGAACCTGCCCCAGCACTTGTGGACTATCCGGCTCCAGAATTGGTTCTTTCCGACCTCTCTGGAAACTCAATTTCCTTAAACAAGCTGACCGGACGAGTGATTCTAGTGAACAATTGGGCTACATGGTGTCCACCCTGCCGCGCGGAAATGTCCACATTACAGGCATATGCTCAAGCTCATCTGCAAGATGATTTTATCTTGGTCGGTATCAATGCAGGGGATAAGGACGAACAAGTCATAGATTTCATAAATGAATACCAACTGACTTTTCCAATATGTTTAGATCCTACCGGTAAAGCCTTGCAGGCTTTTCAAAACAATGCCTTACCAAGTTCTTATGTGGTTGATAGAACCGGCATGGTCCGAATGGTTTGGATGGGGAGGGTTACACTGGAAGCTTTGGAAGCCTATGTAACCCCGCTGTTTGTGAAATAGACCTTATAATATATGTTCGACAGGGATTTTGAAGAAAACCTCTTTTTTGACCAATGCTTTGAAAACTGGAGGAACAATGGAAGCGAAAGTTAGTTGGAATGGGAAAATGAGTTTTACAGGCTTTGCTGAGACTGGTTTTGAGGTACTCCTGGATACCTATCCTGCTTTCGGTGGAGAAAATGGTGGGTTCCGCCCGATGGAACTCATGGCACTTAGTCTGGTTGGTTGTACAGCAATAGATGTTCTCTCTATTTTAAAAAAGAAACGACAGGATTTGACTGATTTTGAGGTTAAAGTAAAGGCAGACCGGGCTGAGGAGCATCCGAAGGTGTTTACAGAGGCCCAAATTGAATATGAGGTTACCGGACATGGGATTGATGAAAAAGCGGTTCTGCGTGCTATTGAATTGTCAGCGACCCGTTATTGCCCGGCGCAAGGGATGTTAGCACAGATAATTCCGATAACCTTAACCTACCAAATCTATGAGGATAAAGGGGTTGGAAAAAAGGAACTGGTGGCAAAAGGCACCTGGTCAGATGATCGAGAGGCTTGATCAATCCAGTAAATTTAGAATTAATCCCTAAACACACAAACAATATGAGTCAACCTTATTTTTGATAATTATGATGGTTTCAAAAATCCCTACAGTTAATATACGCGTTTGGTATGATAGTTTTGACTCGCCGGTTGTATCTTTTGACTGTGGAGAGAAATGCTCACCATATAATTTGAGCGGCAAACCTTTTTGTTGTGACATCTGTCAAGCTGTGCCCTCCGCCTACCATCAAGAATGGACTTACCTCAAGGCCAATACAAACTTATGGCATTTATGGCGCGGTGATGAATGTGTAGAGAATCCGGAAGATCCGGCAAAGCTGACAGGGGAGACACCCGACACAATGGTTTTGTTAGCATGTTTAGGACCTTCATCGTGTCAGCGTCCCTTCCGATCCTTGAGTTGCCGCCAATTTCCCTTTTTCCCCTATATTACATCGGATTATGGTTTTTTAGGTTTGTCATATAATTGGGAATTTGAAGAGACATGCTGGATAATATCACACCTGGTTCAGGTCACTTCAACCTATCGTCGTGAATTCATTAATTTCTACGACGAGTTTTTTTGCACCTGGCCTCACGAATTGGATCACTATGCAGCCCGATCTGAGGAAATGCGTGAAGTTTTTATTGCCCAAAAACGAAGTATTCCTATTCTTCACCGAGATGGGGGATATTATCTCTTCCGCCCCATCAACGAGCGCCTAAGATCAATCAATCCTGATCGTCTTCAGAAATTTGGGCCTTACCGAGAAATTAAAATATAACTAAACTCCTCTTCGTTCATTACTCTGATCTCAGCTACGGATAGGAACCCTTTTCTTTGTCTATACTCCTGGTTAAATAATTCGTCACCTGAACATACTTTACTACGCCCAGATCTTAAGCTAGTTTTTGAGACGGCAGGTTATCAATTCGGTGACTGGAAAAAGCAACTTTCCTGTCGACCATATGGTGGTATGCCCAGGCTGATGCAACCATACCGAAATATTCTTTCTGACGGCATATCTATGAATTGGTAGCGGATTGATAGACTTACGCTTGATGTTAAATAGATGCAAGAATCCTTTCACATCATTATCGATCCTGTGGCAGATTTTTCTATTTTATAAACTCAAGCTGATCTTTTTATATTTCCTCTTGCTGCTTTGTGTATGAAATATATATAAGGCAAACCCAGGTTTGTTTCTATCAAGGAATTGATGATTAAAGGCATGGTCTCTGGAGGGCGGATACCGCTGATAAACAGCACAGCTTCCCAGCTAAACTGCACACCGATCCCGATGGTTAAAAGTCGCACGATAGGGATACGCTCGCCAGGATCCCCCATTAAATTATTATAGATGATGATGAAGTAGCCAATAAAAAGGATGGCAGCCATAACCCCGTGGTAAGTGTCCGTGCCGCGAGCCGTGGTTATTAGAGGGAAAGCCTCTCCGAAATTCTGGCTTAATAAGGCAACGGTAAGCCAAGAACTGATGATCAGAAAGGACCATTCCGGGGTATGCTTGTCCTTGTCGAGCATGATCCAAATCCAGGCGAAATTGGTGATCCCATAGGTAAAACTCATCCATAGTAATAGCCAAAAAGTACTTGCACCAATTACCACACGGGTTTTCAACACTAAGTAGAAAATGCCATAATCTACCAGGAAATATACCACCCCCGCAAAAAGGCCTACTACCAAGGCGGTGCGTCTTTTCGTTATCCATAAAAGGCTGCAAAAGAGGGCTAGCCAGGCAAGATCGAGATAAATGTAGAGGGAGTTGAAACTTCGTACGGCGTATATTTCCATAGTGATTTCTTATGTCTCCTTCCGGATTATGTTCTTTATTCTTTTAACGTTAATTAATAGGCGATCCGGTCACAGAAGACTAGGCTTGACTGATTAAGTAGGGTCGTCCATAGGATGAAGCGATAAATCATAAACCATGGACCCCGAAATTTTCATCGCCGAAATTGTTTGGTCATTATCCAGAAGTATTAGTTGGTTCTTACATCATACTCGGCGAAAATCGCCCGTCGGTAAATGTCTCTGGTGTTTAGTTGGTTCACTCAAGAAAAATTAAATCAGGTTTTATCCATGAATACGATTATTTACTGGAAATTTGCAGCGGTTTCTGTTCCGAAAGATCCAGCGACTTATGAGTGAAAAAATCATAACATGCACTTGAGAGCATGGCTAGGAAAATCAGGTATTTATTTACATTATTTACAAATATCCTAGGCGTCATCTTCCCATGATTTACTTAACAATGTTTCTATATGAAAATTCAGGATCCATCGATTTTCCCATAATTTTATTATATGCCGATTTACATGTTGTTGTGGCATAATGGGATTGGAATCGTACGAGTTGTTTCGAGGTAAAAGATAAAATTTTCTAGATTCGAGAAACTTATCAAGAACCGATATAAGAAAAAACCCGGAGGATAAAGTGGCAGCAAATCAACGCAGATTAGGACAAACTGAAGTGGAATTATCTACTATCGGACAAGGCGTGATGCAGTTTGCTGGTGGCAAAGGTATGTTTAAAGCTGCTTATGGTGAAATTTCTCAGGATGAGATGATTCAAATTATCCAAGCCGCTTGGGCAGGTGGGATTAACTGGTTTGATACTGCTGAAATTTATGGCAGTGGCAGATCTGAAAAGGGATTAGCCCAAGCTTTATTCGCAAATAACATTAAGGACGAAGATGTTTTCATTGCGACCAAATGGTGGCCTCTTCTCAGGACTGCTCATAATATTCCTAGGACAATTTCCAATCGTCAAAGCTGCCTGTCGCCCTACAAAATTGGCCTGTACCAGGTACACCAACCCTATAGTTTTTCCTCTCCGGAAGCAGAAATGAATACCATGGCTGACCTTTTAGAAAGAGGTGAAATCGCTGAAGTGGGTGTGAGTAATTTTGATGTTACCCGTATGCGCCGCGCCCACACTGCTCTCAAAAACCGAGGATTAACTCTGGCTTCCAACCAGGTCAAATACAGCTTACTCAATCGGAAGATTGAAACCAACGGTGTACTTGAAACTGCTAAAGAATTAGGTATTACTATTATTGCATGGGGACCATTGGACTCCGGCTTATTGACAGGAAAGTTTCATGAAGATCCAAAATTACTGGAAACTCGCCCTTTCTATCGCCGTGGATTACTGAAAAATAGGTTGGAAGAGAGTCGTGCTTTAGTACAGGCACTTGGTGAAATAGCTGTTGGTCATGGTGTGACCAATGCTCAAGTCGCCCTCAGTTGGCTGACTAACTTCCATGGAGATACGGTGGTTGCTATCCCCGGTGCCTCCGAACCTGAGCATGCGGAAAAAAATGCAGCTGCGATGGACTTGACACTAACAGAGCTGGAAATGTCTCATATTGATGAGCTTTCTCGCCGGTTCAAATGAGCAGGGTGCGTTTTTTTGGGTGATCGAGTTCGAATTTTAGATAAATGATAAAAGAAATTACTCTATTTACCAATGTCGTTTTATGGACAGCAATCGCTGCATGGGCACTTGCTCAAGGTTTAAAACCGATCATTGAGGTCATTCGAACGAAGAATTGGGATTGGTCGTTGTTGTTGCGCGCGGGAGGCATGCCCAGTTCGCACTCTGCCCTGGTAGCCGCAACAGCACATAGTATAGGTCTTTATTACGGATTTGGCACCCCATTATTTGCTTTGGCTGTCACCTTGGCGATCATTGTAATCTACGATGCTACAGGCGTTAGGCGACAGGCAGGAAAACATGCCGAGAAGATTAATACCATTATTCGCGATCTGGCTAGTGGTCATCCCCACTGGCCAGAGACTCAAGAACAATTAAAGGAGGTATTGGGTCACACTCCTATGGAAGCTATCGCTGGTAGCGCATTAGGCGTTGTCATTGCCCAGCTTACTTGGCTTATTAATGTTCTAAAATGAATGATTATTTAGCAGTTTTAGGGGGGTATACAGCCGGAATTACTAAGTGGAAAGTCGTACCCTTATTAACCCGAGAGTCAACTGTGATTTTCCCATCCAGACCATCAAGAATCCGCTTGACAATCACCAGACCGAGTCCAGTTCCGGGGACTTCCATAGCCTTCGCATTTTTCGCTCGATAGAATTCCGTAAAAAGTTTATCCAGGTCTTCCTTAGGGATTCCGATTCCAGTATCCGATATCTCCCCGATGAAATTATTTTCTGGTCCCATGTTCAAACTTATTTTGATTTGACCGAGATCAGGAGTGTATTTTATGGCATTGCTGATCAGGTTATTCCACAGACTCTTTATTTGTTCTGGGACAGCGAGAATTGGTGGTAAAAAAGGTGCAATTTCGATCTGGAGGTCGATTTTTTTTGCATCGATTTGTTCGCGATCTGTCTCAAGGACTGAATAAAGTGTCTCGTCTAGTTGTACTTCACAGGTCTGAAACGAACTTATCACTTCTAGGTGTCCAAGTTCTAAAAGGTCACCAATTAGGGAGCGCTCTTCCTGGGTTCGAGCCAGACATTTTTCTAAAATGGAGTTTTGATTTTCAAGGGGGATATAACCCTGCAAAATTAGTTTAATGTAGTTTTCGATGGCAGATACTGGAGCTTGAAGTTCATGGGTTACCAAACGGATGAAATCTTTTTTGGCTCGATCCAGCTCAGTGAGTCGCTTTGTTTCCTCAGCTAACCGTTGTGCTTCTGCCTCTGCAGCTTGGGTCCGTTTTGCTTCCAGAGAAAGACGTCGGTGCTCTAACGCCTGGTTTACAGCGTGCAAGAGTTCGTCAATGGAAAAAGGCTTGGTTAGGAAATCATACGCACCTCGTTTGATCGCTTGTACAGCTAGTTCTACGGTCGCGTATCCGGTGATAATGATACAAACTAGGAATCTAGCTATGTACTACGGAGGGTTCTTAG
>CAZTJD010000039.1:0-31115 GCA_964613985.1 uncultured Anaerolineales bacterium
TATCTCATCCTACAGACTTATTTTGTGAATGCCTACCTCTCAAGGGTGGTCCGGGTGCAGGAAGACCGGGGTCAACAGGTGGTGACCACCGGGGTTTATGGATTTGTGCGCCACCCTATGTACCTGGGTTCCTCCCTGTTCTTCCTCTGCGGACCGCTGCTGATGAACTCGATTTTTGGCCTGGTGTTAGGCGTTTTCATGGTCCTGTTATTGGCTTACCGCATTACCCGAGAAGAGAAGTTGCTGCTGGAAGACCTGGAAGGCTACGCGGATTACCAGCAGAAGACGAAATACCGGCTGATTCCAGGGATTTGGTGAAATAAGGACCTCTCAACGCCAAGGCAATGCAACAGTTGATCCCGTAGAGGAATTTTTTCCAGTGATAGAAGCTCAACCTCTAGTGTTTGAGTTTCTATCACTTTCAGTCTATTTCCAAAGTTAACCATACCCAAATACCTGGTTTTGTTGACAATAGAATGGGGCGTTGTGCCCCTCCTGCTCCTACCGACCAGGGATTGAAGTACTTGTTGGGGTAGCAACGTTGTTGATTAATGTAGGCGCGGCTATGGTTTCGAAAGCAGAAAATCGAATTGAGGGTTCTCCATGCCAACTTGATGAAAGAATAGATGATAGGGTGGGGTGAAGGTAAGCCCTTCTTTTTCCACCCACACCCTGACCTGGATTCCATCCGGAAGCTGTACTTCGCCCCGGTAGGTTCCATCAGAGTCAGTGGGACCGAGCACCTGGATGGCATCCGAGGTCCCAGTTTGAACAAAAACCATCACGCCAGGAACGCCTTCCCCTCCTGCATTGTAAACGCGACCGGATAGTAACTCACCTGCCATAGGAGGGGGTTCTATGTCTTGGTCGTTACCTGCAAATGTCTCTGTCCCGACAAAATTCGCTACCTTTAGTCCAAACCCGGAGTCATGAACCCACATGTGGGAAGCAGGTTCGAAGCGATAACCTTCTTTCTGCGCCCAAACCTGCACGCTGGTCAAATCTGGGACTTGCAACGTGATGATGTACATACCCAAAGCATTGCTGTTTCCAGCCAATTGAGAGGGTCCATCACCGATTTGAGCCCAAATCTCAACCCCTGAAAGCGGTAAGCCGATCAGACCTGCGCCACGGTACGCAACCCCACTCAGGATAACTGTGCCCGTTTGGACCTCTTCTTGATTGTTTTGCTCAACTCCTTCATCTTCCTCTTCGGGTTCAACATCGCCGCCTAGCTCGTACCCCGTGACGCCAAGCGTATAGGGCTGTATGGAGACCATCAGGCGGGATTCTGGTTTTACCTGAATGAAATACGTATTACCCGGTTGGACATCGAAGGTTAAGGAAATTGGCTGACCTTCTTCAGCCTGCAGATTACTTGCGATTTGGACATGGGAACCGCTATAGATGACCATTTCGGGAGCAATGTTCGGTGAAACATCAACCAGGTTCACCGTCAGAGAGCGTTCTATGGAGGAGTTGGGTACGGTGATCTGGTAATAATCCCCCGGTCCGCTGATCTGTTCAGCAAAATAGCCTTGAATCGGACCGTTCGTGTACTCCCAGATCGTTGCATCAGCAAAAAGATCATTGGGTTCATATGGATCTGGGATCGAAGAAGGCGAAAGGGTATAAAGAGATTCAGAGGTTTGAAAACGAGACTCCGGATTCACCTTTAGGTAATATTTTTCCCCTGGATTAACATCCAACATCATCGAAAGCGGCTGTCCAGCCTCGGCCCTTAAAAGTCCCATCGCATCGACCAAGGACTCCTTATAAATCATCATTTCTGGTTCGACATTTTCCGGGACATCCAACAGATCAATCGTCAGCAGTTGGCTGGAGCTTGTTTGGGGTATTGTGAAGCTGTAGATATCCCCTGGTCCGGTCAATAATTCGTAGAAATACCCGCTGATGGGTGAGGCGATATCCTCCCAGGACCTGGATTCAGCCCAGGTATCGTCTGGTTCGAAAGGATCAGGGATCACCTCCATCCCCAAGGTGTAATACTGGTCTGAGATGGTATGTCCATTCGATGCTTTAATCTTGATATAGTAGCTTTCCCCAGCATTAGCGTCGATGCCCATCCTCACCGATTCCCCTTCATCAGCGTCTGTTGAGGAACTCGCAGCCACAAGAGATTCCCGGTGAATATATATATCCGGTGCAATATTTACGGGCACATTATTCAAACTAATCTTGTATATCCCCGGTTGAGGAGCAGTAAAGGTAAAAATATCCTCATCACCCTTAACATTTAGCTGACCCTGCATAGGATGGTTAATATCCCATTGGGTGGCCTGTTCATAAAGGTCGTTAGGTTCTTGTTCTGTAGCTCCACCTGTTAAAGGGGTGGGTTGCACTGTCAATGATGGCGTAGTTTGTGGTTCGGGAGTGCTGGTTTCCGCCATTGTGATCTGGATATCGAGGGTATAAGCCCCGTTTCCCCGATAAGGAATTACAGCAATGTAGTAATCTCCAGCGACAGGGCGGTTGTAGGAGCAGGCAGCATTATAGGTGTCCGCATCAATTGACCAGCAATCATATTCCCAATCACGCAGGTAGGGGTAAGATTGGACTGGTGGTTGGTTGTAGAGGGTGAAGAGGTTGAAGGTCGTCCCTACGGGTCCATTCAATTCGAAATAAACAAAAAATGTCCCTGGAGATACATTCAGCCGGTAAAGGTGAATTGCCTCTCCGGAGGTTAGTGCATCAGTATGAATCCCAGGACCAATATCCTGTGGGGTGATCGCCCTAAAATCAATCGGCGTGGGGGAAGGCATAGGGGTGGGTGGTGGTCCAGAGACAGAATAATCATAAGAAACTTTATTGTCTGAGGTATCTTTATCATGGAATACACGCGCATCCACTTCAACATGGTAATCCCCTAAAAGCATCCGGTCCTGTGGTCCATCCAGGACAAAAACATAGATATCGCGATCGATCTTGTCGTTGACAATACCACAATACACAGAATTACATTCATGATTGGTAATTGACACCGATTGATTGTGGGCATCCCGGGTGGTGACTTCTTCACGATAAGTACTCTGGCTCTTGTTGTGCGTCCAGGTGTATTGATATACCGTATAAGGACCCTGGTTGATGGTGACTCTGGCATCATCTGTCGCCAGTAAAATATAGCCGTTCTCGGCAGACCCTCGCACATCCTGACCGTTGGAGGTCAAACCACTTAAGTTGGATAAGGCTCCATCGCCAAAGGTTGGATCCGCAAAGACACTGGAGGGAGTATCGAAAAAGGCTAACATGCTGCAGCGGATATCCTCAGCGCCATACTGCTGGGCGCAGGTATCCCATCCACCACGAGTGATCCAGTTCGGGAAACTCAAGCTGGGCATATCCTGGGTATGGACCAGGAGACTAGGGTGATCACTATATTTTAGATATGTATATAGTCCAAAATTACGAGAGTAAGCGTTCGGCTCACCTTCAGGATCGCCTTCGTGTATTGCCATATTGGTGGTATTGTCAACTTTCACCTGAGCGAAACCCTGTCCATGGCTCAGGAGGCTGGTACGGACATTTGGTGCATAAGCACCATCCTCATGAAAATAATCGGAACAGGTATCGTTACATATACTCCCTAAAGCTCCTAAACCCTGCCAGCATTGTAATGTTGGGGCACCAGGAGCACCAACGGAATCGGCAATCACATCAATGAGGAATTTTATACCGGTTTCCGCCTGAGACTCACCACAGCCTGTGTGGATATAATATTCATTGAACCAGGCATGGTATGAATTTTCTGCCTGGGTATCTCCTTGCTTAGAATGTAAGAAAACGATATCGGCGACGCAGTTCCCGGCACAGGCATTATGAATAAAATTAGGTTGCAGTGATTGCGCAAACACCACGATGGCGGAGAAGAGCAGGATTAAAAATACAACACCCAATACCACCCGAGTTTGCTTCTGTTCGAATATGGATAGAATATCTTTCATTATCTCACCTTTCTTACTATCAAATTCTTAAAAGGAAACCAACCAATTCACTTGAAGTTAGATAATACACTCTCCACGGTTCACATGTCCAACACCTTTATGAAACCCTTTAAATGGAAACTTCTATTCAAGGTGTCCACATGAGAATTGCCTGGAAGAGAAAATAGTAACAGAAATAGAAGACTTTCGAAACAATCCCCTATAAACAACAAAAATATACTAACCCCAAGAAGCAAAAAACGAAAATGCCAAGGCTTTATCATATTTGCTCCATGATCTAATTATATATCTACTATTGTTTTTTCAATCGTCAGGGAGTGAACTTAATTTTAGCAAGGGGCTGTAAACCAGGGGGGAGCGAGAAGCTGCAGGAGGATCAAAACCAGATGTCCATGTTTTCCTTGACAAAAAGGCGGAGACCTCTATACTCCAATATGACAGCTATTCAGGAGAACCAATTATTATTTGTAAGGAAATTTTCTAATACCGGATATCCAATTTTATTTTTAACAGGGTATATTGCCACCATTGTATATCAGGTACACCTCTCAATAATACAATAAGCTTAGGAGATTACCATGACTTCAGCCACCTCCAATATCGACCAGCGTGTTGACGAGTTACTCAGCCTACTGACCCTGCAAGAGAAGATGTCTTTACTCTCCGGTAAGGACATCTGGAATACTGTGCCCATCCCACGCCTGGGGATTCCATCCATCGTGATGACGGACGGCCCGCACGGGGTTCGGGCGGCTAACCCTGAAGCAGGACGAAAACTTGGTGCGACGACGGCATTCCCTACCGGAATATCTATGGGGGCATGCTGGGACGTGGACTTGATGGAACAGGTTGGACAGGCGCTCGGTGAGGAAACGCGCGGTATGGATTGTGACATCCTGTTGGGTCCCTGTGTCAACATTGTGCGCGATCCGCGCGGCGGGCGAGACTTCGAAACCTTCTCCGAAGATCCCTACCTGGCGGGACGAACTGCGGCTGCTTACATCAGAGGCGTCCAAAGCCGGGGAGTTGGTACCTCCCTGAAACATTTCGCGGTGAACAATTTCGAAATCGAACGTTTTCGCGCCAGTGCCGAAATTGATGAGCGCACCCTGCGAGAAATTTATTTACCCCAGTTCGAAATGGCAGTGAAAGAGGCTCAACCCTGGACGGTGATGTGTTCTTACAACCGCATCAATGGCGTGTATGCCAGTGAGAATGGCTACCTGCTTAACACGATCTTGAGAGAGGAATGGGGATTTGAGGGGGCAGTGATCTCCGACTGGGGTGCGGTCCATAATATCTATGAACCGGTCAAGAACGGGCTCGACCTGGAGATGCCCGGACCGGCGAAATTCTTCAAGCTGCTGCCGGACGCGGTCCAAAACTGGCATATCGACGAGACAGCAGTCGACCAGGCAGCCCGGCGCATCCTGAAGCTGGTAGTCCTCTCGGGGCGGATGGACGGGACGATTACCACCGGGTCCGTCAACACCGATGCACACCAAACCTTGGCACGGGAACTTGCTGAATCTGCCATCACCCTGCTGAAAAACGAGGGGGACCTGCTGCCCCTGAATCCTCAGAAGGTCCAATCTATTGCCATAATCGGTCCCAATGCTTTTGAGGCGGTGATCGAGGGCGGCGGAAGCTCCCGGGTTGACCCACTTTACCGGGTCAGCCCAATTCAGGGCATCAAGGCTGCGTTAGGTGATAAGCTGGAAATCCTCCCAGCCCTGGGCTGCGACAATTACGATGAGCCTTTTACTGTGCCTAACGATTGGCTGAAAGAAAGGCTCCAGGTCTCTGCTTACCTGGAATCTGATTTCAGTGGTGAACCATTGATCAAAATGAAGATCGAAAAACCGGAAATCTGGTGGCATACCGCCTGGTCCGGTCTACCTGAGCCTCCTACCGCTGCAAAAGCTGTAGGAACCCTCACTGTGCCTGAGGACGGACTTTACCGATTTATCCTGGAGCATGGCGGAGAGATGCAGTTATTACTGGATGGGGAAACGTTGATAGATAGTAAAGGCCCTGAGCATTACCACCATTCCGAAGCAAAACATCCATTAAAGGCTGGGAATCCTTACAAGATAGTCCTGAACTATATCCGCCCCAGCGACCAGGATGTTTTCGCGCTGAGGCTGGCTCTAGGTCGTAGTTACGAAAAGGGTCAAGACCCGCGCCTGTCGCAGGCTGTAGAAGCGGCGAGGAACAGCGATGTCGCCCTGGTCTTCGTTGGGCTGCCGGAAGCATTTGAAAGCGAGGGGAACGACCGCGCCGATATCGAGCTGCCAGGCGGACAAAACGAACTGATCGCGGCTGTTGCAACTGCCAATCCCAACACGGTAGTGGTGCTCAATGTCGGCGCGCCTGTCACGATGCCCTGGGTAGATGATGTGGCAGCGATTGTGCTGAGCTACTACCCCGGTCTGGAGAACGGCAATGCCATCACCAACGTGTTAAGTGGTCGTGTCAACCCCTCTGGTAAGCTGCCCATCACCCTGCCGAAAAAGTTGGAGGACAGCCCGTCAGTAATTAACGCTTCTTATGAAGGCGCTCGGAAAGTCTACTACGGTGAGGGCATCTTCCTGGGCTACCGCTACTTCGATCAGCGAAAGGTCGAACCGCTATTCCCCTTTGGTCATGGATTATCTTACACCAGCTTTGAATACAGCGACCTGAGGGTGCCTGAGAAGGTGAAGAAAGGTTCTCTACTTGAAGTTCATTTGACGGTCAGGAATACTGGAAAGGCAACGGGCAAGGAAGTGGTGCAACTCTATATCGCCGACCCGGTCAGTTCCCTCCCACGACCCCCAAAGGAGCTGAAGAGGTTTGCGAAAGTAAACCTGGAGCCGGGTGAGAGTAAAAGACTGAAGTTTGAAATTGACCAGCGCGCCCTATCCTTCTTCGACCCTGTGAAAAAAGACTGGGTGGCTGAACCGGGCACCTTTGAGGTCCTGGTGGGCAGCTCTTCTGGCGATATTCGTTTGCAGGCCAGTTTTGAGCTGGAATAACCTTCTCTTTCAAAAAAAGCATCTCACCGAAACCAGCACCATCGCCCTGACGTGCAACACCTGAGACAGGAAGGAAAAACCAGATGCCTTTCAGAGTACGATACTTTCTAGAAAACCTCGAGCGGTGGGTTGAAAGTGGAACCAGGGATGAATTGACCCAAGCCTGCGATAGTTACGCCTCGTTGACAACACCACAACAAAAGGCGAGATGTATTCAAGGAATGATGGAGGTGTTAGACCAAGAAGCAGATGAGGAAGCGCGCCGGTTGATCATGGAAGCATGTGGTCGCAGTTGTATTGGTACCAGCACATTGGAAAAAGTGCGTCGCATAAAACAAAAAGCCCAAAACCTGGAAGATTTGCTGAACGAGCTAAACCAGGCTCATATCGGTGGTGGTTACCTGAAGCTAGATGGAGAAACCATTCAGGCATCCTATGATCACTGCTACTGTGGATCAGTAAGTAAAGCCAAGGTACCTTTCTCATCTACCTACTGTCTCTGTTCCTGTGGTTGGTACAAGCAACTCTTTGAGACACTCTTTGATAAGCCTGTCGAAGTAGAACTCCAGGGGTCAATCATCCAGGGCAATGAACGATGCCAGTTCTTGATCCGCATCTTGGAGCCAGGATAATATAGCGTTCTAATAAAACGAGATTACCAAACGAGTAATACCTTGATATTTCCTAAGGTTTCCCTTGCTCGATGATATCCGCCAGTTCGGATCGAGCTGTTTCCCATAAGTCCGGATTGGTTGACCAACTGATATCTGCGTAAAGATAGGTCGGGTCTTCGATTTCGGTCACGCCCAACTCCCACAACACGTCGGGGATCATTGACTGCACGATTTGGGCAGTTCTTTGAGGATCTATCAGGGCTGCCATGGTGAGATAATCCACATCCTGGATACCGCGCCGCCAGTATTTCAACCGCAAGGAGGCAAACGGCCCCATCACACCATAACTATCCTCTGGAAAACGAGTGTCCGTCCCAGGATAGAATAGCACTCCATCGCCGTTGAGATAGTTCCAACCCGTTTCCCCCAGGGATTCATCAAAACGATCGTAACAGCCGTAGGTCTGCGCCTGTAGGAAAACATTGGTCTGCGAATCTTCTGAATCCCCGTAACATTGAAAATTATTATAGTAGGTCGATTCCCAGTAAAACCAGCGGTCAATGCCCAATTTATACTGACCCCAAGCCAGTTCCCTTAACGCCACCCCTTCATCTTCAATCGCAAAGGAACCGGAAGCCGGCCTATTACTGTTATACATAAAAAAAGGCTTGTCGAGATTGGCGACATGCTGCTTGAAGGCATTATCCCATTCTGCGGTGATTCCAAAATGAGCCCAAGATGTCGGGATATCCAGGGAGGGAACTTTTTCGACAGCGACTGGCAAATCCAGGGTTGCCAAGGACAGCAGACTCTTCCCAGGACCCGGATTCTCATCCATCCAGGTTGCCCAGGATTCAACCTGGTCATAGTCATCAGATTCATCAATCAAGTACAGGAAGTAAGATGTAGGGGTAGTAAAATCCCTGCTTTGAAACCAGTTGACCCATTCATCTGCATTTACCCACATTTCATCCCTGCCCTCACCCATCCAAAGCCATTCCCCATAGGTACCGATCGAATAGACATTGTTGCCAATCCCAACACCGATCCCAGCATAGCCATTCTCGGGAGTGAATGTGCCTCCATCCAGGCGCGGTCCCCAGAGGTCATCCATTTCTGCTACAGGCAAATAGGAATCAATGAGAGATAATTTATGCCGGTGGGCGAGTTTAAAGTGCTGGTTGGCTAGCTGTTGAGCCTGATGATATTCAACGGAACCTGGTTCGAACTCGGTTTCCCCAAGATAACGGTCGCTGATATTCTCCAGACTGTAAAAAAGCATGGTACGGGCATTTGGCAGATCTGGCAGGGTAAAGTCTCGTACCTGGAGTTGGACGGGCACCTCCCAGGTTTGAATCCCACTTTCGCTGATTGATATTATTCCCTGGCATTGCCCGGCGGGAATAGTCTTTGGAATATAAACATCTACCCAAATGGATTGGTTCTGTCCCTGGGCGATATCAAAGGGCGAGTGGAGTTCAAGTGGCACCGCAATATCCGGGTAGAAGAGATCATGGCAAGGCCGGTCTGGCCAGCTGCCGGTTCCCTGACCTTCTTCATCTTGGGGCAGGCGGCAGCGTTCAGGGATATGTCGCTCATCGTAATCATAACCCGCAAAGAACAAATCTGTGCTGATCCCCTTAATCTGCAGATAACGAACAAAGAATAATTCAATATCCCGGCCTACAAAATCAAACAACTCATCCCCTCCCCCCGGTCGGGTTGTTATCCTGGTGCCACCCGGGCAATCCAGGGAATCAAAATTGATACTTACCCCCTGAGCAGGGGACACTGGCGCTTCCAAGACCAGGTTGAAGGCAATTGCCTCGTTGCGACCACCAAAAAGGGAAACATGACTACCATCCCAGGTAGTATTCAAAACAGAAACAGGATCGCGGCTTGCACGCAGTTCATCCTGGGTGACTTTATCCTCCCCGTTGTTTACCCAGACGCGTTCGATATGGCCAGGCGCGACAGGTTCAAGATTACCAGATGCCAGGGGGACCGGCGTGATCACCTGGATAGTAGGAATTTCGCCAGCTTCCTCCAAGTTTATTTCTGGTGAGTCCTTCGCAATGCAGCCTGCAAGGAAAACAGTGATCAGAATCAAAACGTTGTAATACCATTTTAGGAACAATTTACGTAGAATGTCCATTGAATGATCTTCTATAAATTTGCTGGAAGGTTTCTTATTTATTAATTCTATTTGTTCTTCAGGAAAAATCAACCCCAGATCTACTGGTGAATGTTTATAATGTCTATAAGGAATATATCTTAAGCTATTTCTGTCCCTAGTCATCTGAAAACTTGTTTTCATAGAGTAAATTGTGCCACAAATTACACGAATTATTTGAATTTGTATCTCGTTAGAGAAAATATAATGAAATTTCGATATCGCAGCATGTTCCTCCCACACAAGTTATAATACAATTCCGCCATCAAAAGGAATGAGTCTCTTTGTCTGATGCTAGACGAAAGGAAAATATGATGAAAGAGCTGGCGAACTTGAAGTGGTCGCCCAAATGGGTCACCCACCTGGGCTGTGTAAAGGGCTGTCTGGATTACCTGGGGGTTGAGATCAGCGAAGCCTGGCTGTATGGTAGTAGTGGTCATGCTTTTATCCTCAATATCAGTAGAGATAGCTGCCCGAGCGGACCAACCGCCTGGAAAACGGTAATGCTCTTCCAACAGGCACCTTATTTAGGCTATGGAATTGAGGGAGTTTTCGGTTCAAAATATAACCAGGATTTGAAAGACCTGCAGAAAGAAGCATGGGAGTTCACGCAGAAAACCATTGATGCCGGCCTACCGGTATACGCCTGGGAAATCGAAATCCCCGAGTTTTACGTGGTCAATGGCTATGATGAGGTCGGATACTATTATTCCGGCCCTGCCGCTGATGAGGGGAAAGGTCCTAAACCCTGGAATGAACTCGGTGATACCGGAATTGGAATAGTGGAGCTGTACAGCGTGAAGCCAGTTGAGCCGAAGCCTGCGATCGAGGCGGTTAAATCTTCTTTCAAAAATGTAATCAAACATGCTGCTAATCCAGCCGATTGGATCTTCGAAAAATACGCTTCGGGATTAAGGGGATATGACCTCTGGATTGAGGGCTTGGAATCAGGATTGGCGAACCGCTTCGGCATGGGCTACAATGCTGTGGTTTGGCTAGAATGTAGAAGATATGCCGTAGAATTCCTTCAGGAGGCAATGGAACGCCTTGAGGGAAAGGCGGAGACGCTGTTTAAAAACGCGATCGACCAATATCAAATCGTTGCCGACCAGCTGTGTAAGCTCTCTGAACTTTATCCCTGTACACCTGGTGGTGGTCCGGAAACCATCTCTATCGATGATGATAGCCGGAAAGCCGCTGAATGGGTAAAAGAAGCGAGAATCGCTGAAGCAGGTGGGTTGACAGCCTTACAGAATATCTTGGAAAAGTTATAACGCCCATCCGTGAATGAGCACGAATACACGAATAATGCCTGAATGGGTTGTTTCCCTCGTTTACCGAAAAATGTTTCTCTGTGCGGATTCGCCATTTATGACAAATCAACTCGAAATGATTGGCAGAAAATAAATTGAGGGTTGGGAGGAACGGGAGGAGCGCTTAACTAAGAACTGGGGGGCTATACAGGGGCAAAATGAAATGGTTACTCTTTCTTACCGTCTTCCAATAGTTCCTTGGTACGGGGGTAGTCAGCATAGAAACCACGGTAAGATGCCGGTAACAACGCGGCGATACGGCACATGATCTCGTCGGTGTTGCGTTGAATCGCCGCTTCCTTATCCTTGCGACCCAGGTGCGGGAGATGGTAAGGTTGTCCGAAAGTGACATGGACTTTAGGACGTTGGAAGGTAAAGATTTTTTTAAGGGATACTTCAGAGCCGGTAGTCGCTTCGGGGAGAATCACGACATTGGATTTATCAGCCAGGAATGCTACCCCTGGTTTTGCCTGGATTATGGCTCCGGTGGGAGAGCGGGTTCCTTCGGGAGCAATCCCCAGCAGTCCCCCCGCTTTCAAATGAACACGAGCCTTTTTGAGGGCTCCAAAATCGGTGCGTTTGCGGTCGATCCAGATACCGTCAGCTCCTTCAACGATGAAACGGATGACCGGGTTCTTCTTATGTTTTAGAGCGACCAGCCCGGTAGCATCATTCCGGGGGATCAGGCAGAAGATCAAGGGGCCATCAATCAGGCCTAGATGGTTGCCTGTCAGTAAGCAGCCACCTTCAACAGGGATGTTTTCAATCCCGGTGACAGTCAGGCGGGTAAGGACACGAAAAAGAAGGTATAGAATCCACCGTAATATGCTGCGCATTGTGTGAAGCCTCAAGGTCTAATCTTGCCTTAGATAAGGGTTCCTTGCAAGGAGGTTGGCGATACACTGTCTTAAGCAATCCTCTAAATTTTGAAAAAGGCAGATTGCTCGATATGAATGTGTAATCCGTGAAATCAACTACCTGTTTGTCCTATCTGTTCTTTGGTTGTTCGCCACGAACAGAGTAAGAATAGCAGCCCTGGGATAAGGACAGGAAGGGTGATGAGAAGGACGGCAAAAAACTGGTCCCTACCCGTAGCAATATAGAGCAGCAGATTTACCAGACAGAAGCCGATCGCCAAGGAACCTCCAATTGCTTCCCAGCGCCATGCTAAGCCTAAACAAAGAATGGCAAATATCATCGCGGCAGGCATGAGATTTTCCCACCAAGGATAGGGGTCAAGCTCCATGCTTCGAGCTTCGAATATCTCAGCAATAAAGATTAAGACTCCCAGGATGATTATGACGACACTCCAAATCCTGGTAATCTTACGCAGAGCGGGTACCCACTTATTATTCATAATTTAGCTCCAGGAATAAAAAAGGATCTGGCAAATAAATATCCAGGGTTTTCAGTAAGATCTCATTTTATTTTCTATACCTATTTTAGCATGAACTCCTAGTTGACTCGCTTTTCTAACCCAGACGACCAACGGGAATGATTTCCCTGAAAAAGATAATGGAATGCGTAATAATCTCTGTCAAGACCTGTGGCTACAAAGGTTGCGCCCCTATGGCATCGATATATTTGCTTAATCGGAGATTCTGATGTAAAGTTAGGCAGTTGATTTTGAAGCAAGGAGGTTCGTGATGAAAAGATTGAATCCTTTTACGGTCGATGGGCGAGGTCGATCCTGGTTTTGGTATGGTGTTTCCCTGGGAACATTGCTAGCTTTGCTGATCTGGTGGTTGTTGAAGCAGGAGGTTAATAACAATAAAGATGCGATAAAAAAGGTGGACCTGATCGTCCTGCCTGATGATGAGGCTGAGGGTGAAGGGGAAACTCCCGAACCAGATGGAGAAACGACCCAGCAAGTAGAGGAAGCAACCCACCCAAAGAAAGACTTGGATGATCTAAAATTGATCGAAGGAATCGGACCACGCAGTGCTCAGGTTTTGGTTGAGGCAGGGGTGACCAGATTTACACATCTGGCGAAGATGGATCCGGATGCAATTCACGTCATTCTACGAGATGCTGGTGTGCGAGTTCCTTATCCTGAAACCTGGCCTGAACAGGCGAACCTGGCTGCAGCTGGCAAATGGAATGAACTGAAAGCTTTACAGAACACGCTGCAGGGGGGACGGAGGATTTGACCTCACTCGAAGAAGTCAAGGCATGATCGGTATTTTACTGGTTATGAGCATCCGACTTCAAATAACAGCTCCAAGATGCCCGGTAAGCGCTTTAGATCGAACAGGTGTTAAAAAGTAGAAGTTACTTGCCTGTTGAGTATGGCTAGGCAGGATCAAGTAAATGACCAGGAGACGTCTTCAACGATTACAGATTGGCAAGTGTCAAATAGGAAACCTTAAACCATTTTTTGATAAATCTGTTTTGGAAGGTTTTCTCAAGTGATCTTAATAAAAAGATAAAAACCATTTAATGGTGAAACTATAGCATGAAAAAATTTGTCTCTTTATTGGTTTTTTTAATACCTCTTTTTTCGTCCTTTTGGACACCGATAGCAAGAGCCCAGGAGGAGACGCCCCAGGTCCTGGTGCTCTCGTTGGAGGGACCATTAACACCGTCCTGGATCGAATACCTGGAACGGGGCATCCAGGTGGCAGAGCAGCGCAGTGCTGAGGCGATAATTCTGGAGCTCAACACCCCCGGGGGAAGCATCAGCCTGATGCAGGAGCTTGTCAAGCGGATGCGAGGAAGCCAGGTGCCGTTTATCGTTTATGTCACTCCTCGCGGCGCCATGGCAGCAAGCGCAGGTACAGTGATCACCCTGGCAGGGCATGCAGCAGCTATGGCACCGGAGACTATTATCGGCGCAGCCAGCCCGGTCGGTGCACAAGGAGAAGAGTTGGGAGAAACAATCGCGGCTAAAGAAAAGAACGCCCTCAAAGCCCAGGTACGAACGCTGGCAGCCCAGCGGGGTGAAAACGCCATCTCTTTAGCGGAAAACACGATTGAGGAAGCTATCGCTGTTTCAGCAGATGAGGCTTATGAGGTTGGCCTGGTAGATTTTATTGCCAGGGATATCCATGATCTACTCAGCCAGCTTGATGGCTATCCAGTGGAGGTTCTTTCCGGAGAAATTATTTTGAACACAGCTGATGCTGAACTGTCGAGGATGGAGTTATCCTTTATCGAGCAAATACTTGCTGTGCTGACGAATCCAAATATCGTCTTCGTATTGCTGACCATCGGCGTACAGGCAATCTTGATCGAGATCTCCAGCCCAGGCGGTTGGGTGGCGGGTTTTATTGGCGTAGTCTGCCTTTCACTGTCAGTTTACGGTCTGGGCGTGCTACCTGTTAACTGGTTCGGCCTGATCTTCCTGGTGACAGCCTTTGTGCTCTTTGTGCTGGATATCAAAGCACCCTCGCACGGTGCGCTGACTATAGCAGGGGTGGTTTCTCTTGTTGTCGGGGCGTTGGTGTTGTTCAATTCACCGATTACACCCCAGTTCCAAAGGGTTTCGGTGCCCCTGGTGATCATCAGCTCGCTGATTACCGGCGGGACTTTCGCTGCAGCCGTAGCCTTCGCTATTCGAGCCCAACGTACACCAGTACAAATGGGACAAGAAGCCTTGATCGGTAGAGTCGGTACGGTCAGGCAAGAAATCCCCAAGTCCGGTAGTGGACAGGTCCATGTGGCTGGTGAAATGTGGACTGCAGAATCGGAGGAGGGAGAGGGACCATTACCAGAGGGGACACGAGTAAAGGTGGTGGCAGTTCAGGGTGTACGATTGAAGGTAAGGGCGGAAGAAAAGTTCATCCAGGATTAAGGAACCTGGGGTAGAATGAAGCATCAGCGACAGTATGCTTCAGGTTTATCTCAGCTTGTTTGAAGAAACTCGATAGGTTCGATACGGCAACCTGTTGAAGATCATTTTTGTCTGCTTAATAAGGACACAAAGATCAATTATCATTGGCAAGTGGTTTGTCAAGGAGAAAGATTGATTCTCTCAGCTTCGTTACGATCGCAATGACAATCCTAATATTAAAATTTGAGATACCACAATTAGAATAGTTCTAAATTTCGTCCGCATCCGTTTTAGCCACCTTTTTACCCATAAAGGCATAACCATGGCAGTGAAAACAACCCGAGAGCGGGTTAATAATGAAGAAATAAACACCACTCCTAAGCGCAGGCCTCCCTGGATCCGGGTGCGTGCCCCTGTGGGCGAGACCTACCAGGAAATCCAAAAACTTATGCGATCCAAAAGCCTCCACACCGTCTGCGAAGAGGCCATGTGCCCAAACCTGGGTGAATGCTGGGGCGCGGGAACAGCAACTTTCCTGATACTGGGCGATATCTGCACCCGAACTTGTGGCTTCTGCGATATTAAACATGGTCGACCTAATCCCTTGGATTGGAACGAACCTGATCGCGTTGCCCAAGCGGTTTCCAGGATGAATTTAAAGCACGCAGTGATCACCAGCGTCAACCGCGATGAACGTGAAGATGGGGGTGCGCCCATCTTTGCCATGGTTATTCGAAAGATTCGCCAGCTTGCGCCAGGATGTTCCATCGAAGTGCTGATCCCTGATTTTAAAGGCAGTGCTGAAGCCTTGCGTATTGTAATGAATGCCAAGCCTGAAATCCTTAACCACAATGTGGAGACCGTACCTCGCCTGTTTAAATACGCTCAGCCCCAGGACAGATATGAATGGGCGGAAGCGACCCTGCGTAATGCCAAAACTCTCGATCCAGAAGCATTGACCAAGTCGGGCATCATGGTCGGTTTAGGGGAGACATTAGAGGAGGTAAAAGAGACAATGGATGACTTACGCCGTTGGGGTGTGGATATCCTTACGATCGGTCAGTATCTGCAACCCAGTCGTAAGCACCTGCCCATCGAACGCTACTACTCCCCGGACGAATTCCAGGCATTAAAAAAATACGGCCAGGAGATCGGTTTCCAATGGGTGGAGAGTGGTCCACTGGTGCGGTCATCTTACAGGGCGGGAGAACAAGTAAAGGCTTTGAGCCTAGTGCACCGGAAACTTTACGGAGAAAAATGAGAATAAGAGGAGGGGGTAAAGACCAAGGGATCAGGTTGCAGGATCAGGTACGGCTAGCGATTTTACGGGGTATTTTTTTGACGATGACAATGGTTTTATCATCATACAAGTCACGGGTTGAGGTAAATTCGTCCACAGTCTGATCGACGATCTCGGCCAGTCTTTCTGGTCGAACATGACGATTGTCGAGGATAATCCCTTCTAGCTGGTCCAAACCAAACTCAGTACCCTGGGAGTTAATGGGTTCAGTGATGCCATCCGTATAGCAGAACAGGAAATCCCCTGGGTTAAGAAAGATCTTCTCCCCCTTGTATTGGAATTCTTCAACCACCCCGAGTGGAATCCCGGTTGGCATCAGGCGTGCCAAGGTGCCGGTTGAAGTTTTATAGTGTAAGGGAGGGTTATGTCCAGCATTTACATAGTGTAATTCCCCGGTCTGTGGGTTAAGCTGAGCATAGAACATGGTAACAAACAAGCCATGATTTGACTCCATGCAGATCAGGCGGTTGGAGCGCGTGATGGCTTCCTCTGGTGAGTCTACTTGGTGGAGAGTGCTCCGAAGGATGCTGCGGGTATACGCCATGAACAAAGCGGCTGGCATCCCCTTGTCGGTTACATCAGCGATCACCAGACCTACCACGCCTGAAGAGTGGGATGTATCTGAATCCAAGAAGATGAAATCGTAAAAATCTCCCGATACCTATGAAGGATCATCAGCAAGATTCCGGTGATCAATCCCACGCGCCACCCGAAAAACCAAGTCACCATTCTCTTCTCTAGAAACAATGAAACCGCGTTCTGCACCTGTAGCTTCTATGACCTCATCCATGACGCGATTAAGCACTTCATCCATCTCCAGGGTGGAGTTAAAGATTTGGGAGATACGATAGAGCAGATCGAAGCGTTTTCCCCGAGAAGAATCCTCGATGTTCATGGAAAAGATTCTACCACGCTTCCCGAAACGCTTATAATTCGAATTGTTCTGAATCTTGAGTGAAGGAGTTAAGCAGATGAATTTGCCTTTGAGGGTCTTAGTCATCGGTTGTGGGACAATGGGCACCAGCCACTCCCTGGCATACCAGGACATTGAATCCTTTGATATTGTTGGGCTGGTCAGTCGAGGACCCACAAGCCGCGATTTACTCAATGAGCGATTGGGTGGCAGCTACCCGACCTTTGACGATTATCGCCAGGCCTTGAAGATTACCCTACCGGACGTGGTTAGTATCAACACTTACCCAGATTCGCACGAAACAATCGCCCTGGATGCTTTAGAAGCTGGAGCACATGTTTTCCTAGAAAAACCGGTTGCTCCAACAGTAGCAGGATGCTTACGGGTCATCGAGGCAGCCAGGAAAGCAGGGAGGAAGCTGGTGCTGGGATATATCCTGCGCCACCACCCTTCCTGGATTCGTTTTATCGAGATCGCCCGATCGCTGGGCAAACCCCTGGTGATGCGGATGAATCTCAACCAGCAGAGCAGTGGGGAGACCTGGAAGGCGCATAAAAACCTGATGCTCTCGGCTTCTCCGATCGTGGACTGCGGGGTTCATTATGTCGATGTGATGTGCCAGATGACGGGTGCGAACCCAATCCAAGTCTCAGGCATCGGGGCGCGCCTTACAGATGAACTACCACCAGGGATGTATAATTATGGTCAGCTCCAGGTGGTCTTCGATGATGGCTCGGTAGGTTGGTATGAGGCTGGTTGGGGACCGATGATCAGCGAGACCGCCTTTTTCGTAAAGGATATCGTGGGACCGAAAGGTTGTGTCAGCATCACTGCTGGGGATAAAGGAGAAGCGAAAGCATCCGATGATATCGATACCCACACCCGTACCGAATCCCTGCGGCTGCATTACAGCCAGACTAATCCTGATGGTAGTTTCTTAAAAGAAGATGAAATCATCGATCTACAGGATGAGCCCGATCACAATGACCTTTGCAGACGAGAGCAACTTTACGTACTCAAGAGCATCGAGGAAGACCTGGACCTCTCTGCACACTGGCAGGATGCCATAAACAGCACTCGAATCGTCCTGGCTGCGGACCAATCGATCAAGACCGGAAGGACAGTTACACTGGATATGTAATTTACTACTTGATTTCATCTCTTTTTAGAGTCTTTCTTCATCGTAATTGAGACTAATTCCAGAGAAAGAAAAAGCAAGATTTGATCTTTTTTATCGAAAGCAGGTATCAAGATTTCCGTTTATTTTCTCTCTGACGCTCGAAATCACACTCGAAAGGAAAAACAATGGAAACAAATATTTATTCCAAAACCCTCATCCCGAAACCGGTATCCGTAGTTTTTTCAGATGGGTCTTTCCATCTGGAACCTGAGACGACCATCGCTGTAGAACCTGGAAATCCGGAAGTCTTTGCAATCGGCCAATACCTTGCGGATACACTCACCCTGCTAACCGGGTTCAAAATGAAAGTCGTGGAAAAATCCCTATCTCCAGCGCAGAAACAGATTACCATGGAGATTATCAACGATTACCCGGACCTCGACAGGGAAAGTTACAATCTTAGCGTTACCCCGCT
This sequence comes from uncultured Anaerolineales bacterium, assembly GCA_964613985.1. GTDB lineage: Bacteria > Chloroflexota > Anaerolineae > Anaerolineales > UBA11858 > CAZTJD01. Next base: position 18,660 of record CAZTJD010000039.1, read on the forward strand.
GGGTATCCTACTCAAGGCATCCCAGCCTGCAGGTCTTTTCTGGGGCGTGCAAACCTTGCGACAGCTGCTTCCTCCAGCTATTGAACTAGAAGAGATCCAACGCAGTTCATGGGAGATTGCTGCAGTCGAGATTCGAGACAAGCCGCGTTTCCCTTTTCGCGGCATGATGCTGGATGTCTCTCGTCATTTCTTTAATCCAGCTGTTATAAAACGCCTGATTGACCTGATCGCTTATTATAAGCTAAATGTGCTGCACCTGGGTTTGACCAATGACCAGGGGTGGCGGTTGATGATCGAATCCTGGCCTAACCTGGCGCTCATCGGCGGACGCACCCAAGTCGGCGGTGGAGATGGTGGTTACTACACCCAGGAGGATTATAGAGAGATGGTGGCTTATGCTCAAAGTCGCTATATCACCATTATTCCTGAGATCAATGTACCCGGGCATACCAACGCTGCCCTGACTGCTTACCCGGAGCTTAACTGTGATGGCATCGCACCAAATCCATTTACAGACACCGGCATTCATACCAGTTCCCTATGTGTAAATAAAGAGCTCACCACTACCTTCCTGGAGGATGTCATTCGTGAGCTGGCAGGATTGACTCCTGGGCCATTTATCCACACCGGGGGAGACGAGGCGGAGGCTACCAGCGAAGAAGATTATCGAAAATTCATGAAGCAGGTCCAGGAAATTGTCGCCAAACATGGGAAAAGGATGATCGGTTGGGATGAAATTGCCACCAGCGACCTAAGACCCACCACCGTGGTGCAGTTTTGGCGACCAGGCCAAATGCGCCTAAATTTGGTTCCTGGTGTGAAAGTGATCTTCTCTCCCGCCTGGCGGATCTATCTCGACATGAAGTACAACCCAGAAACTCCTTTAGGGTTGGATTGGGCAGGTTCAGTCAGCGTCCGGGACGCTTACGATTGGGATCCGGTCGGGGAACTTGAGGGTGTTGAAGAGGAAGATATGCTCGGTTTGGAAGCGCCGCTGTGGACTGAGACGGTTGAGACCCTGGACGAGATCGAGTTCATGACCTTCCCGAGGCTGATAGGGATCGGAGAGATCTCCTGGTCCCCCCGTGCTGGTCGGGATTGGGAAGATTATTGTTCCCGCTTAGCTGCACACGCGCCCAGGTTGGAAGCAATGAAGGTAAATTACTACCGCTCTCCACTAGTACCCTGGGAGAAGGAGGATGATGACTAACCGGACAAGGGAGCTAGATAAAACGATCAGGAATCATTATCTTTGGTTATTTATCAGTCTAAAAACATACTCCCTTTCATGATAAAACCTTTACCCAATTCCCCTCGACCTTTTCCCCTCTACCAGTGGGAGTTGAGAACCTTTAATCAACCGGTCCACATTCCCCCTGAAAGAAGAGGAACTCTGAGCATGATGTGCCATCAGTAAAAATGCAAGTGGCAATGTTCTCGTCTTCATTCGACTGGAGGGTAAAACCCTCTTGCTGGCAGTAACTATGCACCTGTCCGTAGCGACCAGCAAGAAAATCCCAAGTATCGCACTCCGTCCCGTCTGGAAAGATGCAGACGCCATATTGACCGAGTTCGTTCTCCCGAGTTTCTTCTTTAAATCCCAATCCTTGACAGTAGACAGAGGCCGGATTCGCCATTCCTGGAACCGAGGCTTCATTTCCTGATTCTCCTGCTGTTTTTGCACAACCAAACAGACAGGCTGATAGGAGTATGAACAAAAGGAAAATTGGGTAGATAAATTTGGCTTTCATCGGATCCTCCATCGAGTGGAAAGTGATTCCAGGGTTGAGGTTTGTCGAATGTGGTTATCCTTCTGGGTACCTTCCCCTGGTAGTTGGTTTGCAGGTAAGGAACGCACGCGGTGCAGGCTGATTCCATCACCATTTTCTATTATCCTATAGACGAAAATAATGAATTTCAAGTTCCCGCGACAAGTTTTTTCTGCTGAGATTTCTATAAAACCCAGGTAAGCCAATCAAAATTATATAATTATTTATAGGTGCATTTTAAATCGAACAAAGCCTCAAGACGATCTTGAGGCTTTGTTCATTTAGCTAAACTGGATATTATCAGGGGCCTTCGTTTTTTACTTTGCAACGACGAATCCCAAGCCGACGATTCCAGCTCCGGAGTGAACCGAGAGACCAGCGGTTAGGTTTGCATAAATAATATCCTCTGGACAGGTCACCCTTTTCTGCAATAATTTTTCGAAAGCGTAAGCCTCCTCAAGGGCATTAGAATGGACCAGGGCCATGCGCTCGATTTTTTGGTTTCCAATCGCTTCTTGGGAGAGTTCAAGCGCTCGTTCCCAGGCCTTCTTGCGGGTACGTACCTTCTCAAGCATGTCCAGTTTTCCATCTCGAATGGTCAAGATGGGCTTGATGTTAAGAATGCTTGCCATCCCAGCAGCCAGGTGCCCTACCCTCCCACTCATTGCCAGGTATTTAAGGGTAGCCAGGGCAGCGTAAAAGTGGGTACGTCCTTCAATATCTTTGGCAAGGCTGATGATCTCCTCTTTACTGGCTCCAGCAGCTACTGCTTCCGCTGCTGCTAAAACCTGGAACCCCTGTCCCATGGAAAGACTGCGGGTATCAACGACAGTGATGTCATTTTCCGGAAACAGATCACAAGCCGCCAGGGCAGCACCATAGGTCCCACTGACTTCAGAACTTACCGTGAAGCATACCACCTGGTCGGCACCGCTTTCGAAGGCGTTTGTATAGGCTTCGACAAATTTCCCCGGGGCTGGAGCAGCCGTAGTAGGCAATACCCCTTCCTTGTCGATACGAGCAAACATCTCCGGCTCGAAGAGATCCACTTCTGATTCATAGACTTCATCCCCGAAATGGACTGTGATTGGCACCTGTTGGATTTGATACCTGGCAGCCAGTCCCTGGGGCAGGCTGGCATCCGTATCCGTAACAATGGCGATTTTTGACATGATCCTACCTCTCTATTGTGAAAAGAAATCCTTTTAATCCACCAAGAATAACACAAAACGATACCATCCGTTTCGAATGCCAATCGATGTCGTGATTCAGGTATTACAATCAAACCTGAGATTGATACACCCAGATGAAGCATTGCCGATCGTAAAAGGCGCTAATCTGCCAATATCGGTATTCTTTAATAAGCCTTTGCTGCAAAAACCGAGTTTTTAGGATTTGATGGAAAAAGTTTTCCACTTTAGGCTCGATAATCAGCAATTTGAGGGATAAAGCCCTCGAAAAAATCGGTTTTTTGGGTTTCTTTTCCCATCAAGAAATCATCCACTACCTTTTTACAGTAGACTCTAATAAGGAAAGAGGAGAGAAATTGATTGAAGAACTTAACGAAGGAACAGATATCAGAATGTTGATTTCAGATTTTAGTTAGGGATAATGTAATAAGGAATTCGTGATAATTCTTCTAACCTGGTACACCCCCTCAGTAAATTCGGGTGTAAAGGCTTTACGACAAATAGTATTAGTATCTGGAGATGAAGGACTAAGGTCTTTGGTGCAAGGCCTGCCATTCAGGCAGGTCTTTGACCCATGAGTCTTTCCTGCTTCGCAACAAGTCATGGTGGCGAGTGTTGGTGCACTCCAGCTTGCCCTCTCGCCACTCGAATATCTGGCTAGACATACAAACCGGGCACCACCGCCAAACATTATCTTTATTACCAGGATCTTTCTTTCGCATCATGCCTCCAATGAAATGGCACTGTGAACGTCTAAACACCAAATTGACTCAGCTGCAGAGCAGCCAGAATCAGTAGAGATTACCAGCCCCAATAGATTGCTTCTCCACGATTCCATAGAGATGTAAAAGTACGCTGATCAATTTGTTGCAAGATACGTACCAAATCAATTATCCCCCTAGTTTGGCAATGAGGGATGATGTCCGATAAACCAGAAGGGAAGATGGCCATGTGAGACCGTGCATGAAGGGGAACACGTTATAAATGTTGTTCCGTTGGATACATCCCTGGTTATTGAGAAAATTGTTTTAAACGACCGAGAGGAGAGTAAAAGTTGATTTCAGGATAGGATAGAGCTCTCGATAAAGCGAGTACAATGACTCGTAAACAGCTACATCTTTGCTTGGTGATGTGCGTCCAGTGATTTGGATAGCCTTTCTGCAGGCACCTGGCACATCTTCAAAATACCCCACTCCCGTGGCTGCTAAAAGGGCAGCACCATACGCTGCGCCTTCTTGTGAACTCACAGTAACCAGTTCGATACCCAGAACATCTGCCAATATCTGCAACCATGTTTGGCTTTTTGCTCCACCCCCGGTAACCCGCACTTGATTAATCCGAGCTAATCCAACTGTCTTCATCAGCTCAAAACTGTCCCGTAAGCCAAAGGAAACACCTTCCAGAACCGATCGGGTGAGATTAGGCAGAATATGACGGACAGTCAGTCCAATGAAAGCGCCCCTCGCCAACGGATCTGGGTAAGGCGTGCGTTCGCCGGTGAGGTAGGGTAGAAAGACCAGTCCATCACTCCCTGCAGGGATTTCAACCGCAGGCGCAACCAGGTCAGCGAATCCAACCCCTGGTGCAAAAGTGTCACGATGCCAGCGCAAGCTACCAGCAGCGGATAACATTACGCCCATCAGGTGCCATTTTCCGGGGACAGCGTGGCAGAAAGCGTGTAATCTTCCTTGAGGCTCGATCACAGGCCTGTCCACTGTCGCAAAGACAACGCCTGAAGTCCCCAGGCTGAGTGAAACAATACCTTCTTCCACCGCGCCAGTACCCACAGCTGCAGCCCCCTGATCACCGCCCCCTCCCACAACGGGTGTTCCTGGCAGCAAGCCAGTTGCTTCCCCAGCAGTCTTAGAGACGACACCAGTAACATCTGTGCCCTCAAAAGTGAGCGGGAGCCAGTTCGGATCAATCTCCAAAGCTTCTAATACCTCCGGGGACCAGGTCCGATTTCGAATATCAAAAAGGATGGTCCCCGCTCCCCCAGCTCTGTCCATGGCATATTCCCCGGTGAGTTTGTAACGTACATAGTCCTTGGGAAGTAAAACCTGGTCGATCCTGGCGTAAATCTGTGGTTCCTCATCCCGAACCCAAAGGAGTTTGGGTGCAGTAAATCCTGTTAAGGCATCGTTTCCAGTGATCTGAATCAGTCGTTCCTTTCCTAACCTGGCGCGAATATCATCACACTGCGCGCTGGTACGCTGGTCATTCCACAAAATCGCTGGTCGCAAAACCTCACCCTCTTGATCCAGCAAAACAAGGCCGTGCATCTGCCCGGTGAGACCGATGCCTTTTATGTCTTCTCCTTTCAGGCCTGTATCTGTAAACACCTTTTTAATCCCTTGAATGGTTGCCCGCCACCATAAAGCTGGATCTTGCTCACTCCATAAAGGGTGAGGAATCTCAAAAGGATATTCGAATGAGGCAACAGAAACAACATTCCCCTGCTCATCGATTGATAATACTTTGGTTGCTGTCGTAGAAGCATCAATGCCAATGAAATAAGCCATATCGTCCTTCCTTGTACGTCTCATTCAATGAACGCAACTACATTCCTAAGCTCATCCGACCAGGGGACACCTGTAATCACTTCCCAATTTTCGATATGGACAACCGACTCCCCTGGTTTCAAGTTGGAAACAAATCCAAGGGTCTCCAGTTCCAGGAACTGATTGTTGCAATAGCATTCACTGGAACTGCCAAAATCATAATATCCTTGCGAGGGGTCATAACACGTTCGTTTGATGAATAAAGTACCGTCCAGCCAATAAGCCAGCCAACCGCGAGGATTAGGGTAACCGATTTTGAGTGCTCCTTCCTCCATTTCTGCCCGGATCAAGATAAGGTCATTTTCCCAGGTTATATATGGACTGTTAATATCTGTATAAGGCCAAAGGGTGATGGCGCGGTTGGGTAAAGTGGGATTTTCTTCAATCCATGCCAGGTTTTGCGGTAAGAGTGCCACCCCACCAGGCTTCATCTGGGTGATTGCCCAAGGCGCGCAGGTCACCGGCCAAAGACCGCAATTGGTTAGAGTATGTTCAACCTGCACCTTTGAGGTGCCTGGTTCCAGGCTGATCCGTAAAGACTTCTGGATGCCCGTATCAGCCTCGATAGCCTGCCTGATTCGAAAACCATTTTCTTGGGGAAAGATCTCTACTGGTGAGTCGTCGGGAAGATACGTCCGCCGGGGATTTTCTGGTGCATGCCATAGTCGATGACCGCCATATAAATGAAACTCACCCTTCCCAGGGCATTCCAGGGTTGTGTCCGGCAAACTGGCAAATAGATTTTGTCCTTCTTTGGCTATTAATGCGATTATTCGCGGTCCAACAGATCGAGTAACCCAAAGAGTCAACTGTTCATTACTCAGTTCAACACAATTCAATCCTAAATAATCGATTTCTTTCATAGTATTTTTTAGTTTCATCGGCTTTAATAATTTCACGCGATAGGAGTCTAAGTTAAAAAGCAGGGATTTCAATCCTCACGAACGATAAGCTGTCACCTGAAGCAATTCCCTTTCAGCTTCGAGGAGATTTTGTGCGAATGAAGCAATCTCCCACTCACCAAGGAGGAGACTACTTCGTAAAAGCGGCTCGTAGCGACAGTTTCCTCTAGAAAGAAGAGCACCCCACGCGGTGGATCAACTCGCAACGACCAATTAATCTTCCTCAATTCTGAACAAGGAGTACTTCCTGGAAGAGAACTCAGATCATTAAAGCGGCTAGTATCTGGTCTGTTTGCGATTAGCGGACGCCAAGCAGCAGGTCAATTGTTAATTGGTCCAGTCGTTCGTACTGTAAACTACGGCTGCTAATCGCCAGGCGATCAAAAGTATGTGCCTTTAAAGCGGCAGCCTTCTCCGGGGTATAGTCTCCCTTAAAGTCCTCCATTGAGCCATCGTCAGCGTTGATTTCTGCTAACAAGGCCTGGATTTCTAGATCTGCATTGAACCTCTTTGCTTTCTCCTTTAGGACCAGATAGGTGCGCATGCAACCACGAGCAAAATCCTTCACCCCTTCGTAATCCTCGGTGCGGAATGCGTGGGCGTCGAAATGGCGGCTTCCGTTATACTCATAATCTTCCAGCAACTTCACCAGGAAGAAAGCACTCTTTAGATTAATCATACCAAAACGAAAGTCCTGGTCATAACGACCGAAAGCCTGATCATTAAGATCAATATGGAAGAGCTTCCCTGCGTCGAGTGCCTGCGCAACCCCATGAGTGAAGTTCAATCCAGCCATGTGCTCATGGGCAACTTCCGGATTGACACCGACCATCTCCGGGTGATCCAAGGTCTCAATAAAAGCAAGCATATGACCGGTGGTGCTGTTGTAAATGTCCCCACGAGGCTCATTCGGCTTGGCTTCCAAGGCGAATTTAAGACCGCTGCCATCTGCAGCAGCGTAGTCCCGGTCGAGGGCATAATCACACAAGAAGTTCATCGCCTCCCGGTTGCGTTTTATGGCTGTTACCGGGTCTTTGGTTGCATCCGATTCAGTACCCTCGCGCCCACCCCAAAAGACATAGACCAATGCTCCAAGCTCAATGCCCAGGTCGATAGCTTTCATCGTTTTCTGCAGGGCGTAAGCGCGTACTTTGGGGTCATTGGCAGTGAAGGCACCATCTTTAAATACCGGGTCACCAAACAGGTTAGTCGTCGCCATCGGCACTTTAAGACCGGTCGATTTCAGGGCGACCTTGAAATCAGCTACAATCTGATTACGCTCAGCAGGCGTGGCATCAATGGGAACCAGATCGTTATCATGAAAATTGACCCCATATGCGCCTACTTCTGCCAACAGATGCACGAGCTCTACCGGGGACAGAGGAAGACGGGTTGGTTCCCCGAAAGGGTCACGACCGATGTTCCCTACTGTCCACAGGCCGAAGGTAAATTTGTGTTCAGGTTTTGGTTGGTACATTTTTTTCTCCATAGAATGCTAGTATGCATTATGTGAAAGGGATGAGTAATAATGAAACCGAGTTATTAGAACTAAATACAGGACTCCATTATCATATACGGGTTAATTCAATGAAAATCTGAACCCTACATTGAAAAACCGATTTCTAACAACACTACAAAGATACATCAAATGATTTGCTTTGTTTTTCGAAGGATCGGCTATCGATTATCTTACCTTTCGAGTAGGATCAGAAAGAAAAAATGTAACGGAAGACTAAGCCTTCAGGCAAGATTGAACTCCGCAGTCACAGGAGCAGGTGCACCTAAAGCTTGACCTCGCGATCCTGGTGAGCACCCGCCAACTTCCAGGCGAAAAGTTCCGGTTTCAAGTGTTAGCTTGCCTTCGTCATTATAAAACGACATCATCTCCGGCGTCACTGTGAAATTTACTGTCTTGCTTGCTCCTTGCTTCAGGATGGTCTTTTCGAAATCAACCAGTTTATGAACCGGAACAGTGTTCGAAGCTTGCAAATCGCTTAAATAGAGTTGAATAACTTCGGCTGCAGTGCAATCTCCGGTGTTCGTCACTTTCACACTCAGGTCCAGGGACTCGCCAGAGGTTAGGATTTTTTTTGATAGGACCAGATCGGAAAAAGCAAAAGTGCTGTAACTCAACCCAAATCCAAAAGGATAGAGTGGCTCCTCAGTCATATAACGATACGTTCGACCGTTCATGCTGTAATCCTCAAAGGGAGGTAACTGGTCGAGTGACTTCGGAAAAGTAATAGACAGCTTACCGCCGGGGGAAGCGTCACCAAAGAGTATATCCGCAACCGCCTTACCTCCTTCCATGCCAGAATACCAGACAAAGAGGATCGCCTCCACTATGTCTTCCACCTCTCCCAGAGCAATCGGGCTACCACCGGTGACCACCAGCACGATCTTTGCACCATGGATTGCCAATTGTTTTATGAAATCAACCTGGCATTTTGGTAAATCGATACTATCTCGATCGCCATTATTCGGGGTTAACAAGGATTCTCCTTCCTCGCCCTCTAAGAAGGGGGATAATCCCACACAAGCAATTGTTAACTCGGCTTGCTGAGACATTCCAAATGCCCAGGTACGGTCGATCGCATTGGGATGAGCCAGTAAAGCCCCGGGGTGATACTCCATCCCCATCCCTTCTGGGACTCGACCTGTAATGCCTTCCAGGATGGTGCTCATCCGATCGTTAAAGCCATAGTAGTTACCTAAAAGCACCTCCAGGCTGGTTGCTGTCGGACCCGTTACTAGAATTTTCTTTGTCGTTGGCTTGATCGGGAGGATCCCGTCCTTATTCTTGAGCAGGACAACCGATTCCACGGCGGTTTGGTACGCCAAAGCCCGGTGTTCGGGACAAGCAACAACATCCATAGAGATGGAAGTGAAGGGGACATCTTCAGGTGGGTCGAACATTCCCAGCTTGAAACGAGTCCCCAAGGTACGTTCCAGGGCACGGTCGACATCTGCCTCGGTGATCAGACCACGATGGATGGCTTCTGGGATTTCATCGAAAACGGTATCACATCCAAGATCGCAGCCCCTCTTAAGCGCTAATGCGGCAGACTCCGCGGCATCCTTGGTGATTTTATGATTGAGATAAATATCACCCAGTGCGCCACAATCGGAGACCACGTGCCCTTTGAATCCCCACTCTCCCCGTAATATATCTTCCAATAAGAGCTTGCTGGCACAACAGGGTTCCCCTAAAGTACGATTATAAGCGCCCATCACGGATTCTACCTTGGCATCAATTACTAATGCTTTAAATGAGGGCAGGTACGTGTCATAAAGTTCTCGGCGCGAAACGATTGCATTGAAAGTATGCCGTTGCCTCTCTGGACCCGAATGAACAACATAATGTTTGGCACAGGCGGCTGCTTTGAGATATTTCGGATGATCTCCCTGTAAGCCGTTCACAAAGGCAGAAGCCATCTGCCCGGAAGAGAAGGGATCTTCGCCCCAGCTCTCTTGACCCCGTCCCCAACGAGGGTCACGGAACAGGTTGACGTTAGGCGACCAAAAGGTGAGACCCTGATATTGGTCCGTATGGCCTTTTCTTCGCAAGGTTTCGTGATACTTAGCCCGAGCTTCATCACCAATAGCAGAACCGACCTTTAGAATCAGGTCGCGATCCCAGGTCGCGGCCATGCCGATCGCCTGGGGGAAAACCGTTGCTCGACCATTACGAGCCACACCGTGCAAGGCTTCGCTCCAGTAGTTGTAAGCCGGGATACCCAATCGAGGCACACCTTTCGCTGGATGACTCATTAAACCCACCTTCTCATCCAGAGTCAGACGTAAGATCAGGTCTTTAACCCTTTCTGGAATGGGACAGCAAGTATCCAGGTAAACAGGTTGATCTGGGGACATTGATTGGGGCATTGAAACCTCCTAAAAAGTATTATATACCTTATGAAATTATTCGTTTTGGACGAAAAAGCGTGTCCTTAGACCGTTTTCATCTAAGGAATGTCTTCCTACAAAGAGTTCATATTCAAGTGGTTCAACAACGAAGTCAGCTTGTATTTCGTCATAATAAGCAAGCCGAGTAATGGGTACATTGAGCCTCACCTGCTTAGTTTCTCCAGGTATCAAAGCAACACGGGTAAATGATTTCAACTCTATATGAGCTCGCTCTACCTTCGAACCAATCGCTGAAACATAGAGCTGTACGATTTCCTCGCCAGCATACACACCGTTGTTGGTAACATCCACACTTACCTGCAATTCCTCCGTTGGCCCTAGTTGTTCTTTAGCGAGTTTCAGCTGAGAATATTGATAGTTGGTATAACTGAGTCCAAAACCAAATGGAAAAGATGGCGTGTTGCCATCACGCGCCAGTTTACGATAACCATGCCAAAGATCGTATTCGATTTCCGAGGCATTTTTATCAAAAAAGGGCAGGTCAAGAGCATTTTTGGGGATGACAAAGGACAACTTACCACTTGGATTGACTTTGCCTAAGAGGATATCCGCAAAGGCGTGACCACCTTCCATGCCAGGATACCAGAGCAGCAAAATGACAGGCACACGATCACGCCAGGACTCCATCACTACGGCGCTGCCACTCATTACTGCGACGATAACGTTCGAATTTATATCTGCGATCGCTTGAATTAAGACCTCATCTTCGGGGTGTAAGGTGAGGAGATCACGATCCCCCCCAGGAGGCATCGTACCAACTTGCTCCTGCGTCATACTATCTTGAAAGCCTTGCACAATCACGACCTCATCAGGTTTCGGGGAGGGGAATAAAGGCAAAAAATCTTGAATGGTTTCAGGTGCAAGGAACTCACCTTCATCCTCATGGGTATAGCCAAGAATGAGTATGACCGCATCAACATCTTTCGCCATTGCTTTAGCGCGCTCAATATCATCCCCTTGATCATATAGGACTTTGGTGTTCGGTGCGAAAGCTTCCCCAATACCCTGTAATGGGGTGATTACATAGGCTGGGCGAGTATCACTCGATCCACCATCTCCAGTGTTGGGGGTTTCAGCTAAACGCCCGATCACGGCAACTTTCTTGACATTTTTTAGTGGTAGAAGATCTCCTTCGTTTTTTAGAAGAACTATAGATTTCTCAGCCACTTCACGCGCTAAAATTCGATGACTTTCGCTGCCGACCCATTCAAATGGATAGTTGTCTGAGTTAACCAGGCGAAGTTGTTGACGCAGAATTCGCAGCACGGCTTTATCAATACTCTCTAAGGAAACCTGTCCATTTTTTACCAGTTGCTTCAAGTCCTGGTGATAATGCATTTGAAAAGGCATTTCCAGGTCTTGCCCAGCCAGGGCTGCCTTCTCGGCGTCCCGCATACCAAAGATGAAGTCGGTCAGCACGAATCCTTCAAATCCCCAACTTTCCTTAAGGATGCCTGTCAGTAAAGATTTGTTCTGTCCACACCATTCTCCATTAATGCTATTATAAGCACTCATCACGGCAGCGACACCCTCTTCTACAACCCGCTTGAAATGAGGTAGATAAATTTCGTGGAGTGCTCTGGGGGAGATGGAGACATCAACCTTGAAACGGGCATTCTCCATCGAGTTGAGGGCAAAATGCTTTGCGCAGGCCATGGCATGCTGTTGGACGCCCCTGGTCAGGGCAGCACCCATCTCGCCGAGATGATAAGGATCCTCCCCATAAGTTTCCTGGGCGCGTCCCCAGGCTGGATGCCGTAGGAGGTTGATACAAATACCACCAAAAAAGTTGCCACCCGCAGCGCGCAGTTCAGTCCCAATAACGTTCCCTACTCGCTCCTCGAGGTCCACATCCCAGGTAGCACCTCGAGCCTTAGAGACCGGGAAGGTTGTAGCCCCTTCCAAAACGATGCCTCGGGGACCATCCACAAAAAGGATTCCAGGGATCCCAAGCCGAGGAATGACCCCGGCAGGCCAGGGATGATCATTGTAGCCACCACTCATCATATCTGCCAATCCGGACCAGAATGGGGGATCCCCACACATCATCTCAATTTTTTCATCCAGGGTCAACTGTGTCAACAAACTACGAGAGATTTCCATCTTC
>CAZTJD010000040.1:0-31106 GCA_964613985.1 uncultured Anaerolineales bacterium
TAATGGCGATGTCTCCATTGAAGAAGTGCGCATCGACCAGCTCCATCACGATGGTCAGCAGATCCGTAAGATCCGGGGTGGTCGTATCGGCATGATCTTCCAGGAACCGATGAGCTCCCTTACCCCAGTTTTCACCGCTGGTTTTCACATTATGGAAGCTATAAAATTACACCGCACGATGCCGGTCGACACCATTGGTGAAACCATGTCCACCAACATCCAGCGAAAACGGGCTGTCACCAAAGAGGAGGCTCTGGAGATCGCGGTGGATATGCTCCGCAGTGTTGGCCTGCCCAACCCGGAACAACGGGTCAACAGCTACCCTCACCAGTTGAGCGGTGGACAGCGCCAGCGCGTCATGATCGCCATTGCTTTATCTGCCCATCCGGACCTGCTGATCGCAGACGAACCTACCACCGCCCTGGATGTCTCCATCGAGGCTCAAATCCTGGACCTGATGCGCAATCTCCAGAAAAATTTTGACATGGCAATTATGTTCATCACCCACAACCTGGGGGTGATTGCTGAAATTGCTGACGAGATCGTAGTGATGTACATGGGTAAGGAAGTGGAGCGTTCCAACACCATCGAGGTCTTCGAGAACCCCAAACATCCTTATACCATATCCTTATTGGGTTCGATCCCTCAAATTGGCGAAAAGAAAGAAGAACTTGACACCATCGAAGGGATGGTGCCGAGTCCATTCAACCTGCCCCCAGGCTGCGTCTTCCACCCCCGCTGCCCGGACTACATGCCCGGGAAGTGCGACCGGGTGTATCCGGAATACAGCGAAGTCGTCGATGGGCACTGGGCACGCTGCTTGCTATTTGATGGCTGCTGGCCTCAATCCCCTGAGGCCCAGGCGATCAAGGCGTCGGTATAACATGGAGAAGGAAGGGTAACATGGCTAATAACTTTCAACCCAAGGATGATAAAGTAATCCTGGATGTAAAACGATTGAAGAAGTACTTCCCGATCTACGGCGGCTTGTTTCGGCATGTCGTGGACAACGTGAAAGCCGTCGACGATGTCGATTTCTTCGTGCGTGAAGGCGAGACCCTGGGATTGGTAGGCGAGAGTGGTTGTGGTAAGACCACTGCCGGCCGAGCTGTGTTGCGCATCTACGAGCCAACCGATGGGATGGTGATGTTCAAATCACGCGCCCTGTCGACCACCGGCAAACCGGAATGGATCAACCTACGTGAGCTGGATAAACACGATTTGAAAATCGCCCGGCAGGATCTCTCGATGATCTTCCAGGACCCGATCGGCTCTTTGAACCCCCGCATGACGGTTTACGATATCATCACTGAGCCAATGGTGATCCACAACAAGATTGCGCCCGATACCGAGGACTACGTAGTTTCACTCCTGGATCGAGTAGGATTGCGCCCGGAGCACATCCGCCGCTACCCGCACGAATTCTCCGGCGGGCAGCGTCAACGTATCGGCATCGCCCGTTCGCTGGCACTCAATCCCCAAGTGATTATCTGTGACGAACCGGTCTCCGCCCTGGATGTCTCGGTGCAAGCCCAGACTCTCAACCTGATGAACGACCTAAAAGCTGACTTCAACCTAGCCTATATCTTCATCGCCCACGACTTGAGCGTGGTACAGCACATCTCAGACCGGGTAGCGGTGATGTATGTGGGACGGATCGCTGAAATGGCGGATTCGATGGCGTTGTACAACACACCCCTGCACCCCTACACTGAGGCGTTGATGTCAGCGGTGCCGCGGCCTAACCCGCGCCTCCAGAAAGAGCGCATCATCATGCAAGGCGATGTCGCTGATCCTGCTAATCCACCTCCGGGCTGCCTGTTCCACCCACGCTGTACCTATGCCATTGATCGATGCAAGACTGAAATTCCCGAACTTCGGGAGTTGAAACCGGATCACTACGTGTCCTGTCACCGGGCGGACGAACTGGAACTCAAGGGTATCGCCTAGGACAACTGACCAAAAAAGCGACCAATGATGGAATATTTAAGTTGGTGGCAAACGGCCGTTTTCTACCAAGTTTATCCGCGTAGTTTTGCAGATGGGAATGGGGACGGGATAGGTGACCTGCATGGCATCATCAAAAAATTCGACTACCTGGTTGATCTGGGGATTGATGCAATCTGGCTTTCTCCCCACTACCCATCGCCTCAGTTTGACTGTGGATATGACATTGCCGATTATACGGATATCAATCCCGAATACGGGGACCTCGAAACGTTTAAAGTCTTTCTAAACGGTGCCCATGATCGCGGTCTGCGTGTGATCCTCGACCTTGTTTTAAACCACACCTCTTACCAGCATCCCTGGTTCATCGAATCTCGTTCCAGAAGAAACGGCCCCAAACGGGATTGGTACATCTGGAGAGACGGCAAATTATCAGGTCTCCCCCCAAACAACTGGAGCGCAGCCTTTGATGATTCCGCTTGGACCTATGACCCTACTACAGACCAGTGGTACTATCACTTCTTCTTCGCCCAACAGCCCGACCTCAACTGGCGCAATCCTGAAGTGAAAGCAGCGATGTTTGAGGCAGTTCGCTTCTGGTTGGATCTGGGAGTCGATGGCTTCCGTCTCGATGCCATTGGTACTCTCTTTGAAGACCCAGACCTGCCCGATCACGATGCCGAAATCACTATGGCGGAGCTCTTTCTAAGTTACCACGCCAGTTACCCTGATCAACCCGACCCTCAAACCGATGCTTATATGGCTGAACAGCGCCAACGTATGAACCGATACCAGGTCGACCAGCCAGGAATCCACGAACTACTCCAGGAACTGCGTGCCATGGTTGACACCTATGATGACCGGGTATTGGTTGGTGAGATTGATGATATTGCTTATTATGGTGATGGTACGAATGAGCTCCATCTAATCTTCAACTTCCCTCTGATGCGGACTGACAGGTTAACTCCAAACTGGATTAGAAGAAATCAGGATTATCGACTCAACGCAATCCCTGAGAAAGCCTGGCCTTGCAATACCCTCAATAACCATGACACTCCAAGGATTTACAGCCATTATAGCGATGGCAAACACGGCGACGAAATAGCCCGTCTCTCTTTAGCCCTGATGTTAACACTAAAAGGGACGCCATTCCTCTACAATGGCGAAGAGATTGGTATGACCGACCTCTTGCTGGAGAACATCAATGAGTTCCGCGATAATCTCGGAATATGGATTTACAGGACAGCTACAGAAGAATATGGAATGCCACCTGAACAAGCCTTGCTAATGGCGCAGATGATCTCTCGTGATAAGAACCGCACCCCGATGCAGTGGTCGAACATGCCAAACGCTGGTTTCTGTCCTCCTGGCGTGAAAACCTGGTTGCCTGTCAATCCGAATTATTCTACTGGTATGAACGTTGAAGAACAAAGGATCTCAAGAGACTCACTATTAAATTTCTACAAACGAATGCTGCAGGTCCGCAAAAATAATCAAACTTTGATCACTGGTGACTACCAAGCATTACATCAGGGTTCTGAGGATTTTTTCGCCTTTAGCCGCACTTCGGCAAGACAAAACTGCCTGGTCATCTTGAATTTTAGCGACTCAGCCCATCAAGTGGATTTAGATATTAGTTCTCCCAATGGAAAAGTCCTTTACGCTAGTAAGTCTCGAGAGCAACATGTAAAACTGAAGAACTTCAAACTCTTCCCCTTTGAAATTATAGTCATCGAATATTGATCCCATGAGACTTATACTTCTTGGTTTGTTTTTTTATCTAGCTAACGGGAGGCTTCTCACCTTTGTTTGAAGGTGTAACGCCAACAGTACCATCTTATCTTTACACTTAATGTATTAGAGAAGATCATTATTTTAAGAATCATCAACATGAGTTATCGAAAAATCTTGTGGAATGCTATTTAATAAACGACAATCCCTTGAGAAGTAAGGATTGGCAAAAGAACATGAACCATGTCGATGTGGTAAATCCATTACTAAACAGCAGCAATGGTTATAAGAAATGCCAACCGCTTGAAGTATTGGAACTGTATACAATTTATATCAATGAATTAAATTGAGGAGAGAATTATGGTTGATAAAATGAAATTTCTCGTTAAAGTCCCATTATTTTCGGGTTTAACAGACCGCCAATTGAAACGACTCGCGAACCGATTTGTAAACCGCGAGTATAATGCCGGTGACTATATCATAACCCAGGGTAAAGGTGGTGCTGGGATGTTCACTATCATTTCTGGGGAAGCAGAAGCCATTATCCAATCGATAGATGGACAAAAGACAGTGGTTAACACCTTTGTACCAACCGACTTCTTTGGAGAAATTGCGCTCCTGGATTCAGGACCTCGAACAGCCTCAGTCGTCGCTAAAAAAGACACGGAATGCCTTATCTTGAGTCGTGAGGATTTCATCGCTACAATGAAAAATGACGCCGATATGGGTGTAGTCATTGCAGAAGAATTGGCGCGTCGTTTACGAACAGCCGTTAACTTATTATAGACTTGCGTAATTACAAAAAGGGGGATATCGTATCCGAAGAAAACAAAGCAGCAGGATGTTAAGGAGCATGTTTCATCCTTAACATCTTGCCTGAATTTTTCTGTCTAATTTCCACGGATTTTATAGAATTATCATCATTTATTAATTGTCATTCTCGTTTTTACTCCACCTGCCCCAAAAGTACCAGACGACATAAAATGCAATAACTAAACCACCAACAATCCAGTATCCAATCTCTCCCATTTGTAAAACAATGAAGCGTCCAATGAAGAAAAAAAGGAATGCTAAGAGGATGCTCCTGATTAATTTTTTTATTTTCATTTATTTCCCAATTTTAACAAGCAAGTTGCGAAACCTATCTGGTAATCAAATAAAGTGATCATTTGAGTCTACTCATCCGTATAATACTATAAAAAGCAGTTCATCTGTATTAATCTAACCAGAACTTTAACCTGTTCTCATAACCCAGGAATTATCAAGTTCGAAGATTAAATTCTTACACTATAAAATTATTCAACCCTTAGTTCATTTATTCTCCTTGGCGTCTGATAATTAACCATTGAAGGTCAAGCAAATTTCCATCCGAACCTATGACTCACTTACAAACACTCATTGAACGGTGGAAAACCGGTGACGAAAGTGCAGCTGAAGCAATATATAACCTGAATCGGACCAGGACTTACCGTCTGGCTTATGGTCTTTTAGGAAACGATGAAGATACGGAAGAAGCTGCCCAGGATGCATTAACCTACGCCCTGGTAAATATCGACTCTTATGATGAGAGGCGGAGTCAATTTACTACCTGGCTTCACAGGATCACCGTCAGCCGCTCTCGAGACATCCTTCGTAAAAGGAAAGTTCCAAGCATTTCTTTTTCCGATTGGTTGAGAAATATCGGTGATAGAAAATTAAAAGAAACCTCTCCAGAAGAAGAGGTCATGCATGTTGAGGAATCAGAATATATATGGAAAGTCGTCCAGGAGCTCAGTCCATCATTGAGGGAAGTAATTATTTTACGTCATTGGGGGGGACATACTTATCAAGAAATTGCTGACATCGTCGGATGTCCACTCCGGACTGCCCAGTCCCGTATCCGACTTGCTTACCGACAAATCGAGAAGCAATTTACTGCGACCAATTCAGGGTTTTTACTTAAAGAGATTCAAAAATGAACGTTAAAACACATTTAAATGATGAACAAATATTCGGTTACATGTATGGTACGCTTAGTGATGCTCAAAGAGAAGTAATCGATAAACATTTAACTCAGTGCCAGATTTGTCGCGCCAGAGTTGGTTCCCATGAAAACCTATATCGCAATATTGAGCACACTCTAAAAGCTGAGATTGATAGGAAATCTCCTCCATCAGGAATGTCCTTCGCACAAATCTATCGCCAGTCTCATCGAGGAGGTTTCTTTCAACTTTTACCCAAGCTGTCATCCGCCATCCACATTTCAGCCACAATCATGGGCTTGGGATTAGCATTCCTTAGTGTTTGGCACACTCTAATAGGATCTACGATAAACAATTTCTATCAAATCCCTTCACCAAAAGGCTCTTTCTCTGCTTTGGCATGTTTCTTTCTCTTATTTGTTTCTATGGATCAACATGACCGGTCTTTTTCGATCCGCCCCCGATATATTCTGTCCATCGCAATAGCATTTATGCTCTGGTTAGGTTCTTCTCTAGTCGCGTTGGTGAATATCATCGTGATCCGCGATCTGACCATCGCTGCAGTTATCTTCAGCGGTGGCAATCCCGAAAGTGCAGGGACGGTCGCTATCCTCACAGTTCTTGTTGCGGCGATGATTGCTATTGGTGTTATCATTGGTGGTGCTGAGTATCATTTTAAGCACCTCGGTCAACCCAGTTCTTGGAAACTTTTCAGTTGGACCATCATTACCCAACTCCTGGTCATCGTTCTACCATATTTACTTCTCTAACAGAAAAGTTGCAGAATCTAAACCTATTGCTTTGCCTAAAAAATGAATTAGTGAAAAAACCTTATAATTTATTTATGCTTCAATGTAATATTATCCCTTTTTCCTTGCGAGTTATTCAGCAGTGAAGTTGTACACTACTCAAGATGAGAGAAACTTTGTTATATCACTGCAAGAGGAGTTTGCGGAGTATGGCAGTCCACATTTTCGTAGGGGAGATCGCTTCGTCTAAAAGGCATTCCTTCTAAGAAAGTTGACAGCATCAAGACGAGGAGTGCGGTTTGCGATAAAACAATCTTTACGCGGCGTGTCGGGGCTTGCTTCATTCCATTTCATTCCATTCGCAATTACTACAAAATTTTCTTTTATTTTTGTTTGTGCAAAACGCACTGTAGATTTACTAGCATTGACATCTCTAAGTTGCTTAGAAGTGAGTTATATTGACAATCATTTATTGGAGTAAATTATGGACCTATTAGAAGAAGATCAGCCTAAGGTGAAAGATTATATTATTACGATCATTTTGTGGTTGGTAACTGTGGTCTTGGGTGGGATTGCTTTTTTCACTGGTCGTCGGGTAATCCTAAGCACATATTACCGCTTCTTTCCAGGATATTCTCAGAAATCCGGATCAGACCCATTAGCCCTTTTGAACATTCTGGTATCCCTACCGCTAGCGTTTTTAGTTGTTGCCATCATTATTGGCGGTTTCGAATATCACCTTGGTAGTAAAAATCGCATTGGAAAAGAAGAATCCAATTGGATGTTTACCCGGACATTAGCAATCGAAATGGGTCTCCTTCTCCTGGCACAATTCCTCTAAATCCCTTGAGAGAAAATAAGATGGATAATATAAAGAAAATACCCTTATTCCTTGCGCCATATATGAGAGAAGCGGCATTAATTGTCATCTGGTTTTTCCTGACCCCCCCTTTGGTAATATTCAGTCTCCATGCTATCCAATCCATCGCACATCCTTACCCGCTTGATTACGGTGAAGCCCCACTCATCAACCAGGCTTTGGAACTCTCTTCTGGTGAAAATATTTACCGACCTAGCCTGGAAAATCCTCCTTACACCGTTGCAAATTATCCACCCATTTATGTGCTTTCTTTATTACCATTTACAATTTTAGATGTAAATCCCTTCCAATGGGGAAGAATTATTTCATTAGGGGCTACCCTTGTATCCGCTGTTTTCCTAGGTTTGATTACCCATCATTTCTCAAAAAACAGGTTAGCAGCAATTGCAACCAGCGTTATCTTTCTAAGTTTTCCCTATGTCGTGGAATGGTCTGTCCGGGCAAGAATTGACTGCCTCGCCTTAGCTTTTGCAACTTCCGCAATCTACATCCTTGCATGTTGGCCAAAATTCCGTTGGTCAATTTTTTGTGGTGGCATCTTGTTGGTGGCAGCAGCATATACCCGCCAATCCTATATCCTCGCTACGCCACTGGCAGCTTTCGCCTGGTTATGGAGTCAGAAGAAAATCAGGGCTATCCAGCTTACAATTCTCGTTGGTGGATTAGGAGGGTTCCTTTTTCTATTGATCAATACCCTGACGAATGGCGGATTCTTTTACAACATCATTACTGCCAATGTGAATGAGTTCGGATGGGGACGACTTCAGAACAATCTCCAAGGATTATGGAATAACGCCAGCATCCTGCTTATATTAAGCTGCATCTTTTTGGTAATAGCCCGGAAATATATCAGGAGTTGGTTCCTGATTGCAGCATTCCTGGTGGGAGCATTTCTTTCCGTTTTGACCATTGGAAAAATCGGTTCCAATGTCAACTACTTCCTGGAATTAACTGCAGCATTGAGCCTTGTTGCTGGTGTTTTTATTGCCTGGAGTCAAAAACATACCTGGCGATTTATCCTTATCATTCTGCTGGTGTGTATCCAAATAGGTATGCTGATGAAATCCACAATGGGTTACCAGGTTGACAGGATACTTGTTTCTCGTCGTGGGGATTTCGCAGCCCTGCAGTACCTGGAACAGGTTGTTGTTGATCTAGATGGACCAGTCCCAGCAGATGAATATATGGGGATGTTAACCTTACATGATCGTCCCTTATACATTCAACCTTTCGAAGTCTCCCAAATGGCAAAGGAAGGTGTGTGGGATCAACAGCCTTTTCTTCTGGACATCTCTCGACAGGCATTTGAAGGCATACTGATCCATCAGTTCGGACTTTATCCCGTCCATAGGGAAAGGTGGACCCCCGAAATGTTGTCAGCAATCCAAGAAAACTACCGACCAACTAAGACATTGGCAGGAACTGTGGTATTTTATCCACAATTAGAAACTGGTATTTCAAAGGTATCTACTCCTTACGAATATTTAAGTTCAATCACTGACCAAATATTCATTGGTAATTTACAGCAAATCAGTGATATTTCAAACTGGGGACAGCCTGATATAACTATTAATCCAAATCAACCCGAACATCTAGCGATAATCGCCACTCACACCTCGCAATTTGATTGCAAGTTACCTAACTGTAGAGTAGAGCTATATCTGTATACATCTTTAGATGGTGGTTTGAACTGGTCAAAGACTCAACCTTACCCAAGTTCAGAAAATATTTTCCAAAACGGACAGGTTGATTTTGATCACCAAGACAATCTCTATGTTTTCAGCACACGTAACAAGACCCTAACTCTCAACAACGCGAACCTGAATAAGGACTACATCATGGAACGGTTGACTGTCCAGGAGATTACCAGCGCTCAGGTTGCTGCAAAACCGTGGTTCCGAATCCATCCAGATACAAGCAAGGTATATGTCACCCTGGATGCCCAAGAAATGGACATGCTATATACTACACCAAGCCTCATCCGATCCACCGATTATGAAAATCAATGGGCCACGATCAGCCGGGCTGATCTTCGGATCTCAGTAAATGATATCAATACTGGACGGGCTAACTCACTTGATGATATACAGGTCTTGTTTGGAGATAGTGATACTGTATCTCTGGTCTGGACCTGGGATTGGGAACCTTGGATATGGCCTCGTACAGTCTGGATGGCTAACTCCAATGACGGTGGGGAGACCTTTGGAGAACCAACTCCAATCCTTGAAACTTGGGGACCGATCAAAGCGACTTCTTCAAATGGCATTTATGCCATCGCTTATCGTATAGGTACTGAAGAGGTCCAAAAATTGGCAGTCGCAACAACCTCGGACAATGGCAATACCTGGAACTCCTCCATCGCCAGCGGAAATATACCCATGTACTTTGATGCTGATCACGGACCTGGTCTTGCAATTGCACCAGATGGATCCATTGATATGGTTTTCATTGTCCACGATCCAAACTCTCTTGATTGCGTGCTGAACATACAAAAGTGGAAAGAATTCAGCTTCGGGGGTCAAAGAGATCTATGCAGCTATAACATTTACTACACCCATAGTAAAGATGATGGTCGATCATTCAGCGAACCTGTCCAAATAAATGATCAATTAATCCTCGGAGAAAGCCTGGCAAGTTTCGAAGGTCACTCGACCTTTGGATCACACCTCGAAATCGCCTCCAATATCGATTATGCATATCCTGTCTGGATTGGAACCCCAGAAGATGGTAAAACTCAGGTTTACACTGTCCAAATTAAACGGTAACCAATACCTCACTGATGGAGTATGAGATAATTTAATTAAAGAATACATAAAATTAACAAGTAGTCTAAGAATTTATTTATGGATGAAATGGTGATCCCTTTCTTAAAAGTTGATGAGGCAAAGAGAAATCTCTTACCTTGTTTTTAAGATTCTCAATGAAGCATCGCTTGATTCAGAAAGTTGTACTCAGGAATGAGAATGGAAATACCATCCAGTTTTCAACATTTATTTCGGTACCGATGATAACGAGGAAAAAATGGATATCTTCAATGGATTAGGCATGTATATGGGAAATCTCTCACGATTATCAAGCGCAGAAACCCGCTCTATCAGCCCGGAAAACTTTACAGGGGATAAGGGCAAAGGGGGTATGGCTATGGAAGGCACCGGTGCCCTTGCCGCCCGCGATTTAGGTCAAGGATGGAAGATCTCACCCTCCATAAAAATCAATGCTGGTGAGACCTTCGAAATCGCAGCGATTGAAGGACCGGGAGCAATCCAGCAAATCTGGATGACACCTACCGGTTCATGGCGGTTCAGTATCCTACGCGTTTATTGGGATAGACAAATAAAACCCTCTATAGAATGCCCGGTTGGAGACTTTTTTGCATCAGGCTGGGGAGAATACGCTCAGCTATCCTCACTCGCTGTATGTGTCAATCCGGGAAGTGCACTCAACTGTTATTGGGAAATGCCTTTTAAAGAACATTGCCGTATCACAATCACCAATATCACTGAGGAGGAGATGATACTATACTACCAAATAAATTTCATCTTAACCGATGTGCCAAAGGATTACGGATATTTCCATGCCCAGTTCCGACGCACTAACCCTTTGCCTTATTTTTCCGATTATACCATCCTGGATGGTGTGCAAGGGCAGGGTCACTATGTCGGCACCTATCTCGCCTGGGGTACTAACAATTCTGGTTGGTGGGGGGAAGGTGAGATCAAGTTCTGGATGGATGGAGATGACATATTCCCTACTATTTGCGGTACTGGTACAGAAGATTATTTCTGTGGTTCATATGATTTTAGAAATCCAAAGACAGGAGAGTACCAGGATTACACCACACCTTATGCTGGTTTCCACCAGATTATCCGCCCGGATGGACATTTTAAATCTCAAACTCGTTTTGGGATGTATCGCTGGCACATTCCTGACCCAATCCGGTTTCAAAAGAATTTGCGAGTTACGATACAGGCATTAGGATGGCGCAATGGAGGTCGTTATTTACCTCTTCAAGATGATATCGCGTCAGTCGCCTATTGGTACCAGACTCTTCCAACAAATCCTTTTCCTCCCTTACCTGAAAAAGATTATCTTGAAATCATATGAAACATTGATGAGGTCCAGCGCGAAGATAAATATAACTGATCGTCAGCCTTACTTTATGAAATTCTTCGACGAGTGTCTTTCCCTTTGAGAGTAAATTCCTACCTGTTTCATTTTTTCGAACTTGTGCAATCAAGACGATGAAAATATATTTACAAAATACCTTTCTTCCAATCGCGATTATTTGTCTTGACCTTACCGGAAGCTAGCAAACCAATCTCTAGATTATGTTGAGATACTTACCTCACCAGATAGATCATCAGAAGTTACCTTCATCCGGTAGAATGGTTAACCATTTTATAAAGTTGAAAGATAGGGACAGGCTATCATCCTTCCATATCGGTTGGGTTTCTGTATCGCAAGTTAGGAAGATCTTTAGATTATCCCACTTAATTGTTCATAAAAAACGAAAGCATTTGTATGTGTTGATATAAATGAAATCTGCGGGGTATTATAAACCGGTTTTTTGGGACGACTCTATAGTCGAGAGATTCCCCTTCATGCTAAAATAATATATGTCGATTTTACGAATACTCACACTAGGCCCTCTAATTATTCCACTGGGTGACCAACCTGTCTATTCATTTAAAAAATAACCAAATTCAAGGCCTCGTTGGCACAAACTGTGACACCGACAGCACAGATTTTTCTAAAGATGTCTCAGGACGAATTCATGATCATTGTAGGTTACTACCATGAAGCCTGAGAGTAGTTAAATCAAGTAAGAAAATTGATAGACCAATACTTTTCGGACCGTTTCTTTACAGGTCAGCTAACACGGACCCTTGCATGGCTTGCACTAGCTGAAGAAGACTATCAGGAAGCTGAAGCACAGTTCAAGAAAACCTAATCTTCGCAAATGAAGTATATCTCTCCATTCAACAATCCCCTCTCTTGGCAAAATCGAAATTTATCGAGGATATTATCTACCAGCATTTACCAATTGAAGTCAAAGAGAATGTGAAGGAAGAAAAACCAACTAGACACAACATCAAGGAGTCTCTTTGGTTGACTGCATCAACAGTTCTTACCAATTGGATGCAGGATTGGATATCAGAAGCTCAGCGTTTGGATTTACAACTACATTCAGGAAAGTCTACCAGTGGAAACAACGCTTGATTTTGCCTGGAATGTGATTATCTTTTGTAAGTTACTTTAAACCCCTCATTTTCCCTTGATCATAAGGAATATTGAACAAAGATGGAATAATTAGACTTCAAAGAAAATTTATCCCAGAGATTCAACCAACTTGGCAAGCCACTCACGCGTATCTTGCGGAGAAGATAGATAGAAATTTGCCGATGTAGATTGTTGTGGATCACAAACACAACCTGCCAACCCACCAAATTCTTGAACAACGGGGAAAGCGAGTTCATCTTTGTCATCATCGCCAATATAAATTGGGAAAACCTGATCTTTAGACGCTTGTTCAAGCAGAAAGGACACTGCTTTCCCTTTATCTGCTTCTTTCGGAGCTATTTCTAGAAATTTATATCCTCCTAGTATTTTCAATCCACTTTCCCAACGTTTTTGCTTGACAATCGAATGGGCTTGATATAACACCCGATCTGTCAATTGATCTTCCGCGAAACGAGCATGGAGGGCTAAGGACCAGCCTTTGTCTTCTAAATAAAAACCTGTCTTACCTTTGATTAACTTTACCCAGGCGGGTTTTAGCTTATTTAGTTTAGGTCGAATAAGTTCATAATCAACTCGGTTGATATACTCTCCATTTGGTGTACGTATTTCAAGGCCATAGCTGCCAGCAAGCCAGGCGTTAGAAACAGGAACCAATTTCTCAATATGAGACAATCGGCGACCACTGATGATCGCCAGGACAATTTTCGGATGTTCAGACAAAGTCCTGACCAGGGTAATTAATTCTGGATCTGGATTTACGTCATCTGGTGTTGGAGCAAAATCAACCAGGGTTCCGTCATAATCTAATAATAACCAGATTTCCCTTGTTTCTAGGATTTTTCTCAGTGTCTCGCTTGGTAAATTCATTAGGGATCTATTAATATTGGAAGGATTTCCTGTTCGAAAATAGCCCTCCAGGTATATTTTGTCCGGATGAGTTTTCGGAAATGGTGTTGCGGATTGGTCTGAGTCCATTTGACAATTTTATGTGCCAAAGAAACTGGAGCCTCATCTCCATTGAAAACAATCACATCATCTCCTCCGATTTCAACTGCAACTGGTACTTTATCAGTACAGATAGCTGGAATCCCAACCAACCCAGCCTCTAGAATAGGCATCCCGAATCCCTCACGATGGCTGGGCATGAGCATTATGTCACTGACTCGATATAGATCACCAACAACATCCATTTCGATCTCATAAGGTACTTCAGATTGAGGACCAGATTCGTAAACAAAGCGCATTTCATTGACAAGATCAAGTTCTTGACGTCTTTGTTGTATAGTTCGATAGTAATCCATGATTGTTTCGCTGTGAGGATCTGGAGGTCCAGTTACGATCAGTTTGGGAAGAATTCCCTTTGTTTTTAACTCGACAAGGAGCTCCATTGCATACTCAATATTCTTAGCCTTTGTAACCCTGACAGGCATCAATAAAACCAACTCACAGTCTAATAATGACAGCCTGTCTATCAAAGCTTTCCCTTCCTGAGAAAATCCTAAAACATTTTGGGGATCAACACCATTATATATCACGCTAATCATCTCTTCGGGTTGATTATACAATTGTGCCAAAGTTTTTTGGCGCTCCTGAGATACAGTCACATATTTTATTTTAGGGTTGTACCTACGCAATAAATCCCAGGGATGTCCTTCATGAACCTTTGAACGTGAATTAGGACTTGTCCAGCTGAAATCATGACACCAACCAATACAATTTTGAATTGTCCCATCATCAACCAATTGAAGTAGCGCGGCAGTTAGAGGAATATTGAAATGTTTGGTTAGAATATTGTGCACAATCACGTTTTCATAATTCACCAGGATTCCCTCAAGCGCTTCATATAGCTGATTCTTAAAGGTTTCGAAAGAATCAGGTATTGCTCCCTTTTCTAAAGAGTAATTAATTTCTAAGACTTTCTCATTTTGGGTATCCATCTCCGGAATCTGGTGGAACACTGTCCCTTGAGCCAGTGCAGCGTCATCTCCCCGACCTGCGATCACAGCAACTGGGAAATCGTTTTTCCTAAATACCTGGCTATGGGCTTGGATAACAGCTTCTACCCCACCAATTACGGGAGGGGCAGAATAGTGAAGGAAAGCTGTACTAGGTTTCCCATTTTTCATGTTCATAAATCTAATTCCTTTATGGATTGCAGCTGGTCAAATAACCACATGGTGATATCTTCCCGTTCAATCATCCAACGCAATAATTTAGCATTTTCGTGTTTCTTTTCATCAGGCATCCTCAAAGCCTGGTGAATTGCTTCTGCGGTGGCATAAACATCACAAGGTGCAATAACCAAAGCACCAGGACCAAGTTGTTGCCGCGCTCCTGTTCGCTCAGAAAGAATTAGAACACCATCGCGCTGGTTAATTGCTGGTCCTTCTTTTGCAACTAAGTTCATACCATCAGCAATAGAATTTACTAGAAGGACATCATAGCTTTGTAAGGCTGCTAAAGCTTTGGGATAATTCTCATTGATGAACAGACGAATCGGTTCCCAATCATCCTGGCCAAAATGAGCATTGACTCGGCCAGCAACGGCCATCAACTCATCCAGAGTCTCCTGGTATTCACTGACTTCCAATCGAGATGGAACTAAAATTGCCAGAAAATGTACTTTTCCGCGATGCTCAGGATGCAGATTCAGCAGCTCCTCAAAAGCTTGGAACCCACGTCTGATATTCTTACTTGGGTCTATCCGATCTACCCTGACAATTAAGGAACAAGACTGTGTTGTTCTTTCAATCTCCTCGCGGTGTCTTTTTACCTCCTCACTTTCTGCGATTGTTCGAAGACCTTCGACATCGATCGAGATTGGGAAATCCCTAACATGAGTAGCGTGGTTTCGGTACCAGATCCTTTGCCGCGAGTAATTCGTTGAAGCGCGTGGGAGATACGTTTCGATTGACCGAATAAAATTTAAGCTGTCTTCCTTTGTTTGGAATCCCAAAAGGTCCATTTTACACATTCCTTCCAGAATTTCCTGTCGCATTGTTGGGGGTAGAATCCGCCAGTATTCGGGACCCGGCCAGGGGATATGCGTAAAATGCATCAATGATGGCATATACTTCCTGGGAAGCATTTCAGCTATAGAATTACTTGCCAGATAAAGATGGTAATCTTGTAGCATTACCAAGGGACGTTCTTCTGAATCAAGGCTGATTTTAACAATTGCATCAGCAAACATTCGATTCACTGCCTGATAACCATTCTCCCATGCTTCCCAGGTTTTTTTATTAATGACCGGATAACGAGGTAAATCCCACATCGAGTGCTGTAAGAACCATAATAATGGATTAGCAATTACATTGTAGTAGTCTTCGAATTCATCTTCGGTTGGGTTAATGAACTTGACTTGAATTGAGTGGTCATTCGCGAGCATAATTTCACCTTGCCCCCACTCGATATCCGCTTCTGTTCTCGCGCAGGCGATCCAGATCGCGGGTAAGTATTGAGCCAAGGCACTTAAAGCGGTTACCAATCCACCAGCACCACGGCTATACGTTAATTCGTCATCAGCTGAATGTTCGAAAACAACCGGTGCACGATTAGCTACAATGACAATAGGTCTGTTTCCAAAGTATTCATCTCGAAGCTTTATCCACCTCTCATCGAGGGATATGTCTGATTTGTCATTCATTTCTAATCCTCTTCTTTTATCTTTATCAATTCCTCATCAGCTACCTGTAATGCAAGATCGATGAAAACAGCTGCTGTCCACCCAAAAATATTGGCAGCTTTCTTAGGCGGTTTGCCTGTCTCAGCATTATAGTATTCATAAATACCGGGATGGTTCATAATCATCTGAAGAGTCTTTTCCCTTAAATCATTAGCTATCCCATCTTCCTTAATTTGTTTTAGAGCCTCAATCAGGAAATAATTGATATTCGCCCATACTGGTCCCCGCCACATTGTTTCCGGATCATACTTTGGGTCATTGCGCGCCACCGTAGGAACAATAAATTCTCCCCAAAACTCATTTGGATCAAGGAGGTGTTGAATTAAGCGGTATTTTATGTGTTCGGGTAATTGCCCGGTCCATAATGGGTATAAGTTAAATGGCGTCACAACCGGCAGTGGTTCTTCATATAATGTCGTTCGAAAAATACCAGCTTCTTCATCCCAGAAATCCTCAATCATCCTGGTTACGATTGCTTTCGCACGTCGCCGCCACATTTGGGCTTCTTGATCCAATCCCAGGGCTTCAGCCATCATGGCAAGGGAGCCCATCTGGACACAAAGGTAAGTGTTTAAATCGGGGGATTCTACCGGCATGCCAAAATCCCACATCGGATTATCGTCAAGACCAGAAGAATAAGGATGGTTATATTGGGCTAATCCATCTACATCGTCATCATTCATGCTGAACCACCAAGCATTCCAACGCACCAGAGGCACATAAATTTCTTGCAAAAACGCTAAATCAGGTGCCATTTCGTGGAGTTTTAGTGCAGCCCAGGCCAGGATAGGAGGTTTCGTGACCTCAGCCCTGATGGGATGGTCTATCTCTGCAACATAACCTTCATCATGGATGGCATCTGGGATCATTCCATCCGGAAGTTGATATGCCAACATGGCTCTAATTTGGTTTCGAGCCAACTCTGGATCTACATATCGATAAGCCAGGGTATGCATGGCGCTATCCCATAACCATAACCCAATATAGGAAGTCTTGGAAGGCGTCATAGCCTCAAAGGCAACATTACCCTGGGGACTAATCAGATTATTTGCCATGACCCACCAGGCATATGCATAGGTCTTTCGATAAGGCTCTGGAACCGCAGGTATGTTGCTAAACCAATTCTTCCACCGATTATTCGCCATTTCCCGAGCTTCTGAGAAGGGTAAGGTTTCATGTCTTACATCTAGCTTTGGACTAATATGTAAAGTAATGGCACAATCGATATCGCCTCTTGTTAATATCTCGATCCAATAAGTACCTTTCTCAGGTTTGATTTGGTTTTTTATCATTTCCCCATTTGTTTTGTAACCAAGATTGCGAATGGACTTAATCTCACCACCAGACTCATCGGTTTTCCAGAAGTCAGCTAACACCCGAAATCGTAAACCTGTCACTTTATTTTCTGGAATGTGTACAGAAATTGTGCGATTATCCTGAAAGACCAATCCGAATTCCCCTATCTCAGTCTGAAAAAACAAAACATCTGGGGAGGTCACTAATGTAAAATCAAGTTCATGTCCATTTTCATCGATAAAGGATAAGTTATCAATGAACGGAGGGCGTTCTCGATATGCAGCTAAACCTGGATCCAATCCCAGAATCCGCTCCGCTAGTTTAATCAATAACTGTTTGCTATCGGGAGACTGATATATCAATATCCGTGATCCTCGGTCACTAAAAGGAACTTGAGTGATGTCAATTTGATTTCGTAACAAGCTAAGGTAAGGGCTAACAGGTAAATTCGTCATAACTAATTTATATCATACGCCGTAAGGACGTGAGCTACATTTCATGATTAATATAGACATCATTCGAAAACTATTACGATTTCTAGAATTTATTAAACATTTCGATAAATGATGAATACAACCAATATTCTAGAGATTCTCAACACGGCTGAGTTAAATTGAAATACACAATATAATCTTATCCACCCACTTGCTGTGATCAACCACCATTTGATATAGTTTTTTTTAACTTTCAAGGATAAAATAACCATATGGATTTTCTAGATGTTATTGTTCCCATATTACCGATATGCGGATTGCTGATCCTGGTGTTGCTATTAGGAGTTAGCTTAAATTATTTTTGGTTGAAATTTATGCTTCGGAGGATCCGGGCTTGCCCGGAGTGTGGCGTCAAAGCAGCTGGTGAAATCAAGAATACAGAGGAGATCATTCTCTCTAACAACGTTGATTATAGAGGTAGAAAACCCGTCAGGATCAAAGAAACAAAATATATTGATCATTATGAATGTTCGGCTTGCGGTCACACCTGGACTCGATCCTTCACCCAAAAAAGCCGTATCCGCATGGATGATGTAAATCCCAAATGACTTCTTTCATTTAAATAATTTTGCATACGCTTGTTTATTAAAATTGGTTGGTCGTTGTATTTAATTAGAAAACTTTCTGGTAACATCAAGTCAACAAACAAAAACCATCAAGTAAATCAAGCGACCTATTGAATGGATAGATTATCCTCTAGAAGAAAGAAAAATAATTATGGGGAGATCATGTGATTATCAAATAAATAATTAATGATACCTTTTCACTTTTCAGTTTGGATTATTAAGATTTAACTAGTTCATATTTAGTTTTTGGAGACGAATACCAATGTCTAAAAATCCTCGAGTCACAATATGGAATGAATTTATCCATGAACGCAAAAATGAAAAAATTAGCATACTTTATCCTCAAGGCATGCATAATGTTATCGCAAGGCATTTGCAGAATCAGGGATTTGAGGTAAAGACTGCAACCCTGGATATGCCAGAACATGGCTTGACAGACAAAGTCCTTGCAACGACTGATGTTCTAATCTGGTGGGGTCACATGGCACATGACCAAGTTACCGATGAAGTCGTAGATAAAGTCCACGAGCGGATTATTAATGATGGTATGGGTTTGATCTTGCTGCATTCTGCCCACTTTTCTAAGATCTTTGTGAAATTAATGGGCACATCCTGCAATTTAAAGTGGCGTGAAATTGGTGAAAAAGAACGCTTGTGGGTCGTGAATCCAGGTCATCCCATTGTGGAGGGGATCGGTGACTATATAGAGATACCAAATGCGGAAATGTATGGTGAACATTTCGACATACCGCAGCCGGATGAACTGATTTTTGTGAGTTGGTTCCAGGGTGGTGAAGTGTTCCGAAGTGGATGCTGTTTTTATCGTGGACGAGGGAAGATCTTTTATTTCCGACCCGGGCATGAGACCTACCCAATTTTCTACCAATCCGAAGTGCTTAAAGTTATCGAAAATGGAATCACATGGGCAGCACCTTCTAAGGGTCCCGCCCCAAATTTCGGTCATTTTCCCAATCCGCTCGAAAATATCAATGTTTGGGAAGGGTAAATTGGGATTGACCACCCAGAACACGGTGAAAAATAAGGACAAACAGCTTAATAAAAAATCTTGAATCGTTCGTCCATGAGTTCCAGATTAAATTGAAAATATCACCTTATTAAAATATTTATCTTATTTACCTTCACACTCAACCATGACTAAAAAATTAAAAGTTGGAATAATTGGTTTAGGCGCAATTGCCAATCTCCATGCGAGTGGTTGGGAAGAATCACAACACGCCAAACTTGTCATGGGTTGTGACATCAATACGGACCTATTTAAACACTGGAAAACCAAACACGGACTCAAAGAACTGGTCACGGATTATCAGGAGTTAATTGATAATCCTAAACTAGATATCATCGATGTTTGCTCACCGAATAAATTTCATGCAGAACATACCATCGCTGCATTGGATTCAGGCAAACATGTTCTTTGTGAAAAACCATTAGCGCCGACTGTGGAAGAGATCCGTAAGATGATTACAGCCCGTGACAGAGCTGGAAAAACTCTTATGACTGGTCATCACCTCCGATTCGCCGGTACTTCTCGGGCACTAAAAGATGAGATTGATTCGGGTACACTGGGAGATATCTATCATACCAGAGCCTGGTGGTTAAGGCGATCGGGTGTCCCAGTCCGTCCAGGTCTGATCTATAAAACTCAGGCATATGCTGGAGTGGGTATCGATCTTGGAGTCCATGTACTCGATCTTGCGATGTGGTTCATGGGCAATCCCAAACCTGTCACCGTTTCCGGGGTCGCCAGAATTGAACTTGCTCGACAGCATGGCGCTTTCAGTAAGTGGGGTGGTGATATCCCATCTGGATTTGATGTAGACGAGTTTTCCTCAGCTTTTATTCGCTTCGAGGATGGCGCCAGCATGATCATCGAAGTGAGTTGGATGCTTCACCACGGAATGGACACTGATGATGTCCAAACCTGGCTTTATGGGACAAAGGCTGGTGCCCACTGGCCAAAATGCGAAATTTATGAGACCAATATCACATTAAAACAACATTATAACCGGTCTCTTAGGCTCATTAAGGACAGACTCCCTCCTCATCACCAGGAAATCGTCGAATTTGCGCAGGCGATTGTCAAGGGAAAG
Source organism: uncultured Anaerolineales bacterium (assembly GCA_964613985.1). Classification (GTDB taxonomy): domain Bacteria; phylum Chloroflexota; class Anaerolineae; order Anaerolineales; family UBA11858; genus CAZTJD01. The sequence continues at coordinate 20,659 of CAZTJD010000040.1, forward strand.
CCTTCTCCAATCCCAGCGGAGCAATCGTTACAGGTTCAACAAATCTTGGAAGCCTTATATAAAAGCCAGGAGGCTGGTCGGGAAGTCGTTATTGATCCGACCTGATTACAAACTGCAACTATTTTAATACGATTAATATAACCATTCGCACTTTCTGCGCCACTTAAAATTATCAAATATAGGTTTAACACGTTCAGCAAATATCACTGATCCTGTAAGGATATGAAAATTAAATTAAAAATTGACAAGTAGCCTTCTCAAAAAAACGAGGCTAATCTTTACAATAAAAAAAGGTCATAATGACTGCACCCATTGGATTACAACTTTACTCAGTTCGTGAATTTCTAATCAAGGACTTTTCCGGTATCATCCACAAGATTGCCAGGATGGGATACACCGGGATTGAGACTGCTGGTTTTCCAGACGGCATTAAGCCCGCACAAGCAAAAGAAATATTTGATGACCATGGCTTAATCGTTACCAGCTCTCATTCACCATTACCTTTGGGTGATGACAAAAGAAAAATTCTAGACACCCTTGCTGCCATTGGTTGTCCACACCTAGTAAGTCCCTGGATGGACCCGGATTATTATTCCTCTAAGGACAAAATGAAATCGCTCGCCGAGACATTCAACAAGGCCTATTCTGTGGCAGTTGAAAACGGTTTAAAATTCAGCATCCACAATCATACCTTCGAGTTTGACCTCTTCAATGATGAACCGACAATCTATACCCTGATTGAATACCTTGAGCCTGGGATCAATTTCCAGCTTGATACCTATTGGATAAAAGTTGCTGGAATCGAACCAAGCGAAGTCGTTTTAAAATTAGGGAACAGGGCCCCTTTGTTACATATCAAAGATGGTCCAGCGACTCTCAACGGTGATATGACTGCAGTTGGTGATGGTGTAGTAGATGTACCTGCCATTATCAAAGCGGGTAAACCCAATACGGAATGGCTGATTGTAGAACTCGATCGTTGTGCCACAGATATGTTGGAAGCAGTTGAAAAAAGTCACCGTTATCTTGCCACATTGAGTATTTAATAAATAATTTTCATTGAACATGAGAAACCCACCTGTGATCCCCTGGTGGGTTTCTTTGATGAATCACACTGGTGCGTTTATAATAGGTCTATGGAATGTCCCAATTGCGGCTTTGATAATCCGCGAGATATGCGTTTTTGTGGTATGTGTGGAATTAAAATCGCTCAGGAATGCCCCTCATGCCATGCCTTGATCCCATTAAATTTCATGTTTTGCGGGAATTGTGGTTATAAACTACCAGAGCTGGAGACTGAAGATCCGGAAGCAGTAATTGCACCAAGTACACCAACGAATGATGAGTCTTCGACAACAAGACCTTCGCAACAATTAACAAATCAGGTTGAGCTCCAGAAATTGACACATTCCCAACTCGTTGGAAAACGCCGTTTAGCGACGATATTGATCGCAGATGTAAAAAGCTCTACGACCCTAATGGAGCAATTAGGAACAGAAGAGTGGGTCTCGGTCATGAATAGAATACTACAGATTATGGCGGGAGAAATCTATCGCTTTGGCGGTGAGGTTGACCAATTCCGTGGCGATGGATTAATTGCATTTTTTGGGGCTTGGTCTGCACATGAAGATGATCCAGAACGAGCTGTATTTTCGGGGTTGCTGATGCAACTGTCCATAAAAAAACTGGCATCAGAACTCAAGAAAGAAAAAGGGATTGACCTTTCAATACGCATAGGAATCAATACAGGTGAGGTAATTGCTGGCAGTATTGGGGAAAATTCTCACCATGGTGAAGATACTGTTATGGGTGGAGCGATAGCTCTGGCAGCACGGTTGGAAAGCCTTGCTGAACCCGGAACTGTTTTGGTCAGTGAAGAGACCTATCGGTTAACTGTACTCCAGTTCAAATGGGAATCCTTGGGGGAGATCACTATTCGAGGTATCAGTAATCCAATAGCTGCGTATCGCCCTCTCGAACCTCTTTCAGAATCCGAACAGGAACACCGTCTCCAGGAATACGGATTATCCATCCCCCTTATTGGTCGGGAGGATGAGATCAAGAGCATTGAAAATGTTATCTACGATCTTCGTAATGGTGTTGGTGGGATTATCATGGTTAGTGGAATGGCTGGATTAGGAAAATCTCGTCTACTCACAGAGGTTCAACAATCCATTAAGCGGGAAGAAGCATTATCAACGGAGGATCGCCTCAAAATCACATGGTTACGTGGTCGTTGCCGCTCTTACGATCATTCATTACCTCACTCAATGTGGATTGATACTCTTTATCACTGGGTAGGAATGCATGAATTGGCGACACAGAAGGAATTACTGGAAAGACTTCAACAAAAATCATGGGATTTATGGGGTGATCAATACACAGAGTATTATCCATATCTTGCTAAATTCCTGTCGCTTCCTTTAGAAAAATCATTTCCAGATTGGATTGAGCACCTGGAAGCTGAGGGACTCCGACATCAATTCTTCCATGTCATCCAATCCTGGGTGGAGGCTTTGGCAAAACGTAGCCCCACAGTCATCATCTTTTCCGAAGCGCATTGGGCCGATGAAGCATCACTCGCTTTATTGAAACACTGCCTTCCCCTTTGTGATCGTGTTCCAATTTTGTGGATGGTTGTTTATCGACCCGATCCAGATGCTCTTACCTGGTCTTTTAACCATTTTATTGAGACAGAATACCCTCATCGCCTGACGACAATTGATTTAACTTCTTTATCAAAATCAGATAGCAATCAATTGCTTGATAAACTAATTGATATTAATGTCATTCCGGAGGAGATGAGAAATGCAATTATTGATAAATCTGAGGGAAATCCCTACTATTTAACAGAAATCGTCCGTTCATTGGTGGATAGAAAAGTTATCGTAAGGAGTGGAGATGACGGTCGTTGGCAGGTAGCGATGACTGATGCACCGCTCGATTTACCCAATACGCTGATTGGTTTATTATCTGCACGGATCATGAGCTTATCCCTCGCAGAACAACGCGTCTTACAGCTAGCCGCTGTGATCGGGACAGTATTTTGGGTCAAGTTGTTACAGGTGTTAATAGACGAAGAAGAAATTCACATTGAAGATCACCTTACTTCACTTCAGCGAGCGAGGTTAATTCGGGAAAGGAGTTCTTCCACCGAGCTTGGTACTGAATATGTATTCCTATCAGCGCTGATAAGAGATGCTGCGTATGAAAGCCTTTTAACTTCTTCGCGCGCAAAATATCATTTAATTGCAGCTGAGTTCTTGGAAACCTATATCGGCGAACAGGTTTTACATCAATATCATGGGGTAATCGCTTACCACTACCATCAGGCAGGTGTTTGCCAAAAGGAAATTGACCACACCTTACTTGCAGCAAATAACGCCAAGCGAGTATATGCAAATGCTGAGGCAGTTCATCAGTATAATCTTGCTCTCAAAGTTCTCGAGAGAATTGAAGATTGCGCTGATCCTCCCCCGCAACACTTGAACAATAAGTGGAGGCTGGAGGCATTGACTGGTCTAGGTCAGACTTATTTTGGAATCGGTGAAATTACCCAAGCAGAACACTATCTGCGTCAGGCTGTAAGCCTGGGACGTGAAATAGGGATAGAACCTATGGCATTAACCCGCTTGTTTTATTGGCTAGGTGAGGTTTTATTCTGGCAGAACCAATATGAAGAACCCATCCATCTCGGTGAGGAAGGGTTATACTATTTGGGGGAGAACAATAAAAATATAGAAGCAGCTTTAATGAACCAGCTGATCGCTATAGGCTGTTCTCAGCTGGGCGATCATGAAAAATTCATTGATTTTACACAAAGAACTGCCAACTTCATTCAGGATCTCCCTTATACAGAAGAACTCCGACCAGCTTATGATCACATCATCGGTCTTTATGCGTATACATTGAAAAATGTACAAGAAGCAGAACGATGGCTGGATGTCTTCAAACATCACGCTGAAGAACACTATGATTTACGGGCATTAGGGGAATTCTATAACAACAAAGCATTTATCAGCGCCAAGCAGGGCGATCTTAATTCAGCTATTCTTTTTTATAAACAAGGTATTGAACATTTTAATCAAATCGGAGATGACAAACATGCCTGCAGAGCTTTAAGAGGTTTAAGTGTATGCTATTTGAAAAAAGGGGATTTAGAAAATGCCGAGGAAAATATCATTTCATCCTTAGAAAAAGCTAAGATTATTGATAACCCAATTGATGTTTCTCTAGGATATTGGTTTCTGGCTCAAATACAGCTATGCAAAGGTTGGGGAGAAAAGGCAGCACAGACCTTTCTCAAATCTAAAGAGTTTGCTCAGGGGATCCCAGTTATCCGGGGAGGGTGGGCTTTTTTAGGCTTTGGACAGGTTCATTTTTCCCATGCCAATGCCTTGGATATCTTAGGAAATCATCAAGCTAATCTTGAGAATGATCCCAACCTGCTCTATCAAAATCCTTATCTTGTAACAACGATCCTTAGTAACCTAGAAAGATCCTATAAGGATCCAATAGATTATCAAGCATATGTAGAAGATTTCAAACAACGCCATCCTGAACTCAACCACGCTGATTTTCAACAATGGTACTTAACTCCTGAACAGATCTTCAGAGAGGAAGATGAACCTTTGATACAAGAACTATTTGAATCAACACTTACCAACCCCTGGCGTTGGGTTGATACCTATAAGGACTGCTCCTATACTATTGATCACGGTTTAACCATCAATGCTGCCAACGAAAGGAACTTTCATCACATAAACCGCAGTGCTCCTCGAATGGTATATTCCATCCCATTAAAAGGTGATTTCACCCTTCAAACAAAGTGCCAACCCTGTCCTGATGAAAAACCAGCAATTGGTGGACTGCTGGTCTGGCAAAATGAAAAGAATTGGCTCTGTCTGGAAATCGGTGCTCGGGGAGAAGATGAGGTCATCTTTCGAGGATTTAAAGACAACCATGATACCGTATTTGGGCGTGGACGATTGCTTCAGGCAGGAACCGCTCATCTCCGCCTTGAAAAACATGGCTATCAGGTTACCGCTTTTTGCAGCAAAGATAGCAAGAACTGGTTTTTTGTCGGTAATACTCATATCCCTTCCAGTGAACCTGTATTTCCAGGTATCCATGCCAATGGGCACATCAACAGGTTGATTTATCCAGGGGCATTTCCGCAAGGGACATCCATCGTATTTCGACAGTTTTCATTATGGGCAAAAGGGTAACGAATTTTTCGATTAATAGACTAAGGTTTTTAGTCAAAAAAGGTCAGCACTACAATAACCCAGGTTGACCGCTAACAATGGGGTTATGGATAAAAAATTACTTCCCAAGGCTGGTTATGCTCAGTCTATTCTTCCAATGAATTATTAATATCAATGACACGTTGTCGGTAGGTTAGATCGCGTCCTTCTAACTCTGGACATAATGGGTCCCAATTCCAAGGAAATGATTAAGCCCTCTTCCCATTTCTTATCCTTTCGCAGTTTGCATATCAAGGGCATAATTGGGGATAACTGGACTGATTTCACCAAGCTCAGAAGCCATTTTACCCCATACAGTCATCTCATCACTGGAGCGGTCTTTCACACAACTGCAAAAATAGCGTACAGCATGAACAGCAAATAACGTCCGCTCCCCAAGGTTACGGTCAAAGGTCTGCAATATCTGCTGCAGGGAATTAACTAATATGGGTGCTGTAATTTCTCCAAAACCGACATCCTCAACCAAAATGACCATTAACCGCTGCCAAAGATAGTCTCCATTGCTGGACCGGAAATAATCATCTCATATGCCAGCATCATGGCATTTTCAGTATTTTCACGATGGATCTCCTTCTGAAGCGCCGAAATAACTTGGTCAGCAGCAAATCCATGGAATGTCTTCACATCCACCCATGGATCTCGTTGTTTTGTTTTTAATTCAATTCCCCTTAAAAAATCAAATATATATTCAGATAACGTTAGAGAAAAATAATAACTCCTATCAGAGATGAATCATAAATATCTGAAATGGATGAATAAAAATCCACAGCTATTTTGATGTAATATTGGTTTTGTTACGATCGATCCCGGAAATCATGTTAAATGATTTGGATTTTTTCAATTTTTATTTATAAACCGATTATAATTTTCCCTGAGAATATAAATGAACAGAATAAATACACCCGACTGGGTAAAACACGCCATCTTCTACCAAATATTCCCTGATCGTTTTTCGCGTAGCTCCTGTATTAAACATCCCCCTAGTTTGCACTTTAAACCTTGGGGAACACCACCCGAAGAACAAGGTTTTCAGGGTGGAGACTTATACGGCATCATCGAGAAGCTAGATTACCTCCAGGATTTAGGCATCAGTGCTCTTTATCTTAACCCTATTTTTTCCTCTGCCTCTAATCACCGCTACCACACCTACGACTACTTCCAGGTCGATCCACTTCTCGGTGGGAATGAAGCCCTTCGAGCCCTCCTTGATACCGCACATAAACGGGGCATTCGGGTTGTTCTTGACGGTGTTTTCAACCATGCAAGTCGCGGTTTTTGGGCTTTCCACCACATATTGGAGACCGGTTTGAATTCCCCGTATCTGGATTGGTTTGAGGTAAAAGACTGGCCTTTACACCCCTACAACAGCAACGCGTCTTTTCCACATAATTACAGATCATGGTTCAACCTTCCCGAACTGCCCGAGTTCAATACAAATAACCCAGCAGTCAGGGAATTTATATTTACCGTCGCTCGCTATTGGTTAGAATTCGGCATTGATGGCTGGCGCTTGGATGTTCCTGCAGATATCGATGATGATACATTTTGGCGAGAGTTTCGAAGTGTCGTCAAAAGTGTTAATTCAGATGCTTATATTTGCGGCGAAATCTGGTGGAATGCCCAACGTTGGCTTCAAGGTGACCAGTTTGACGCAGTGATGAATTACCTGATTACTTCACCTTTACTTAGTTTTTTTGGTGGGAAGACTTTACGTCCCGGTTTTCAACGCGAACACCTTACTATAAAATCCTTAGATGCAAAAGGTTTTTCGCTACAAATCGAACAAATGTATGACCTTTACGATTGGGAAATTAACTATGCTCAAATGAATATGCTAGATAGCCATGATATGCCTCGTGCGCTATGGATTATGGGTGAGGACACATCTGCTCTCAAACTGTGTGTGCTGGCGATGATGACTTTACCAGGCGCGCCTTGCATTTATTATGGTGATGAGATTGGGCTATCTTCAGCTGGTGATCCATTCTGCCGGGAAGCCTTTCCGTGGGATGAAAAAGAAAAATGGAATGCAGATTTGCTTGTCCATTACAAAAATGCCACCAATTTGCGTAACAGTCATCCCATTTTTCGTACGGGTAGCTTCAAGACGGCTTACGCACAAGGTGCAGTGTTTGCTTGTCTCCGTAGACTGGAAGGACAAGCAGCTCTTGTTATCTTCAATTGCGCAAACCAACCCAAGCAGATTACGATCCCGCTTTCCGATTTACCAGAAAACAAGATGAAACAAGTATGGCCTATTGATAAGAATCTCTTACCGGAAATGGTCAAAGGTCAAATTATGACGACACTTCTAAAACGAGAAGGACTGATAATCATCTTTGAGTAAAAACCATTTGGATTTCGTTCGACAAACTGACAAATGACAAAAAAACTTGATTTCTTGACGATGAAACTATAGACATGATGGGAAATAAATGAATACTCCTTAGAATCGAAAAAAGCGGGGTGTCTTGAGTTCTTCAAGAATTTCTTGTATACTCATATTGATACTGTACAAAGTAGACCATGCTATGGAGACTGGATAATGAGCTCAGAAGAAAAGACCAAAGAAGAAGTACAAGGAATCTCAGGTGGGAGTGGATCAGCCAATCCCGAGGATGAAGCACACGTAAAGAAAAAACGTACAAAAATCAAGGACAAAACTTATGAGAAGGAGTTGGAGTATCTGCAAACAGAGCTAGTAAAACTACAGCAGTGGATTATTAAAGACGGTCTGAAAGTAGTCGTCATCTTTGAAGGCAGAGATACGGCTGGTAAGGGAGGGATTATTAAGCGGATTATGGACCGTCTCAATCCACGTTTTGCCAGGGTTGTAGCTTTGGGTGTCCCAACTGAACGGGAGATTGGTCAATGGTATTTCCAACGTTATATACAACACCTGCCTACTGCTGGAGAGATCGTCCTCTTTGATCGCAGCTGGTATAACCGATCCAACGTGGAGCGGGTAATGGGATTCTGTACTGAAGAAGATTACTGGGAATTCTTACGCTCCTGTCCAGAGTTCGAACGCATGTTAGTTCGTTCAGGAATCAAATTGATCAAGTATTGGCTCTCCGTAAGTGATGAGGTCCAGGAAGCACGATTCCAAGCTCGGATCCATGACCCAATGAGGCGATGGAAACTAAGCCCAATGGATTTAGCCTCTCGCTCTAAATGGGTGGAATACTCTCGTGCAAAAGACGAGATGTTTAAGTATACCGACATCAAGCAAGCCCCTTGGTATGTTGTTAATGCGGACGTAAAAAAACATGCCCGTCTAAATGTAATGAGTCACCTGTTGAGCATGTTTCCCTATGAGGATCTCACTCCGGATCCACTGGAGTTACCCCCACGCCAGGAAAACTATGGCTATGTCAGGCCGCCTATCGAAGACCAGACCTTTGTCCCTGAAATCTACCCACGTCCAGAAGACTTGACTTAGGTTTTATCAAATAGAATGATTTAGGCCATCTGTCTGAGTAAAGCTAGGAACCTTGTGCTTGATTCCAGAGATCCTTCATTCCCCAATACTCAATTTAGGATGACAGAATAATTATTCAAGTTTGATAGAATAACTTCTTTTCTTGGTAGGAATACAATTACAAAAAGGTTATTGAAAGTCAAATTCTATTCAAACCTATTAAACCGCTTGGGAAGCAAAGTTCGATTACATCTCATTAAGGGACATTATTGCACATCGTTGGATTTCGCAAGATGAAAAACGACTATCTGCTCGGAATTGATATCGGTACCTCCAGTACGAAAACGGCCATCATCGACCTTAATGGCAATTTAATTTCTCACGCAACCAGGGAATACACTTTTCAAATACCCCAGCCAGGGTGGGCGGAACAGAATCCTGAATCTTGGTTTAAAGCCACGGTATTAACAGTTCGGAAAGCACTTAAAGAAAGTGACCTGGATCCGGAGCAAATAACCGGAATCGGGGTTACAGGATTAATGCATGGTCCTGTATTCCTTGATTCAAAAGGGGAATCACTACGCCCATCAATCATATGGGCAGATCAACGAAGCTCAAAAGAAGTTCATTATATTTATGAATCACTAGGCCAGGAAAATATTGCCAGATTGTCAGGTAATCCGATCGCTACTGGTTTTTTGTTGCCGACATGGTTATGGATTCAGAAAAATGAACCTGACATAATAGATAAGACGCATGTTCTTCTCCTCCCTAAGGATTATTTGCGATTCCGACTAACAGGTGAGATTAGCACGGAGCATAGCGATGCTTCTGCCACCTCATTGTACAACCCATTTTCCTGTCAATGGAGTAGGGAAATCCTTCAGATGTTTTCCTTACCTGAGATACTTCTGCCTCGAATTTCGCCTTCTCACGAGGTAGCTGGTGTCCTTCTGTCTGAGATCGCTGAATTTACCACACTTAGGGCAGGCACACCCATTGTTTGCGGAGGTTCTGACCAGGCGTGTCAAGCAATTGGAAATGGTATCATAAGCCCTGGCCTGATTTCATCCACGATAGGAACAGGAGGTCAAATTTTCTCCGTAATTAAAGAGCCAATATTCGATCCTCAACTTCGGATCCACCTATTTCGCCACGCCGTGCCCGATTTCTGGCATGTATTGGCAGCAACATTAACAGCTGGAAAATCACTACAATGGTTACGGGATATGATATTTCCGGGAACCAACTATCAAGACCTAATCACTGAAGCATTACAGGTGCCACCAGGTGCAGAGGGTCTGATTTTTTCCCCTTATCTTTCCGGTGAACGAACCCCCCACATGGATCCATCAGCTAGAGGTAGTTTTATTGGGTTGACCTTAAGTCACACTCGAGCCCATATGATCCGAGCAGTGCTTGAAGGTGTGGTCATGTCACTCAACCAAGGTTTGGAAATATTCCAAGCCTTGGGAATCAAGGGGGATAAAATCATCGCTTCGGGGGGCGCTGTCAGACACCCCTTATGGCTGAAGCTACAGGCAGATATTTATAACAAACCAATCTATCAAACGCAAACTATCGAACCATCCGCTGTGGGCGCAGCTTTACTGGCAGGTGTTGGGACTGGTGTATATAATCACATTGAAGAAGCTTGCCAGGCTGCAGTGCATTCAAAAAACATGATCACCGAACCCGATCCAAGATACCGGGCGATGTACAATGAAAAGTACCAATTGTATAAAAGTCTTTACCCGACA